>CBFDUE010000024.1:0-29816 GCA_965613025.1 uncultured bacterium
GCCCTGGAGGGTCATCCGACCCGGAGGGGGGTGTAACCCCCAGTGTAAAAAGGGGTTATGCAAAGCTCTCATTCTTAAATATTAATTTTACCTTTTTATCCTTGATTCTTAAAGAATATTTAATTAAGCTAAAATTTAACTATGATAAAGAAGATATTTAAAAGAAGAGAAGCGTCTGTTTCTGGATCAGAGGAGGAACTGGATCTCTTCATAAAAAAGATTGAAAGATTCGCACCCCGTAGATTTAAGGAAGATAGGGCCGCATATTACTACAATTACAGGATGATTAAAAGATATATACCTCCTCTATGTGGGCTATTGGAGCTCATTTCAGATAAGAAGATAATAAAAAGGGAGGGTAGGGAAGAGTTCATCTATAGGGTCTTTTTAAAACTAAAGGACTTTTATGATATAAGAGGAAAACTGAGTATCCAGGAGGCAATGGAAGATCTAAATTTGCTTAGAAGGATTCCTCAAATATTTTTAATATTTTATGGAATTGAAGGGATTAAGCTTAAGGAGGTAAAAGAGGTCTTAGGGAAGGGTCTATTTATCTAATTTGAATTTAATTACCTTGACAAATAGAGATTTATAGATATGTATAATGCATTCTGATATACCCGCACATTTTTAGATGTGCGGGAAATTTAATAAATTTAGGCATAAAGTCATGTTAGTGGATTTAACCTCCATAGATGAAAGAGGAAAGGACTTTTCATTTTTTCTTGATAGCCGTTGGTGGCATGAAGTGGCACCGGATGAGCCCTCCATTGATATAGAATCCAAGATAGATGTATTAATGAGTATATATAAGGCGGGAAGTCATTTTGTAGTGGATGGAAAGATGGAGGGCGTCCTGTTACTTTCATGCGACAGATGTCTTGAAAGATTTAGTTATCCCATATCCTCACCATTTAAAGTGTATCTGGAACAGATGCCAGATCTTATAGATATGGAAGAGGTGGAGCTTTCAGAGGAGGATCTTGACATCGAATATATCCAGGGAGAAGAGTTAGAGCTAAATGACCTTTTAAGGGAGCAGATATTTCTGTCCATACCCTTTAAGAATCTTTGTAGTGAGCAATGTAAAGGCCTTTGTCCTGTTTGTGGGGAGAATCTGAACATAAGAGATTGTGGATGCAGCAGGTCCAACGGGCATCCTGCATTTCAGAAACTGGCTGCTCTTAAAGGGAAATTGAGGAGTCTATGAAAGGAGAGGTGTAATTATGGCAGTGCCTAAGAAGAAGACATCAAGATCCAGAAGGGATATGCGAAGATCCCATCATCATTTTAAACCACCCAATGTGGTATATTGCCCTCAATGCCATGAACCGATTCTTCCTCATAGGGTATGTCTTAACTGTGGCACGTATAAGGGTAAAAAGATTTTGGAGATAGAAGAGGAATAATATTTTATGGATAAAAGAGTAGTAGTAATCACAGGGGGATCTAAGGGGATAGGAAGGGCAGTGGCAATTAGGTTTGCAAAGGATGGGGATACAATTGTCATCTGCCATAATGATAAAGATGACAGTGACTCAAAAGAGACACTCAGAATATTGGCTGAATATGGGATTGAAGCAGAATCAAAAAAGGTGGATGTCTCAGATTTTGAGCAGGTAGATAGATTTTTTAAAGATATAATATCTAAGTATAATAGAGTAGATGTCTTGATTAATAATGCGGGAATTACAGGCGATTCCCTCTTTATGAGAATGGATGAGACACTATGGGATAGGGTGATATCGGTGAATCTGAAAGGTGCCTTTAATTGCACAAAGGCAGTAATCAGAGGTATGATTAAGCAGAGAAAAGGCTGGATCGTTAATATATCCAGTCTCAGTGGTGTGGTTGGAAATATTGGGCAGGCCAATTATTCTGCCAGTAAGGCCGCACTCCTTGGCCTTACCAAGACCTTAGCAAGGGAATTGGCTGCTCGCCATATACGGGTAAATGCGGTGGCACCTGGATTTATTGATACTGAGATGACCGCCTCTATTCCTGAGAAGATCAAAGAGCAGTTTCTCTCACAGATCCCTTTGCAAAGGATGGGAAGGCCTGAGGAGGTGGCAGAAGTGGTATGGTGGCTCTGCTCAGAAGGTGCAAGCTATATAACAGGCCAGACCATACATGTAAATGGCGGTATGTATATGCCATAGTATGGTGACAACAACCCTCATCATATGCCCTGGAGAGGCCTCCATATCCAGGGTCTCAGGGACTGCCCAGGGGGGTGGTTTCTGACTCAGGCGCCATTGACTGGAGGTGATTTCAAATCTTATTGGCGCTTTCCAGTTTATATTATGATCTGAAAGAGGGGGAATGGAAGGAGTTGAAAAACTTTTATAAGGAGGTCTAATAAGATGGGAGACATTGAAGAAAGGGTCATAAAGATCATCTGTGAACAGCTCAATGTGCCTAAGGAAGATGTGGTTCCAGAGGCATCTTTTGTGGATGACTTAGGTGCAGATTCTCTGGATCAGGTGGAACTCATTATGGCAATGGAGGAGGAATTTGATATCTCTGTCCCTGATGAAGATGCTGAAAAGATAGTAACAGTAAAAGATGCCATTGAATATATCAAAAAGGCCATAGGTGAATGATCATTTTACTTTTATCAGGAGTAGAGATGATATGAAAAGGAGGGTTGTTGTAACAGGTCTGGGTATGGTAACCCCCTTGGGAACAGGGGTGGATAAGAACTGGGATGCCATATGTGCAGGAAGATCGGGAATAAGAAAGATTACCAAATTTGACGTATCGCGCTTTCCATGTAAGATCGCTGGTGAGGTCCCAGACTTTAATTCAGAGGACTGGTTAGACAAAAAACAGATAAGGCGTTTTGATATATTTGTCCACTATGCGATTGCATCCGCCCGGATGGCAATTGAAGATGCGGGTCTTAAGATAGGTTCTGAAGATGCTCACAGGGTTGGATGTATTACAGGATCAGGTCTTGGTGGGTTAAGTATGTTGGAGCATTACCATAAGGTATTGTTGGAGAAGGGGCCTGAGAGAATAAGTCCATTCTTCATCCCAGGGATGATTGCCAATATGGCACCAGGCCAGATCGCTATAGAATTTGGCCTAAAAGGCCCAAATCTTTCCATTGAAACTGCATGCGCTGCAAGCTGTCATGCGGTGGGTGAGGCATTTAGGATGATAAGAGAGGGTATTGCGGATGTGATGATAACTGGAGGATCTGAGATGGTGGTAACACCCCTTGCACTGGGCGGTTTTTGTGCAATGAAGGCCCTTGCCACCTCTTTTAATGATGAACCAGAGAAGGCATCCAGACCTTTTGATCTGAGAAGAGAAGGCTTTGTGATGGGAGAAGGTGCAGGAATCTTGGTCTTAGAAGAGCTTGGGCACGCACTTCGTAGAGATGCGCCTATCTATGCAGAGATTGTAGGCTATGGCACCTCTGCAGATGCCTATCATGTAGCAGCTCCTGATCCTGATGGTGAGGGTGCATATCTCTGTATGAAAAATGCGTTGATGGATTCCGGTCTTCGGCCAGAAGAGATTGATTATATAAATGCCCATGGGACCTCAACAAAGCTAAATGATCTATCAGAGTGTAAGGCTATAAAGAGACTATTTGGGGATCATGCCTATTGTCTTTCCATAAGCTCAACCAAGAGCATGATAGGGCATCTATTAGGTGGAGCAGGTGGAGTGGAGGCCATATATACGGTGCTTGCTATAAGGAATGGTATAATACCTCCCACTATAAATTATGAAAATCCTGACCCTGAACTTGACCTTGACTATGTTCCAAATAAGGCCAGAAAAGCAGAGATAAGGGCGGCAATTTCCAATTCCTTTGGATTTGGCGGAACCAATGCAACCCTTGTATTTAAGGCATTTAAAGAACTTTAAAAGGAGAAAGATACATTGATATCTGAATCCCTTAAAGAGATAGATCCTGAAATATACAGGATAATATTAGGGGAAGTGGAAAGGGAACAGAATACCCTTATTATGATAGCCTCAGAAAATTATGCAACTCGTGCAGTAATTGAAGCACAGGCCAATATAATGACCAATAAATATGCAGAGGGCTATCCCTCCATGAGATACTATGGTGGATGTGACTATGTGGATATGGCAGAGAGTTTAGCAATTGAAAGGGCTAAGAGGCTTTTTGGTGCAGAACATGCAAATGTTCAACCTCACTCAGGCTCTCAGGCTAATATGGCCGTATATGTGGCAATGCTTTCTCCAGGAGATAAGATCTTGGGTATGGAATTGTCCCACGGTGGTCATCTTACTCATGGAAGTCAGGTGAATTTCTCTGGAAAGCTCTATCAAAGCATCTCTTATGGTGTGGACCGTATTTCTCATCTCATTGACTATGAGCAGGTATATGACCTGGCAAAGAGACATAGGCCGAGGCTTATAATTGCTGGTGCAAGTGCATATCCCAGAAAGATTGATTTTGAAAAATTCTCCCAGATTGCACAGGACGTAAATGCATATCTCATGGTGGATATGGCCCATATTGCAGGCCTTGTGGCAGCGGGACTTCATCCAAGTCCAGTGGGGAGGGCACAATTTATAACATCTACCACCCATAAGACATTGAGAGGCCCAAGGGGTGGTTTTGTCCTCTGTGACAGGGAATATGCCCAGATTATTGACAGGGCACTCTTTCCAGGGATTCAAGGGGGGCCCCTTATGCATGTTATTGCGGCAAAGGCTGTCTGCTTTTCAGAGGCCCTTAGTGAAGAATTTAGAAGATATCAGATTCAGGTGGTAAAGAATGCAAAGGTGCTTTCAGAAGAGCTTAGAGGATATGGGTTTGAACTTGTAAGTGGAGGCACTGACAATCATCTTGTGCTGGTGGATCTAAGATCTAAAGGGATTACAGGTCTTGAGGCAGAGCGGGCACTGGCCTCTGTTGGTATCATTACAAATAAAAACACCATACCTTTTGATGATAAAGGTCCTAAGATTACAAGCGGATTAAGGCTGGGAACCCCCGCACTTACCACGCGGGGGATGAAAGAGGAAGAGATGAAGATTATAGCTAAGATAATTTCAGAAGTAATTGATCATCCTGATGATAAAGATATGCTAAGGAAGAAGAGACAGGAGGTCTTAGAACTCTGCTCCCGCTTCCCTATCTATGAATATATAGAAGGCGATCAATATAGTCCTATACCTGGAGTATGAGAATTGTCTCGACCCTCATGGCACGAATACTTTATGGAAATTGCCAGGATGGTAAGCAGAAGATCCACTTGTCTTAGAAGAAAGGTGGGAGCAGTGCTTGTAAAAGAAAAGAGGATCTTGGCAACCGGGTATAATGGGGCTCCCTCTGGTATGAAACACTGTGAAGAGGTGGGTTGTCTAAGAGAGACTTCATCTGTCCCTTCTGGCCAGAGGCATGAACTATGCCGGGGGCTACATGCTGAGCAGAATGCCATTATTCAGGCCGCTTTTCATGGGATTTCTATAAGAGGAGCAACGCTTTATTGCACTAACAAGCCCTGTGTAATATGCACCAAGATGCTCATAAATGCAGGGATCAAAGAGATAATCTATGAGCAGGGTTATGATGATCCCTTAGCAGATGAGATGCTAAAAGAGGCGGGAATCAGGATCAGGAGGTTTCAAAATTGAAATGCCCCTATTGTGGTAAGATTCAAAACAGGGTGATAGATTCCAGAATGACAAAGGATGGAAGGGCAATTAGAAGGAGAAGGGAATGCCTTTTGTGCAAAAAGAGATTCACTACCTATGAGAGATATGAAGATATACTTCCCATGGTAATAAAGAAGGATGGAAGAAGAGAGCGATTCAGTAGAGAAAAGATAATTGAAGGGATGAAAAAGGCATGCCAAAAGAGGCCCATAAGCATAAATAAGATAGAGGAGTTTGTGGACTCTTTAGAACTTCATTTCCAAGATCTTGGAAAAAAGGAGATCAAAAGCAAAGAGATAGGGGAAAAGGTAATAAATACGCTCAGGGAATGGGATGAGGTGGCATATGTAAGATTTGCCTCTGTATATAGACAGTTCAGGGATATAAATGAGTTTATGGCAGAACTTCAGGAGATTCTCAGATCCAGAAAAAAGAAAGATGGGGAAAGATGAAAGAGCATCTCTTTGAGAGCTTTAAATTTTTAAAAGCTCTCAGAAAAAAGCTGTAATTATGGGTTATTTTAAGTTAATTTTTGGGGGTCTGGGGGTGTAACCCCCAGTGTAAAAAGGGGTTATGCAAAGCTCTCACTTTATGAAAGAGGCAATTAGGCTTGCAAAAAGGGGGCTTGGAAAGACTTCCCCCAATCCCATGGTAGGAGCGGTTGTGGTAAGAAATGGAAAGATCATCTCTAAGGGATACCATAAAAGGGCAGGGGAGGATCATGCAGAGGTAGTGGCCATAAAGGGGGTGAAGGGAGGTATAAAGAAGGGGGACACCCTATATGTAACACTGGAACCCTGTAACCACTGGGGTAGAACACCCCCTTGCACTGAGCTTATCATTAGAAGTGGAATCAAGAAAGTGGTGGTGGGTATGCGTGATCCCAATCCCAATGTGAGGGGAGGAGGGATTGAAAAATTAAGGAAAAATGGGGTAGAGGTGATAGTTGGGATAATGGAAGAGGAGTGTAAAAGATTGAATGAGGCCTACATAAAATATGTAACTGCTGGAATACCTTATGTGATTTCAAAGACAGCCATTACCCTTGATGGATTTATTGCAACAGGTAGTGGAGATTCCAAATGGATAAGCAATGAGCCTTCAAGGAGGTATGTTCAAAGGCTAAGATATATGGTAGATGCAGTAATGGTAGGGATTGGGACAGTGCTTAAAGATAATCCACTCTTGAATATAAGATATAGAAAAGACAAAGAGATTGTAAGAGTAATCCTGGATACTCATCTTTCCATACCAAAAGATTGCAGGATTATGAACACCCCTTATCCAACGATTATATTTACAGGAGAAGATACTCCCTCTTCATTAATTGAAGAGAGAGAAAAGGAACATGTCAGGATATATAAGATACCCATTTTGGATGGTCTTTTAGATATTAGAGAAGTGTTGAAGAGGCTGGGGAAGCTTTCCATAACCTCTCTACTCTTAGAAGGGGGTTCAAGACTCTTAGGCTCTTTTTTTAAATATGGGTTGATTGATAAGTGTTATATATTTTTAGCACCTAAATTGCTTGGGGGCTCTGACGGTATTCCTTTTGCTCAGGGGAGAGGTGCAAGATATATCAATGATTGCATAATATTAAAAGGGATTACCATTAAAAGATTTGATGATGATATCCTTATTGTGGGGTATCCCCAATACAGAGGATAGGTCTTCATGTTTACTGGAATCGTAAAAGGAGTGGGAGAGATCGTGGGGGTAAGGAAAGAGGGGGATAGTATATCCATTGATATAAGGCCTGAATTTGAAATTAAAGATATTTCCAGAGGAGATAGCATCTCCATTGATGGAGTATGTCTTACAGTTGTTGACATAGCTAAGGGTGTCCTTAGATTTGATATATCCTCTGAAACCTTACAAAGAAGCACTCTTAAAGACATAAAAAGGGGTGATAGGGTAAATATGGAACCTGCCATTACCTTAAGCACACCATTGGGAGGACATCTGGTAACAGGGCATGTGGATTGCACAGCAAAGATAGTTAAAAAGATAAATAGAGGAAGGCACTGGATATATATATTTGAGATACCTAAGGACATATCTCGCTATATCATTGAAAAGGGATCCATTGCAGTTGATGGTATAAGCCTTACCATAAACAGTTGTGGTGAGAACAGCTTTGAAGTCAATATAATTCCAGAGACTGGGGAAGTGACAAATATCCTAAAAAAGGATGTGGGGGATCTTGTAAATATTGAAACAGATATTATAGGAAAATATGTGGAAAAGTTTCTTACAAAATCTAATATTCATCAATCTGAGGGAATTTCAGAAGATACATTAAAAAGATATGGATATCTTTAAGGAGAAGATAGATGCCTGTATCAAAGATAGAAGATATATTGGAGGATCTAAGAGCAGGTAAGATGATCATATTGGTAGATGATGAAGATAGAGAAAATGAAGGGGATCTATGCATTGCAGCAGAAAAGGTTACTCCAGAGGCTATAAACTTTATGGCAAAATATGGAAGGGGGCTTATATGTCTGGCTCTGTCTCCAGAGATAGTGGAAAGACTCAAATTGCCTCCAATGGTTCAGGACAACCAATCTCCCTTTCAGACCGCATTTACTGTATCCATTGAGGCCAGGCATGGAGTAACCACTGGGATATCTGCGGCAGACAGGGCTCATACCATACTGACTGCCATAAGAGATGATGCCAAACCAGATGATCTTGTAAGCCCTGGACATGTATTCCCACTGCGTGCAAGAAGAGGGGGGGTTCTCTTCAGAGCAGGCCAGACCGAAGGTTCGGTGGATCTGGCACGCCTTGCAGGCCTTAAACCTGCCGCTGTTATCTGTGAGATAATGAAAGACGATGGGACAATGGCCCGTATGCCTGATCTTGAGATATTTGCAGAAAAGCATGGGCTTAAGATAGCTACTGTTGCAGATGTCATTGCCTATAGATTGAGAAATGAAAGCTTTGTCCATAAGGTGGCAGAGACTGTGCTTCCTACCCGTTATGGAGAATTTAAGGCTATTGCATTTAAAAATGAGATAGATGACTATGAACATATAGCCTTGGTTAAAGGAGAGATCAGTCCTGATAAGGAGGTCTTAGTTAGGGTCCATTCCCAGTGTCTTACAGGAGATGTCTTTGGATCCTATAGATGTGACTGTGGAATGCAATTACAGAAGGCGATGGAGATGGTTCAAAAGGAGGGTTTAGGTGTAATCCTGTATCTCAGACAAGAGGGTAGAGGTATTGGGCTTGCAAATAAATTAAGGGCATATGCGCTTCAGGATCAGGGTCTGGATACAGTGGAGGCTAATGAAAAGCTGGGATTTAAGCCGGACTTAAGAGATTATGGTGTGGGAGCTCAGATCCTTGCAGCTCTTGGAGTGAGAAAGATGAGACTCATGACAAATAATCCTAAAAAGATCATAGGGCTACAGGGATATGGAATTGAAATTACTGAAAGGGTGCCATTGGAGATTGAGCCCAGGCCGGAAAACATAAAGTATCTTATGTGTAAATGTGAAAAGCTTGGCCATATACTTAATCTTGTAAAAGACAATAATTTTAATAAAGAAATTCTAATAAAAGGGGATAAGTAATGGCAAACATTATTGAAGGTTCGGTAAGTGCAAAGGGCTTTAGATTCGCTATTGTGGTTAGCAGATTTAATGATTTTGTTACCTGGAAACTTACTGAAGGTGCCTTAGATGCGCTTAAAAGACATGGAGCAGAGGATTCAGATATAACCATAATAAAGGTTCCTGGATCTTTTGAGATACCTTTGATTGCAAAGAAGGCGGCAAAGAGCGGAAAATTCGATGCAATCATATGCCTTGGAGCAGTAATTAGGGGATCCACACCCCATTTTGAATATGTAGCAGCTGAGGTCAGTAAAGGGATTGCGACAGTAGCTTTAGAAAGTGAGATCCCAGTGCTTTTTGGAGTTCTTACCACTGATAATCTGGAGCAGGCAATAGAGAGGGCAGGGACAAAAGCTGGCAATAAGGGATGGGATGCCGCAATGGCAGCAATGGAGATGGTAAATCTAATAAAGAGCCTGTAGTAGTTTGGTTCATTTAGGTCTTTATGGGAAAAAGGAGAAAGTCCAGAGAACTTGCTTTAAAAGTTCTTTTTTTTATGGAATTTATAGATATTGAACCTGAAAATGCTATAGAGATAATCTTTAATAATTTTGAGATACCTGAAGAATTAAAGGAATTTTCGGAAGATCTGGTAATAGGTGTTTCAATAAATAAAGAAAAGATTGATTCATATATCAGTGAGGCATCCATTAACTGGAGATTGGAGAGAATGAATAAGGTGGACAAGAATCTGCTAAGGATGGGAGTATATGAGCTCCTATTTAGAGAAGATATACCTCCAAAGGTAACCATAAATGAGGCAGTGGAGATAGGGAAGCAGTATGGCACTGAAGACTCAGGAGCATTTATAAATGGAGTGCTTGACAGCATCTATAACAGATTAAAGAGAGAGGGGCTTCTTAAGAAGCTGGACTCTAATCAAGATTAGACATATAAATTATTATCTTTTGCTAAGGAGTATGAGAGATGGAGTTCAAATACAATCCCCATGAGATTGAACAGAGATGGCAGAAGAGATGGGAAGAAAGCAAAGTATTTAAGGTAGAAGAAGATCCTCAAAGGCCCAAATACTATCTTTTAGAGATGTTTCCGTATCCCTCTGGTAGGATACATATGGGCCATGTCCGAAACTATACTATTGGTGATGTTGTGGCACGGTATAAGAGGATGCAGGGCATGAATGTGCTTCATCCCATGGGATGGGATGCATTTGGACTTCCGGCTGAAAATGCAGCTATTGAAAACAATATCCATCCAGCAAAATGGACCTATGATAATATAAGCTATATGAAAAGGCAGCTAAAGAGAATGGGATTCAGTTATGATTGGGATAGGGAATTTGCCACATGTGATCCTGAATATTACAGATGGGAACAATTGATATTTTTGAAGATGTTTGAAAAGGGGCTTGCGTATAAGAAAAAGACATATGTGAACTGGTGCGATAAGTGTCAGACAGTGCTTGCAAAAGAGCAGGTGGAAAATGGAAGATGTTGGAGACATCCGGAACAAGAGGTGACTCTGAAGGAGATGGATAGCTGGTTTTTTAAGATAACCGATTATGCAGAGGAGATACTCAATGCCTGTGATGAGTTAAAGGGCTGGCCAGAAAAGGTATTGACCATGCAGAGAAACTGGATAGGAAAGAGCTATGGAGCAATTATAAAGTTTCCATTAGTGGGTTCTGATAAGGTCATAGAGGTCTATACAACCAGGCAGGATACAGTATATGGCGCTACTTTTATGTGTTTTGCACCTGAACATCCTCTATTAAAAGAGATTATACAGGGAATGCCTCAGGAGAAGGAGGTGCTTGAATTTATCGATAGGACCCTTAAGGTAGCCAGTTACATAAGAGCAGCTGAGACCACAGAAAAGGAGGGTGTATTCACTGGCAGATATTGTCTAAATCCCTTTACGGGTGAGGAGATCCCCATATGGGTTGCAAACTTTGTGCTATTTGATTATGGAACTGGTGCCATAATGGCAGTTCCCACACATGATCAAAGGGATTTTGAATTTGCAAAGAAGTATGGTCTAAAGCTCAGGGTAGTTATCCAGCCAGAAGGTGTCACACTTAAAGAGGAGGAGATGCAGGAGGCATATGAAGGGGACGGTGTGCTTATAAATTCAGGGCCATTTAATGGCATACCAAATAGAGAGGCCATGGAAAAGATTGCAGAATATATGGAAGAGAGAGGAATAGGATATAAGACTGTAAACTACAGGATAAGGGATTGGAATATTTCAAGGCAGAGATACTGGGGGGCGCCCATACCCATAATATATTGTAAGGATTGTGGTGTAGTTCCTGTTCCTGAAGAGG
Organism: uncultured bacterium; assembly: GCA_965613025.1. GTDB lineage: Bacteria > Desulfobacterota > DSM-4660 > Desulfatiglandales > JALVMZ01 > CAYTXJ01. Next base: position 11,560 of record CBFDUE010000024.1, read on the forward strand.
ACCTTCCTGTTGTGCTTCCCCTTGAGCTTCAGATGCTTCCCAATGGAGGCTCCCCCCTTCCCCATGAGCCATCCTTTTATGAGACCACCTGTCCGCGATGCGGGAAGAGGGCGTGCAGAGAGACGGATACCATGGATACATTTGTGGAATCCTCCTGGTATTTTGACAGATACACCTGTCCTGATTACGATAAAGGCCCTATGGACAAGGACAGGGTCAGATATTGGATGCCTGTGGATCAATATATCGGTGGAATAGAGCATGCCATATTGCATCTTCTCTATTCCAGATTTTATACCAGGGTGCTTAGAGACCTGGGATATCTGCAGGTGAGTGAACCCTTTACCAACCTGCTCACCCAGGGGATGGTATGTAAGGAGACCTATGAATGCCCTGAACACGGTTATCTCTATCCAGATGAGATGGAAGATGGAAAATGCAGGCATTGTGGTAGAGATGTCTTAGTGGGAAATATTGTAAAGATGTCAAAATCCAAAAAGAATATCGTGGATCCAGAGGATATGGTTAATAGATATGGTGCTGATACAGTCAGGATGTTCTGTCTCTTTGCAGCACCACCTGAAAAGGATCTGGAATGGAGTGAACAGGGAGTAGAAGGCTCATACAGATTCTTAAATAGGGTCTGGAAGCTGGTAATGGATAATCTTGAAGAACTGAGATCAGTGGAGCCCTACGATGGAAATGATAGACTCACTGAGCCTCTTAAGGCCATATACCGAAAGACCCATCAGACTATAAAAAAGGTTACAGAGGATATTGAAGACCGTTTTCACTTTAATACTGCAATTGCATCCATCATGGAGCTTGTAAATGAGATAAGCAGGTTTTTAAATAGCAATGCGGAAAAGGATAGACCTGCCTGGAGAGTATTAAAGGAGGCAATTGAAAAGACGGTGATCTTACTTTCTCCCTTTGTTCCTCATATAACCGAAGAGCTTTGGCATCAATTGGGATATGAAGGATTTCTGATTGATCACCCATGGCCCAAATATAAGGAAGAGGCATTAAAGGAAGATACCCAACTGGTGGTAATTCAGGTAAATGGAAAGGTAAGGAGTAGAATAATGGTTCCCTCTACATATGAAAGAGAAGAGATTGAAAAGGAGGCCTTAAGCGATGAAAAGATCAAGAGATATACTGAAAATAAAGAGATAAAAAAGATAATAGTTGTGGGGAAAAAGCTTGTAAATATTGTAGTTTAATAGTGATTGAATGAAGAGAACAATTTTTATCCTTTTGGCCTTTTTTGCTATATCTATTTTATCTGTATCCTGCGGTTACCATTTACTAAATTCAGGAAGGTATTGCTCTCTGCCATATAAGAGTATATCCATTCCCATAGTAAAGAGCCCGTCTTCTGATCTACTGTTTGAATCCGAATTTACAGAGGTGCTGAGATCGGAATTTTTGAGATACTCTAATATAAGGCTCTTAGGTAGCAAAAGGGCAGATGTTATCCTAAATGTTCAAATTCAGAAGATTCAGCTTGCTCCAGTTGGTTATAGGATTAGAAGATATAATACCCCCAGAAGCCAATATCTCTACGAGACAACTTCAGGAAGACTCCTTAAAATCATATTGTATATGGCTCTTACCGAAAGAAAGAGTAAAAGGGTAATATGGGAAAAGGGATCCATATCTGAAACCGCTTATCTTTATATGGGAGACGATCCCCTTGAAAACAGTGAAGAGTTGAGAAAGGCGCTTATAGAGATCGCCTCTCGCATAGCAAGAAGGGCGTACCAACTTACATTGGAACGTTTTTAGAATGTATGCAAAATAACGTAATCGATAGGCTCCTTAAGGAATTAAAGAGCGGTAAAGTATATACGGTTTATCTCCTCTATGGTCAAGATGAATTCAGGATTGAAGAGGCAATTACAGTCTTAGCAGAATCAATACTGGGTAAGGAAAATAGAGAGTTTAATCTGGAAAATATCTATGTGGATAAAAAGACTGAGATAGCGGATGTTATTGAAAGGGCAAGAGATCTGCCTTTTCTTTCAAAGTATAGAATTATCATCCTAAGAGAAATAGATAAGCTAACAAAGACCCAATTAAATCTTCTATGTTCATATCTCAAAGATCCTGTAGCCACCACATGTATGATTCTTACAACAAAGAGAGGCAATATTGATAAGGCCCTTAAAGATAAGATAGTCCAAAAAGGGGTCATTGTCCATTTCCCCAGATTAAATGAAAGACAACTGATCTCTTGGATTAGGGCCAAGGCAAAAGAGCTTGGAATTTCAATTAGTAGGGATGCCGCATACCTCTTATATCAGATAGTGGGTGAAGATACCATGGATCTCTTTCAAGAGCTTCAGAAATTATCTATGGGAGTTGAAGGTAAAAAGGAGATTATATCTGAAGATATAAAGAGATTTGCATTTCAAAGCCGTATATATGGAATCTTTGAACTTATGGATGCAATTTCAGAGAGAGATCTTCAAAGATCACTTATGATCTTAAGGAGATATATGGAGATTCAAGGCCCTAAGGATGGCGCATTAATTATAATTGGGATGTTGAACAGACAGATAAAACTGCTTTTACAGGTAAAGGATATCCTGGAGAAAAAGGGGGAAGCAGGGAAAGGGGAGATATCAGAGATCTTGGGAGCAGCAAAATTTACTTTAAATAAGATAATCAGACAGAGTAAATTATGGGATAAAGAAGAGCTCTATAGGGCTCTTAGATTGCTGTATAAAGCAGATGTAAGATTGAAGATACAATCTTTGTATAACCATATAATTGAAGACCTGATCATATCTCTTTGTTATCCTAAAGGGACATATTAGTTGCTTCCTTCTCCTGCATTTTCAGCAGCCATAGCATTTACCATATGTGTCAGCTTTGATACCTTTCTAGCCGCATTCCTCCAATGAATAACCCCTTTTGAGGCCGTCTTCTGAATAATAGATACAGCATTCCTTAACCTTTCTTCTGCCTCTTTTCTGTCTCCTTTCTGAACACTTCTTTTGACCTCTTTTATCACATTCTTAACCCTCGTCTTATAACTCCTATTTCTCATTCTCCTTTTAATATTTTGTCTTGCCCTCTTTATAGCAGATTTATGGGTTGCCAATCTTTTACCTCCTCATATGGAAATTTAAAGTGTATAGAATAAAAATGATAAAAATTTTATTGTCAAGAGATAAAATTTAAGTTAGGACTCCTTTAGAAATTAAGACTCATAAGGGCAAGATGTAATTTTAAGATTTATAATGGTGAGAGCTTTGAATTTTTCAAAGCTCTCATAAAAAAGCTGTAAATGGAATCTGTCATTGCGAGGGTCTTAAAAGACCCGAAGCAATCTATAAAAGGTATGAGATTGCTTCGCTTCGCTCGCAATGACTGAGGTCTTTGGGGGTATAACCCCCAGCGTAAAAAGGGGTTATGCAAAGTTCTCTGGCCATATTTAGATATCTTTTTATCTTTATCCTATTTTTAAACATTTTTGAACCTAATTTAAGTGCTAAAGAGATTATAAACATTGGAGTTCTCCTTCCGATAAACAGCCCTCTATATGAGACTGCTATTATGGAGAAGGACTCATTCACTATGGCTTTAGAGGATCTCAAAAAAGTGTATTCATTTTTGAACATAGAATGGAATATTAGATTTATTGATACCGAGCTAAATCCTGAAAAGGCAAAATATAGGGTTAAGGAGCTCATCTCAGAGGATAAGATTTCAATTTTTTGTGGGGGAATTTCAAGCACTGTGGTATGGAATGTGGCTCAAATCCTTAATGAGAATAATATCCCTTTTGTTGTAAGTTCTGCATCTGCTGATGAGATCACTAAATTGGGCAATCCTAATATCTTTAGGATATGCCAACCAAAGGCATCTTATTTTAAAACATTTAAGAGCTTTATCTCAGATTATCTCAAAATTAAGACTGCTTATGTCATACATGAAGACTCTTTGTATGGATGGTTTAAAAATAAGAGATTTTTAAAGATCTGTAGAAGGTTGGGTATAAAGGTTATAGGAAATGATTTTTTCAATAGAGGCCAGGCCTATGCTCTTTCATTAGACAGGATGAAAGAGTCCTCACCTGAGCTTATATATCTTATCTGTAGATATGATGATGCAAAGGTCATTATGGAAGGAATCCCAATTCTAAATCTGAGGCCAAAGTTACTCTTAGGGGATATTGCCATATTCTCAAGTAGAGAAAGAGGAGAGGATATAGATGAAAACTTTGATAGAGTAACATATATGACACCCTGGTCTCCATCTCTTCCATATCTCGGTGCTAAGGACTATTATATACGATTCTATGAAAGATATGGTTACTACCCAGATTATCATGGGGCTCAGGCATATGCAACAATGGAGGTGGCATTTCATGCAGTTGAAGAGATGGTAAGGTTAAATATGGAACTAAGGGATGCCCTTAGGGGAAGTAAGATAGATACAGTTTATGGCCCAGTCTATTTTAAAAACTTCAAAGGCATGAGCCAACAAAATGATCTACCCATATATATCCTTCAGCTCATTGATGGAATCTTTTATGTTATTTGGCCTGAATATATTTCAACATCTCAATTCATTTCACCTTTTGGGGTTGACTAAGTTTCTCTATTGAATTAGGATCTCTTGCGAAATCCTTAATTATATTAAAAAGGAGGAATTCTGATGAAATGGGCAAACTTATTGTTTGTAGGTGTATTATCCCTTTTTTTAATCTTGGGGTCTGTATCAATTTCACATGCCATATCTAAGATCGTGATAGGTCATCCAGCATGTCTTTCAGGTAAATATGCTAAGGCAGGAGAGCAGGCAATTGGTGGTATAAAGGCATGTATCAATTGGGTGAATAATGTATATGGCGGGGTGAAGTTAAATGGGAAGAAGGTGCCTCTGGAATACAAATACTATGATTGTGAGTCCAAAAAAGAGGTAGTTACAAGTCTTATTGGAAGATTGATTACAGTGGATAGGGTGAATGTGGTATTTGCTCCATATAGCTCAGGACTTACCTTGAGAGGTGCTCCCATTGCTGAAAGTCATAAGATGCTCTATATGGACCATGGAGGAGCCAATGATAAGATCTTTGCTCAGGGATTCAGATATGTGGTTCAGACTATTGGCCCAGCCAGCCGTTATCATGAAGGCACCTTAGATATGATCCACAAGATAGATCCCTCAGCAAAGAGGGTTGCCCTTGCCTATGAAGATTCTGAATTTGCAAAGAGGGTAATGGAAGGGGCTGAAAAACATGCAAAGGCATTGGGTTTTAAGATTGTATTTAAGAGAACCTATCCAAAGGGAGTGACAGATCTTACCCCTCTGCTTTCAGCACTAAAGGCAACAAGGCCGGATTTTATTTTGGGAGGTGGCCATTTTGAGGATGGTCAGCTCTTTACCAGGCAGATGGCAGATCTGGACATCAATGTAAAGGCCCTTTCCCTTATTGCCTCTGCCACCCTTCCCGCATTTTACGAGGCCTTAACTGTCCTTGCAGAAGGGGTAATGGGACCATCACATTGGGAATATGGAGTAAAATATTCAAAGGCTGAGGCTCAAAAGCTGGGACTTCCATGGATAGGGCCATCTCAGGATGAATTTGTCTCTCTGTTTAAAAAGGCAGTTGGAAAGGATATGATCCCCGACTATCATGCTGCAGAGGCAGGTGCCCAGGTGTTGGCCTATGTAATGGCAGTTGAGAGAGCTAATTCAGTTGATCCTGATAAGGTTAGGGCTGAACTTGGAGGGCTTAAGTTTATGTCTTTCTATGGTGGATGGGATATTGACGATACCGGACTTCAGGTTGGCCACTCCATGGTGGATGTCCAGTGGCAAGGTGGAAAAAGGATAATTGTATGGCCTGAAGAGGCTCAGACTGGAAAGTTATATTATCCAATGCCTACATTCAAAGAGAAGGCACAGGGCAAGAAGGCTATTCCATAATGAGAGCTTTGAATTTTTCAAAGCTCTCCATAATATCTTTATTAAACTCCTCAAAGGGCTTATGTGAAGAGCCCTTTGAGGGGAATTATTTTTTAAGGAATGGATGGGATGATAGGTAATCAGATACTTGGAAATCTGCTTCAAGGAGTTATATTAGGCACTGTATATGGTATGGCAACAATGGGGTTGAGCCTTATTTTTGGGGTGCTTAAGGTTGTAAATGTAGGGCATGGTGCCTTTATAATGGTGGGGGCATATTGTGCGCTGGTCTTTTTCAATACACTTGGACTCAATCCCATATTTGCTTTGCCTGTGGCATTTCTTTTAGGAGGGATTTTAGGGCTCTTTTTCTATTACTCTGCCATACAGAGATTGCTTAAGGCACCAGAGCTATCCACCCTGCTTGCCACATTCTCCATAGGGGTCCTGCTTGAAGAGGTGGTTAAGTTAATATTTGGATCAGAATTTAGAGGTTACAATTGGATGGTAGATAAGGTGGATCTGGGTTTGACCATTATCCCCTACTCTAAGATCTATGCCTCTTTGGGAAGTATATTGATAGCACTTGCGCTCTATATCTGGTTTAATAAGACAAGGGCTGGATCAGCTATAAGGAGCGTGGTGGAAGATGAAGAGGGAGCAAGGGTATGTGGGGTAAATGTTCGTAGCACCTATGCCTTTAGTTTCGCACTGGGAATTGCAATCACTGTTCTCTCTGGGGTATTACTTACCATGTTCATACCTGTAGGGATAAACCCTTATATGGGTGGTGGCTACACACTAAAGGCATTTGTTATAGCTGTGCTTGGCGGTCTTTCCTCCCCTTATGGCGCCTTTTTTGGAGGCCTTGTATTTGGACTTATTGAAAATGGCTCTTATACTTTATTTGCCCTTATTCCAGGTGTTGAACCCTTTGCCCTTACTCGCTTTCTTTCTTTTGTTATTCTCCTTCTCATATTACTTATAAGACCAGAAGGGATATTAAGTAAGAGATGAAGTGGAAGTATTATCCATACATTCCTGTGCTATTGGCATATGTTGTCCTGTTTCTAATAGGTAAAGGTGTCTCTGGGATGTGGCAGCTTATGAGTATGCTCTTCTTCTATTGTGCCTTAGGCCAGGCATTTAATATATTCCTTGGAATGACAGGATATGTGGACTTCGGTTATGTGGCATTCTTAGGAGTTGGCACCTATGGAATGGCAATAACAATTTCTAAATTATCCTATCTTCAAGGATATGGTATCTTAATTATAATAGCAGGTTTTCTCCTGTCTATGTTTATAGCCACTCTGCTCTCTGTTGCAGTGGGCGCGGTGGCCTTGAGGCTTAGAGGGGCCTATTTTGCAATTGCTACCATAGGAGTAAATGAGGGATTCAGGTTTCTGATTGAAGGTGCGAAGATATGGAACGGTTCAGAGGGAATAATCTTTATGTCTGATCTGAATCGTATCATAGGCAGTAAGTCAGCGAGTTCTCTTTGCACCTTTTGGGCAGATGTATTTGTGGTGATAATTGCTCTGCTTGCTGCACTTGTAACCCTCATATATATGCGAAGTAAGATTGGATATGCCCTAATGGCCCTAAGAGAGGATGAAGATGCTGCTAAGGTAATGGGAATAAATGTTACTAAGTTTAAGATCATCGCTTTTATTACCAGTGCATGTTTTGCAGGGCTCTTGGGTGCATCTGCATGGGCCTTAAAGACCCCTTATGTGTTTCCACCTGAGGTATTTGAGATACACTATACTGTAGAGGCAATAATAATTGTGCTCTTAGGAGGGGCAGGCACATTGTTGGGTCCCATTGTGGGAGGGCTTGTATATGGTCTCTCTAAGTATTATCTATCAGTTATTGTCCCAGGGTTTCAACTGCTTATCTTTGCTCCCATTGTAATAATTATTATAATACTATTTCCTGAAGGTATAATAGGAATGATAAAAAAGAGGACAAAGGGAAGATGGGTTGAACGTTTTATAATTTAGTGGGGAAGGTAGGATATGCCTCTTCTTGAACTTATAGGAGTTACAAAGAGATTTGGCGGACTTGTTGCGGTCAATAAGGTTAATATGAGAGTTGAAGAGGGAGAATTTATAGGTGTAGTAGGCCCTAATGGGAGTGGAAAGACCACACTTTTTAATCTCATAAATGGTGTCTATTTCCCAGATGAGGGGAAGATCCTATTTAATGGAAGGGATATTACAAAGCTTGCTCCATATAAGAGGGCACCATTGGGAATAGGCAGAACATTTCAGATTCCAAGGCCATTCCTATCTGCTACTGTCTTGGAGAATGTGGCAGTAGGTGCAATGTTTGGCAGGTTGGGCACAAATCTGGGTATTGATGAGGCCTTTGAGATTGCTGATCAGGTAATTAATAGACTCAATTTTCAAACTCTAAGGGATAAGATAGCCTCCAATCTTACTCCCATTGAAAAGAAGATGATGGAGATTGCACGAGCCCTTGCCATGAAACCACGGCTTCTTCTTATGGATGAAGCAATGGCTGGCATGCATCCTGGAAGCATCAATGAGATGGTGGGTTTTTTAAAACAGGTTGCAGTGGAAGAAAAGATAGCGGTTGTTTCAATGGTGGAGCACATTATGAGAGCAGTGGTGGGAATGGCAGAGAGAGTGGTGGTGCTACACCAGGGCAGCATAATTGTAGATGCCCCTACAAAGGATGCCCTTACAGATCCAAAGGTAGTTGAGGTATATCTGGGAAAGGCATCGGAGGAATAGGGAGATGCTAAAGGTGGAAAATATTCAGTCTGGTTATGGATCTATGCAGGTCTTATGGGGGCCTTCAGTGGAAGTAAAAGCCGGATCAATAACATCACTCTTAGGCCCAAATGGTGTGGGTAAGAGCACATTTCTTCTGACAGTATTTGGTTCGGTTGATCCATGGTCTGGAAAGATATATTTTAACGAAAAAGATGTGACCAAAATGCCAACCCATAAAAAGGTGGAGATGGGTATATCCCTTGTCCCTGAAGGAAAGCATATATTCCCTAATATGACTGTATATGAAAATCTTATGATGGGGGCATATATAAAGAGGGCAAAGAGGCATATAAAAGAGACAATGGAAATTGTAAGCACTCTATTTCCCAGGCTTATGGAGAGAGAGAGGCAGTTGGCGGGCTCATTAAGCGGTGGTGAGCAGCAAATGCTGACAATTGGAAGATCACTTATGAGTATGCCAAAGCTTATAATGCTGGATGAACCCTCTCAAGGGCTTGCCCCCCTGCTTGTAAAAGAGGTGTTTGAGACCATAAAACGCATGAATAAGGAGATGGCTCTCACTGTTCTCTTAGTGGAACAGAATGTAGAGGCATCTCTTAAGGCCGCAAATTATGTATATATCATGCATGAGGGGAGAATAAAAGCAGAAGGTGTTCCAGAGCAGATAGAGAAGATGGAAGATATCAGAGAGGCCTATTTGGGAATATAATCTATTCAAAGGGAAGTTAATATATGGAATATCTATTTTCTCCCTTCACATTAAAAGGCCTTAAATTTAAAAACCGGATTGTCATGCCAAGTCTTGCCTCTTTTTTAATTGAGGCAGATGGAAGAATAACAGATAAGACTGTGGAACATTACAGAAGGAGGGCTGCAGGTGGCCCTTCAATGATAATGATGGAGGCATGTGCTGTATCACCTGAGGGTATAGTATCACCACATCAGGCAAGGATTTATGATGATAGCCATATAGATGGACTTCGTCGTATTGCAGATGCCATTAAAGAGGAGGGTGCTATAGCCGCAATTCAGCTACACCATGGAGGAAGACAGACCTCACATAAGGTGATAGGAAGGAAACCTTTAGCCCCTTCACCCCTTCCTTGCCCTACCATAAGAGGAGAGGTAGAGCCTCTAAGTATCTCTCAGATAAAGAGATTAGTAAAGGCCTTCGGTGATGCAGCAGAAAGGGCTATAAGAGCAGGGTATCAGCTTATAGAGATTCATGGTGCTCATGGCTACCTTATAAATCAGTTTCTTTCCAGATTCTCTAATATCAGAGATGACGAATATGGTGGAGATATTGAGGGAAGAGTACGTTTTGCAATGGAGATAATCGAGGAGGTAAGGAGAAGGGTAGGGGAGGACTATCCATTATCATTTAAGATAAGTGCTCAAGAATTTGTCCCAAATGGTCTTACAGTTGATGAAAGTATTGAGATATTGAAGATAGTTATTAAGGCAGGAATTGATATAGTGCAGGTCTCTGCAGGCAATGACGCTACTCCTGAGTGGATCTGTCAGCCAATGTTTATGAAACCTGCATGCCTAACAGATTCTGCCAAGAAGATAAAAGATTCCTTAGGTGTTCCTGTAATGGCAGTTGGAAGGATAAATGATCCCTTTCTTGCGGACAGTATCATAAAAGAAGGTAAAGCCGATTTAGTTTGCATCGGAAGGGGACTACTTGCAGATCCTGAGATGCCTAAGAAGGCTAAGGAGGGCCGCTTTGAGGATATTAGAACCTGTATAGCATGTAATACCTGTATGGAATCCATATTTAGAAGAGGAAGAGTTGAATGCCTGGTTAATCCCACATTGGGAAGAGAAAAGGAGATGACTATCAGGCCTGCTAAAAGGTCTAAAAAGATTATGGTAGTAGGGGGTGGGCCTGGTGGATTGAATGTGGCATGGGTAGCTGCAAAGAGGGGCCATAAGGTCCTGTTATTTGAAAAGGGATCACACTTAGGGGGTCAGCTTCTTTTGGGCAGTATCACATATTATAAAAAGGGGCTTATGAAGTTAGTGGAGTTTCTCATAAATCAGGTCAAAAAGACAGGGGTTGAGTGTCACCTAAATTATGAGGTTACCATTAATACGGTAAAGGAGATAGGGCCAGATGTAGTGGTTCTTGCAACCGGTTCTATTCCCATAAGACCTCAGATTAAGGGACTGGACGATAAGATGGTTTCAGATATAAGGGATATATTGAATGGAGATATACCGGCTAAGAAGAGAACTATAATTATAGGTGGAGGAGCTACTGGATGTGAGTTGGCACTCCATCTATCTGATTATGGATCAGAGGTGATATTAGTGGAGAAGATGGCCAATATAGGGGCACAGATTGAATCCATTACCCGTAAGATGATACTTCGTAAATTAAAAGAAAATAATGTAACAATATTAACAGAGTCCCGTGTTTCAAGGGCAAACTCTGAAGGCGTCTTTATAGTGAATAAAGAAGGGGTTGAGAAGTTTTATCCGGTTGAAAGGGTGGTGTTTGCTGTAGGTAATAGGTCATACAATGTGCTTTACGATGAAATTAGGGCAATGGGAATCCCCGTATTTCAGATAGGAGACTGCCTTGAACCCCGAAGTGCCAAGGCAGCCCTATATGAAGCAGCTATTATCGGAAGGACTATTTAGCTATCTCCTTTTTAGCTTCTTCTATAAGCCTTTCACCATATCTATCTAAAAATGTTTCAAGATCTCTTTTCCAATCAGTCATTATATTGATCCCCTGTTTTTTAAGAAGCCTGTTTTCTAAGATACAATTGGCAGGTCTCTTAGCAGGTAAATTTAGATCCCTTAATTTAATGGGCTCTATCTCTGCATCAATATTAAGTTTATCCAAGATAAATGTGGCATATTCAATACGACTGCAATAGCCTTCAGAAGTGGCATGATAGGTCCCTCTGGCATCATTCTTGATGAGCTCTCTTATCTGCAAAGCCAGTCTATAGGTCCAGGTGGGAGATCCATATTGATCTTCCACAACTCTTATACTTTTTGCCCCTTCACCTATTACCTTTTTTAATATCTTCTTTATAAAATTATTGCCATTTATTCCATAGAGCCATCCTGTCCTAATAATTATATAATCAGGTGCGTTATCTCTGATTGCAGCCTCACTTTCCATCTTCATCATTCCATAAGTGGATATGGGCCTGGGCGAGTCATCTTCAAAGTAGGGCTGAGGAACCTCCTTTTTGCCTGAAAATATATAGTCACTGGATATATGGATTATTTTGCACTCAAAGCGGGCAGAGCCCTGAGCCAGATTACGTGGCCCTTCTACATTAATCTTATCCAGTCTTTTATACTGGCTCTTATCTTCACATGCATCCACATCTGTAAATGCAGCACAATTTAATATGATATGAGGCCTGTTTTTACCCATATGTTCTATGGTGTCATCCCATCTTGTAATATCCAATTCTCTATGTGTAGGGGTTATTAATTTAAACTCCTTTTGTAATACCTCTTTACAATCACTTCCAAGCATTCCTGTGCTACCGTATAGGATTATCTTCTTCATAGTCACATCCCTCAATTAATGGAATTAATACGACTAATATTTAATCATTTTTTACATGACTTCAATATGTTAAAAAGATTAAGATAATGTATAACCTTACCAATACTGTAAGGATGGAAGACAATTGAAGATAAAAACTTTGAGGAATATTTACTATAGCACTTGCTAAGCTCTTTCCGATTAAAGATCAATCATAAATTCACCGTTTTTATAAATTATAAGCTCTTTCCCAGAGCGTAAATATGCAGTAACAGTCTTTCTTTCGGTATTTATTAAGTCCCAATGCAATGCGGAATCATTAAATCCCAATTCCTTTTTCTTCTCCTTAGTGAGCTCCTTTGGATTTCCACTATATGTATCTGAATAGGACATGCCAAGTGCAAGGTGGCAATTGCCATATTTCCCCCCATAATTTTCATCAAATAGGGTATTTGCCATAAACCTATCTATCTTTGAAAACCTCTTATCAGTAAGAGAAAACTCTCCCACTCTCTTTGCTCCTCTGTCAATTGATATCTGTTTCTTTAAAAAATCATCACCCTTTTCTGCTCTTGCTTCTATAACCCTTCCACCCTTAAATTGAAGCCAGACACCTTCTACATAGTTTCCGTTTCTAAAGGAGGGCTGATCAGCAAAGTATATCCCTTCAGTCTTTCTAAAATCAGGCGATATAAAGAGTTCAAAACTGGGTATATTATGGCCAGATATCCCTACCCACTTCCTCCTTTCACCCGGATATACTCTAAGATCAATATTTTTGGATCTTATATGCAGATATTCAATGTCTAAGCTATTAAGCCAACGTTTTATCTTTTGAGATCTTTTATATATCTTTTTCCATTCACTTACTGGATCATCCATATCTAAAAAGCATGCCTTTGATATAAGCTCTTCATATCTTTTAAGGGGTATTCTTGCCATCTTTGCAAGGGCCTTTGTGGGGTATATACATAAGGTCCAACCAAAGTGACCCTCTTCTTCTCTTCTTTCTATAATATCTCTTAGTCTCTTCCTTGAAACCATCACTTTACCGATCCTTTTGGGATCTACATCCATAAGATGGGTAAGGGAAGCAGGAGAGCGAAGATGGATAATCCCATTTAATTTTCTGTAAAGTTCCTCTTCTCCTGGGGCAATAAAGGTAAGCTGAGGATTTTTAGCCTTTTTATAAAATTCCCTTTCCATTTTAAACGTAATTCCACCTCTAATTACCACATTCATTCCCATCTCTATACATCGGGAATAGACTGTCTCTAAAAGCGGCGTAGACGGAGGATCATAACTTATCATGACTATATCATTTCTTTTAAATCTTCCTTTTCTTGCAGTCTTTAATCCCCATATCAGCACATCTGCAAATCTTTTAAGTCTCTTTTCGTCCATAAATCCCCCTATGTATTGAATTTTAAAGATTTCTTACTAAGATAAATAATCTCTAAAGTAAAGCATAAAATTTTAAATCTTGCTCTTGACCCCTACTTAGACATAAATAAAAATTAATTTTCCTATAATACTTAAAAGGCGGGGATAACATGAAAGATATAGATAAAGATATTATTAAGAGAATAGAACAGTTGAGGAAGGAGATCCATTACCACAATTACAGGTATTATGTCTTAGATGATCCTGAGATCTCCGATGCCCAATATGATAAGCTCTTTGACGAACTACTTGAACTTGAAAGGAGATATCCTGAACTGATAAGCCCGGATTCTCCTACCCAGAGGGTTGGTGCTCCACCTCTTGAAGAGTTTGGCACAGTAAGGCATGCTATCCCCATGTTAAGCCTTAATAAGGCCACCTCTGAAGAGGAATTTTTAGACTTTCACAGACGTGTGCTAAACCTGTTAAGAGATGAAGCTCATAAGATCCAATACACGGTAGAGCCTAAATTAGATGGCCTTGCAGTTGAACTTACCTATGAAAATGGAATTCTGACCTTAGGATCTACCAGGGGTGATGGTATAACAGGAGAGGATGTGACCTTAAATCTAAAGACAATCAAGACTATTCCTCTAAGACTTATGGACTCTGATATTCCTGAACTTATTGATGTCAGAGGTGAAGTAATAATGTATAAAGAGGATTTTAAAAGGCTAAATAGAGAAAGAGAAGAGGCTGGAGAGGCATTATTTGCGAATCCAAGAAATGCTGCAGCGGGATCAGTCAGGCAATTGGACTCTAAAATAACCAGCTCACGGCCACTCAGGATGTTTGCCTATGGAATTGGAAGGATAAGGGGAGTGAGACTTAGCAATCAGTGGGAAACTCTTCAGAGGCTGAAAAAATGGGGGTTTAATGTGAGCCAATATATTAAGTTGTGTAAAGATGTGGATGAGGTAAAGGAATATTATTATGAAATCTTAGAAAAGAGGGATGCCTTTCCCTTTGAATTGGATGGAATTGTAATTAAGGTAAATGACTTTGAAATGCAGGAAAAATTAGGTGTTCTATCCAGATCACCCAGATGGGCAATTGCATGGAAATTCCCTGCTCAACAAGAACATACAGTGGTTAAAGATATCGTTGTGAGTGTGGGCAGAACAGGTGCTCTTACTCCTGTTGCCATTCTTGTGCCTGTAAAGGTGGCAGGAGTAGAGGTTAAGAGAGCCTCTCTTCATAATGAAGATGAGATCAAAAAGAAGGATGTAAGAATAGGGGATACGGTCATTATTCAGAGGGCAGGAGATGTGATCCCTGAAGTTGTTAAGGTAATAAAGTCAAAGAGAACGGGTAAAGAGATACCTTTTAAGATGCCAGATAGATGCCCTGTATGTGGTTCAAAGGTTGAAAGACCTCCAGGAGAGGCAATTCATAGGTGTACAGGCATTGCATGCCCTGCTCAATTAAAAGAGAATCTATTCCATTTTTGCTCCAAGCAGGCCATGAACATAGAGGGTATTGGTAAAAAATTTTTAGAGCAGATGGTTGACAAAGGTCTCATAAAGGATCCTGCAGATCTCTATTTTCTTACAAAGGATGATCTAATGAAGCTTGAAAGAATGGGAGATAAACTTGCACAGAACATGTTAAATGCTATTGAAAAGAGTAAAACCCCCTCTCTTCCTAACCTCATTTATGCATTAGGCATAAGAAATGTGGGTTATCATTTAGCCCAAGTCCTTGCAAATAGATTTAAGTCCATAGATAATCTCTCTAAACAAAAAGTGGAAACCCTTCAGGAAGTTCCTGAGATAGGTCCGGTGGTCGCCCAGAGCATCTACAACTTTTTTAAAAACACTAAAAACTTAGAGGTCCTTGAAAAATTAAAAAGAGGTGGGGTCATATTTCCAGAGATAAAAGATGAGGAAAGAGAGGCTCCTCTTGAGGGGAAGACTTTTGTTTTAACTGGAGCATTAGATGACTTTAGTCGTGATGAAGCACGAAGGATAATTGAAGAGCTTGGGGGCAGGGTGAGTTCATCTGTAAGTAGAAGAACTGATTTTGTTATTGTTGGTAAAGATCCAGGCTCTAAATATATAAAGGCGCAACAGCTTGGAATAAAGATCTTAAACGAAGATGAGTTTAAAAAGATGATCAACAAATAAATAAGACAATAACTATAAAGGCTTCCACTCTTTTTCCTTCTCTAATATATGTATTACATCCCACCCCCTTTCCTTGAGTGATTGTGCTATACTCAGCCTATGACATCTCCAGGGAAGCCTTTCCGCACATATTATAACCGAAGAATCACTTATTGCTATAACTTCAAGCCTTTTTATACCTTCAATATAGCTATCTGTTTGGCAGTAGAGCATGTATCCTCCCTTTCTATAACCTCCCAATAGATTGCCCAACCAGAAATATTTTATATCTTCTCTTTCTGCCTCTTTTTTAATGATCTGTTTTTTAAAATGGGGGAATCGTTTACTTACGGGAAACCTTCTTACATCAATAATATTTTTAATCTTATAATGTCTAATTATCTCAAAAAACTCTTCTAATGTCCTGTTGCTTGTCCCAAGAGTATATATACGTTTCATATGTTAAATAATAAAAAAGACCTGCAGATAATCTATCTCCTGCAGGTCTTTTTACATATTTTAAGAAGGAACCTTGGGAAGTTCAGATAGTGATCTTTTAAGTTCTTCTTCTGGCAATGAATAATCAGTCAATTTACCTGATAGATATGCATCATAGGCAGCAAGATCAAAATGGCCATGACCACTGTGGGCAATAAGTATGGTCTTAGATTCTCCAGATTCTTTACATTTCAATGCCTCATCAATTGCTACCTTTAAATCATGACATGGCTCTGGTCCCGTGATTATTCCTTCGGTCCTGGCAAATTTTATTCCTGCCTCAAATATGGCTGTCTGATGGGCTGTGGCCACCTCAATAAGTCCTAAGTTGAAAAGATGACATATTATGGGTGCCATACCATGGTATCTCAGGCCACCAGCATGAATTGGTGGAGGAACAAATGAATGTCCTAAGGTATGCATCTTCAAAAGTGGGGTCATACCGGCTGTATCTCCAAAATCGTATGCATATACTCCTTTGGTCATTGTAGGACATGCTTCTGGTTCCACACATATAATTTTTAAATTGGGTCTTTCTCCACTTATCTTATCTTTTAACCATGGAAGGAACTGTCCTGCAAAGTTGGATCCACCACCTATACATCCTACAATTATATCAGGGTATGCATCTGCCATCTCCATCTGTTTTTTTGTCTCCAGACCTATAATTGTCTGATGTAATAAGACATGGTTTAATACACTTCCCAAAGAATAGTGAGTATCGTCTCTGGTAACTGCATCTTCAACAGCTTCACTAATAGCTATACCTAAGGATCCAGGGCAGTCAGGCCATTTTTCAAGTATATCTCTTCCCGCTTTTGTATCACGACTTGGACTTGGAACACACTCTGCTCCCCAAGTCTCCATCAGGATTCTTCTATAAGGTTTCTGTTCATAGCTCACCTTAACCATATAGACCTTTAACTCCAAGCCAAACATGGCACAACCCATGGCTAAGGCACTACCCCACTGTCCTGCACCTGTTTCGGTGGTTAATCTCTTTATTCCTTCTTTTTTATTATAATATGCCTGTGCAACTGCAGTATTAGGTTTATGGCTACCTGCAGGGCTTGTGCCTTCATACTTATAAAAGATCTTTGCAGGGGTATCCAACAATTTTTCAAGACGATATGCTCTGTGCAGAGCAGTAGGTCTCCATAGTCTATAAACTTCTTGAACCTCTTCCGGAATCTCAATCCATCTTTCAGTGCTTACCTCTTGCTTTATGAGTTCCATGGGAAATAGAGGTGCTAAGTCTTCAGGCCCTATGGGTTTCCCTGTAGCTGGATGTAGAACAGGTGGTAATGGTTCTGGAAGATCTGCTAAGATATTATACCAATGGGTTGGCATATCCTTTTGATCTAAAAAGAACATAGCTTTTTTCATATTTCCCCCTCTCTTAAAGTAGATTTTATTATTAATTTAAAGGCCTCTCTGAAGTTTTCAGACTACTTCAGAGAGGCCTTTTTAGTGGCATCTTCTGAGGGGAAGGATACATCACCGTCTTACTTTATAGTTTAATTTAAACGATTTTAGGGATTAAACTATTTATGCCTTCGTATATTGGCCTTTTGCTACTACCTTAATCAGTCCTTTTCTCTTTAACCTGTAGAGTGCATCTCTTATGGAGCGCTGTTCAAGATCTGTCTTCTTTACAAGCTTTTTAAGGTCCACGGGAGTTTTACTTCTTTTAATAACCGCATAGACTTTTTCAGCAATAGCACCTCTTCTCTCAGGCTTTTTTGCAGTTAAAGCACCCTTTGATGTCACACCTTGAATTGAGTCTAACTCTTTTAAGATACCGTCAGCCCTATCCAACAACTTCTTAAGATCATTAGTCAACTTTAAAACCTCTCTTCTGATCTTTTTCATTTAATGACCTCCTTTAGAGAAGTTTTTGTAAATTTTTTAAAAATTATAAACCTTGATTTATTTATGTCAATAAAAATATTTCATTTAATTAAATTTTTTAATTAAATTTTTTGGTTCATCTCCAAATTAGTT
>CBFDUE010000025.1:0-29339 GCA_965613025.1 uncultured bacterium
ATAAAAGGTATGAGATTGCTTCGCTTCGCTCGCAATGACAGGGGTCTGGTCTCCGACCCGGAGGGTCATCCGACCCGGAAGGGGGTGTAACCCCCAGTGTAAAAAGGGGTTATACAAAGCTTTTAAGATAGTGTATGGAGTAGGGTTTTATTATGGGAATGACAATTACCGAAAAGATCCTGGCATTGCACTCTGGAAGGAGGAATGTGCGGCCAGGAGAATTCATTGAGGCGGAGGTCGATTTAGTGCTTGCAAATGATATCACAGCACCCATTGCCATAGAGGTATTTAGGAGACTTGGAGGGAAAAGGCTCTTTTCAGCGGATAGAGTTGTTTTAGTTGCAGATCACTTTGTCCCAAACAAGGACATTGCCTCTGCTGAACAGATACGGATGATGAGAGAGTTTGCAATGGAATATTCTATAAAGAACTATTTTGAACTGGTAGATTCGGGAATAGAGCATGTAATATTGCCTGA
Organism: uncultured bacterium; assembly: GCA_965613025.1. Classification (GTDB taxonomy): domain Bacteria; phylum Desulfobacterota; class DSM-4660; order Desulfatiglandales; family JALVMZ01; genus CAYTXJ01. Next base: position 479 of record CBFDUE010000025.1, read on the forward strand.
AAAGGGTCTTGTAAGTTCCGGGGATCTGGTTGTAGGAGCTGACAGTCATACCTGCACCTACGGTGCCTTAGGCGCCTTTTCAACAGGGGTCGGAAGCACTGATCTGGGAGTTACCATGGCCACAGGAAGAATATGGCTGAGGGTGCCTCATTCCATAAAGATTGTCTATAAGGGAAGGCCTGGGAGATGGATAGGAGGAAAGGATCTGATCCTTGCTACATTAAAAATTCTAAAAGTAGATAGTGCAATATACAAAGCTCTTGAGTTTGCAGGAGAGGGTATCAGATATCTTTCTATGGCAGACAGATTCACAATGGCAAATATGGCTGTTGAGGCAGGCGCAAAGAATGGCATATTTGAACCTGATAATATCACCATAGAATATCTCAAAGACAGAATAGATGCACCATATAAGATGCTCAATAGCGACAGAGATGCCCAATATGAAAAGGTGATTGACATAGATCTACATTTAATGGAACCTCAGATCGCCTTACCTCATAGCCCTGATAATGTGGTTCCTGTTTCAAAGGTAAAAGACGTAAAAATTGATCAGGTCTTTATTGGGTCATGTACCAATGGGAGAATAGAGGATCTCAGGGTTGCCTCTCAGGTGCTTAAAGGGAAAAAGGTCTTAAATGGGCTTAGACTTATTATTATACCAGGATCTCAGCAGATATATAAAAAGGCGCTTTCAGAGGGCCTCTTGGATATCTTTCTCAATGCAGGTGCCATCATTTGCCCCCCTACCTGTGGCCCATGTCTGGGGGGGCATATGGGGCTTTTGGCAAAAGGAGAGGTGTGTCTTTCCACCTCTAACAGGAATTTTAGGGGTAGAATGGGACATCCAGAAAGCGAGATATATCTCTGCGGGCCTGCAGTTGCAGCGGCCTCATCCATTACAGGTAAGATAACTTCTCCTGAGGAGCTCTAAGATGAAGGCAGAATGGTTCAGGATAAGAGGAAGGGTATGGAAATTGGGTGATAATATTAATACGGATCTTATTATCCCTTCCCGTTATCTAAACACCTCCTCAAAAGAGGAGCTCTCTAAGGGGTGCTTTGCTGATCTCATACCCGATTTCTGCTCCAAGGTATCAAAGGGAGACATTCTGGTTGCAGGTAAAAATTTTGGCTGCGGATCATCCAGAGAGCATGCCCCTCTGGCTATAAAGAGTTCAGGGATAGAGTTAATAATTGCCAAGAATTTTGCAAGGATATTCTATAGAAATGCCTTTAATATCGGATTACCCTTACTGGAGTCCTATGAAGTTCTAGAGCTTGTTGAAGAAGGGGATATTATTGAAGTGGATCTTAAAGAGGGGCTAATTATAAGAGACAAGGATAGAAAGAGCTTTTATGCCCATCCCATTCCCAGATTAATGCAGCAGATTATCAGAGCAGGCGGACTCGTTGAATATATACAAAGTAAGAATCCATATAAAGGGGGAGGTGGATTATCATCAGAGTAAAGGGAGTAGAGATATTTATCAGATCTTTGATGGAAGAAGGTGTGGATACCATCTTTGGTTATCCTGGTGGTGCGGTGATTGATATCTACGATGGTCTTATAAGGAGTCCTATAAATCATATATTGGTACGTCATGAACAGGGTGCGGTTCATGCGGCAGATGGCTATGCAAGGGCATCAGGTAAGGTGGGAGTCTGTATCGTTACATCTGGACCAGGGGCTACCAATACAGTAACAGGGATAGCCTCTGCCTATATGGATTCAAGTCCAATAGTGGTCTTCACCGGACAGGTGCCCACCTCAATGATTGGGAATAATGCCTTTCAGGAAGTAGATATAATAGGGATCACTAAGCCATGCACTAAACGCAATTACCATGTAAGGGATGTGGACTGCCTTAAAAGGATAATTAAAGAGGCATTCTATGTGGCAAGATTAGGAAGGCCCGGGCCGGTATTGGTTGACATACCCAAAGACATAATGACAAAGGAGGCAGATTATAGAGAAACGGATGATATAGGGCTTAGATCCCGTGGACCTATATCCATACCTGACATAGAACAGCTTGAGAGGGCAGTAGAGCTAATAAAGAGTGCAGAAAGACCTCTTATCCTCTCTGGAGGTGGAGTTATCCTTTCAGGTGGTTCAAAGGAATTGAGAGCCTTTGCAAGGGGTATAGTTTCACCTGTTGCCTCTACCCTTATGGGGCTTGGGACATATCCACCCGATGGCAGGCTCTGGCTTGGGATGATAGGAATGCATGGCACATATTGTGCAAACATGGCATCGGCATATTGTGATCTTCTGATTGCAATAGGGGTAAGGTTTGATGATAGGGCTACTGGAAGAGGTGATACCTTCGCCCCTAATGCTAAGATAATCCATATGGATATTGATCCTACCTTTGTTCATAAGAATATATCTGTGGATGTATCTATAGTGGGTGACTGTAAGGTGACATTGAGTATGCTGAATGAGATGTTAAAAGGGGTGGATATGTCCACCTTGAATGTCAAAAGGGAGGCATGGCTTTCACAGATACAGAAATGGAAAGACACTAATCCCCTTACTTATAGACAGGGGGATTCCATTAAACCCCAATTTGTCATTGAAAAGCTCTATGAACTTACCAGAGGAAATGCCGTTGTGGCAACAGAGGTAGGACAAAATCAGATGTGGACTGCGCAGTATTATCATTTCAGGCGACCCAATGCATTAATAACCTCAGGGGGGCTTGGATGCATGGGCTTTGGACTCCCTGCTGCTATTGGTGCTCAGATTGCAAGACCCAGTGATCTGGTGATAGATATCGCTGGCGATGGAAGTATCCAGATGAATATTCAGGAGCTTGCCACAGCTGTCCAATATAGCCTCCCCATAAAGGTGGTGATATTAAATAATGAATATCTGGGAATGGTAAGACAATGGCAAGAGCTATTTTACAACAGAAACTATGCCTTTACAAAGTTAGAGGCCAGCCCTGATTTTGTAAGACTTGCGGAGGCATATGGTGCTGTAGGGTTCAGGGCAAATAGGGTGGATGAGGTGATCCCTGTGCTGAAGAAGGGATTAAGTATGGATTGCCCGGTGGTTATGGATTTTCATGTGGAAAGGGAAGAGAATGTCTTTCCTATGGTGCCTGCCGGAGCTTCCATAACTGAAATGCTTACAGTCTAAGAGGAGGTGGATAATGGCAAGATTCAACTTTGGTGGTGTTATAGAAGAGGTGATAACCTCAGAAGAATTCTCCTTAGATAAGGCAAAGAGAGTTTTAAGGGATGAAATAGTATCGGTTTTGGGATACGGTGTCCAGGGGCCTGGTCAGGCCTTAAGCCTTCGTGACAACGGTATAAATGTAATAGTGGGGCAGAGAAAGGGGACAGATTCTTGGCAGAAGGCCATATCTGATGGCTTCATACCTGGAAAGAGTCTATTTTCATTAGAGGAGGCCGCAGAGCGGAGTACAATTGTGATGTTTTTGGTGTCTGATGCCGCACAGATGGAGGTCTGGCCCAAGATAAAGGATTGTTTAAAAGAGGGAGATGCCCTCTACTTTTCCCATGGATTTTCCATTGTATATAGGGAACTTACGGGGGTGAATCCTCCAGAATATGTGGATGTGATAATGGTTGCTCCAAAGGGGTCGGGTAGAAGCCTCAGAGAGAACTTTCTAAGAGGAAGCGGTATCAATTCCAGCTTTGCTATATTTCAGGACTATACCGGCAGGGCAAGGGAGAGGACCCTTTCAATAGGTATTGCCATAGGATCTGGATATCTTTTTCCCACCACCTTTGAAAAGGAGGTCTATAGCGACTTAGTAGGTGAAAGGGGAGTTCTTATGGGCTGTCTTGCAGGGGTTATGGAGGCACAGTATGAACTGCTCAGAAGGCATGGACACTCACCCAGTGAGGCCTTCAATGAGACTGTAGAGGAACTCACCCAGAGTCTAATAAGGCTTATTTCGGAAAATGGTATGGACTGGATGTTTTCTAACTGCTCTACTACTGCTCAGAGAGGAGCATTGGACTGGAAAGATACCTTTAAAGAGGCGGTTAGACCGGTCTTTGAGAAGCTCTATGAAAGTGTGGCCTCTGGCAAAGAGACAAAGAGAGTCTTAGAGATGAATAGACTACCCGATTATAGAGAAAGGCTGAAAGAGGAGTTGGACAGGATGAGAAACTCTGAGATGTGGAAGGTAGGAGAGGTGGTAAGATCTCTTAGGCCTGAAAGGAGAGCTAAAGGCAGCAAGGAGGATTGAGATGGAATATGATATCGCCCTTATTCCAGGAGATGGAATAGGCCCTGAAGTGATGGCTGAGGCACATAAGGCCCTTTTGGCAATAGAAGAGGTCCTTGGAATTCGGTTTAATTTTACTGAGTATGATTTGGGAGGAAAGAGGTATCTTTCAGATAAGACCCTTTTGCCAGATCATATCATAAGAGAGTTGAGACAGATGAATGCCATACTCTTAGGTGCCATAGGGCATCCAGAAGTAAGACCTGGTATATTGGAGCGGGAGATATTGTTAAGGCTTCGGTTTGAACTTGACCTCTATATCAATCTCAGACCCGTAAGACTCTACCCTGGGGTATATACACCGCTTAAGGATAAGGGGCCTGAAGATATTAACTACGTGGTTATAAGGGAAAATACAGAGGGTCTATATGCTGGAGGTGGTGGAATCTTTAAGAAGGGAAGTAAGGATGAGATTGCAATTCAGGAGTCCATAAATACCAGAAAGGGTGTTGAAAGATGTATCCGTTTTGCCTTTGAATATTGCACAGAAAGGAATGAAAAAAGGCGTATTACCCTATGTGGAAAGAGTAATGTGCTCATATATGAGTCAGATCTATGGGTAAGGGTATTTGAGATTATAGGCCGTGAATATCCTGATATAGAAAGGGATTACCAGCATGTGGATGCCCTCTGTATGTGGCTTATAAAAAATCCTGAAAGATTTGATGTCATTGTAACAAATAATATGTTTGGTGACATAATAACAGATATAGGTGCAATAATACAGGGTGGATTGGGAATAGCTGCTGGAGGAAACATAAATCCCGAAAGAATAGGCATGTTTGAACCTGTGGGAGGATCTGCACCCAAATATGCAGGCAAAGGAATAATCAATCCCTTGGCAGCTATATCATCTGCCCAGATGATGCTCAGTTACTTAGGAGAAGATGAGGCAGCATCTGTTCTTGAATATGCCATAAAGGAGGTCGCAGGAAAAAGGCTTTTGAGCCTTGAGGCTGGGAAGATGGGGTTTTCCACCTCGCAAGTAGGTGACTTAGTGGTTCAGTGTATACGGGGTGATAATCTAAAGAGATAGAGAAGGAGCCCTATAAAGAGTCCCTGAACGATCCAACCAATGAGGCATACAATAAGTGCCCTTAAGGTGCTTTTATAATCTAATGCCTGTCTAACAGCCACAACCATTGCCATAAGCGACCATATTCCTGCAATAATAAATATTAAGTTGGCAATGGGAGGGATCAGCCCTAATATCCTTATTATGCCTGGTGAGCTTGCAAAACCAATGGTTCTAAGTAGTTGTCCATAGTCTGCCTCTGTCTGAGGTTCAGGAAGAAGACGAGTTCCTATAAAGTATGTAAGATATGCCCATATCAGCCATCCGATAATTGAAAGTATGGTCCCAAGCACTATGGCATTTAGATGACCAAATCTGGCACTTCCAATACCGGCAGCAAGGGAGCTGAAGACCACAACTAAGAATGCCTGATATATGGCCCCCTCATCCCTTTCAACCTCTTCATAGAGGTCTATATCCAATTTAGATGCTCTTATCATCCTGTTAATCAAAGGGTCCATAACAAAACCCTCTTTTCAAGAAGTCTTAAAAAGTGAGGACCTTCTGCCATAGAATATATAGAGCAACCAATCCGTAGAGAAGTTTAAAAAGGCATCATCAACGGAAACCATATCTTTTAGAACCGATTCCTCTATCTGAAAACGTCTTAAGAACCTCTTATCAAATACAAGCTCCCTGAATCTGTCCATATCATATGAGGCAATGTAAAATATCCTCATCTTCTCTTTAAGCCCTTCCACGTGCTTCAGGTTTTTATAATCTGTGACAATCTCCATCCAGTGATCATTCATCTTAAAATAGTAAAGGAGTCCTTCATTCTTAACCCACTCTGCAACTTTCCATTCCCTCTGCGATTCATCAAGACCCAGACAATGTGATTCTTTTACAATATAGTATCTCTCCCTTACCCTATCCTCTCCCTGCACCTTGGTGCTTGCCCGTGCAAGAGGATATATCCTGCAGGCAGAGGGTCTGTCTTCATATACAGAACAGCCCGCATCTGTAACAAATGGGCATCGCCTTTCCTTTTCATCCTTCATCTTGAGTATGACCCTGGGAAATGGATTGGGAAACTCCATCTTTATATCAGTAAATCTATCTAAGAATTCCCCACTTTTCATGCCAAGTCTCTTTTTCAGCCTTAAGATATCATATGGAGTAAGATGCAGATTAAGGGCTCTACAACATCTGGTCCAGCACCTCAATCCCTTGTGACATTCAAATCTAAAACTATCTCCCTCAAGCGGTATGAGTTCAGCTTCTGGCCTCTCTTCCATCCTGCTTCCTTAGGTATTTCTCCTTAACTGGAAATAGAAGCTGACCCAATAGGCCAAATTTAATCCAGTCAAGGGAAAACTTTAAGAGCTCCACATCATCGCTCTGAATCAACCTGATCCTCTCTTCACTGATCTTAAATCTATCAAAAAAGCTGCTTTGAAAGACGAACTCACGAAATCTGTCCAGATTGTATAGTGCCATAAAGACCATCTTGAATATAGCAGGATTGTCAATGTCCAGATCCATTGCCTGAAGGGGGATGGTTACCTGGGAAAGCGCCCTGTTCATCTCTTCATAGGGGACCATGCCCTGATCCACTATATATTCCCCTATCTCCCATACCTCTTTCTCATTAAGCCCTTTACATCTTGAAGGGTCAGAGATTATGCGATATGTGCCATCTTCATTTACATCCAATGGATACATCCTGCACGACCATGGCCTATTTATATACACAGTGCATCCGTTTTCAGTTACAAATGGGCATCTCTTATTTTCTGAATCCATCTTAAGAAGAACAAGAGGAATGACCTTTTTCCCCTTAGGTATAACTACAGTGTATTTATCAATAAACTCATCAGAATGTATCCCTAAATGACTTTTCAGCCTCAAGACATCATAAGGGGTGAGTGCCACATTGACATCCTGACAGCACTGGGTAAAACACTCTATCCCTGGAAAACATCTAAAGGTGATTCTGTCTTCAATATCCAGCCTTTGAATTGTATCATTCATATCCGTCTCCTAAAAAATGATTGACCTTGATGGGCACATATAACAATATCCATAAAGCTTGGTCAAATAAATTTGAAAGGGGGGTATAGCAAAAAATGAAGGAGCGCACACTTGGTATCATTAAACCCGATGCAGTATCCAGAGGGCTAATTGGAAAGGTAGTGGAGAGAATCGAAAACGCGGGCATCAGGATTGTGGCAATGAAGATGATATGGATGGACAGGGCCCAGGCAGAAGGGTTCTATTATGTGCACAGGGGCAAACCCTTTTTTGAAAGTCTAACAGAGTTTATGTCTTCAGGACCATGTATTGTTATGGTCCTTGAGGGTGAAGGAGTAATAGAAAGATACCGGAAATTAATGGGTGCAACCGATCCCCAAAAGGCAGAGGAGGGAACCATAAGAAGGGAATTTGCCACTGATGTGGAAAAGAATGTGGTCCATGGCTCCGATTCTCCTGAAAGTGCCCGCTTTGAGATAGGCTATTTTTTTAGCGAAATAGAGATACTTGGAGGATTATAGTAGATAAGCTATAATGGGCATAAAGGGGCGGTTCCATTCCGCCCCTTATGAGTTATTCTTCTTTCTTTTCTTCCTCTTCTTCCTTCTTCTCTTCTGCCTTTTCCTTTAATTCCTTTAGCTCTTCCTTTAAATTCTCTACTTCTCTCTTTAGATCCTCCTTTTCGGTATCAAACTGCTCTGAGGCCCTTCTGTCTCTTATCTCTTCAAACCCCAGATAGGCTGCCAATGCTCCTCCCAGGATCAACATGGCAGGCACACCTGCCATCAATGCCTTTAAGAAATATCCCCACCATATGATTATCCCAATTATACCGAGTATAAGTGCTGCCAGTCCTCCCAATAATGCTGCCATAGACCTCTACCTCCTTGGATTTTTTTAAAAGACTATATACTTTTAATATATATTTTCAAAAAGTCAAATAAAATCCCATCTATTAGGGAATTCTTTTTCCCATATATCCAGGAAGGGAGCGGATAAGAGAGTCTATCTCTTCACTGTGTTCACTTAAGAAAGTAAAGATCTTATCAGATTTTGCCTTTAATATTGCCCTATTAGCTGCGATGATATCCCGTGCAGGAATCAATAGCCCATGGCTATATAAGTAATGAATGATGGTATCATCTGCATCCAGAGTGATTTCAAACCTCTTTTTTATATAGTCAAGCCAATAGCCAAACTCCTCACAATGTTCTAAATGATCCACAGGAACATCCACCTCTAAGCTTATGGCCTGAAATGTACCCGGTGGTATCTTTGATCCTCCAAGATAGTCTAAGATATGGGCAATCTGATGTGCAAGTGTGGAATCATCAATATCAGGGGAGATGGCAATATATATGTTATGTGGATCACTTAGCTGTGTCTTTAACATATTTATTATAACTCCACCTCCCCTCTTAAGTTCAGTCATCTTATGAGTTCCGCCAAAGAGCCTGAGCCTTGAGTATTCCCTCAGATCCACAAATCTGATACCCAGTTCCCTTCCTACAAGCCCCTTTAAATTAAGGGCATCTGCAAATTCCCGTGCCCTCCCATAGCTTACCTCTGGAAGATTTACTATGCTGTCGCTCATCTGTTTGGTAATCTCTCCCATGCCCTGAGCCAATAATTCATCTTCTTTTCCCATATGACACTTCTTAAACTTCTTTCCGCTGCCACACGGACAAGGATCATTCCTTCCAATATTAAAGATTCCAGCTCCCAAGATCAACTCCCCCTAAGTCAATCAATTATCATATCCTTATGTGCCTTATAAGACCAGCAGGGGAGAGGACCAGAAGTGCCAGTTGCAGGGTCAAGACGATGCCTATATGATGCCTTTACATTCTGAGTCTTCATCATCCAGTCCCACCCCCTGACAAAATATGGACATTCATCGTTAAAGCACACCCACTGCCAGGAGGAGCTCCATGTGGAAAATGCCGGAGTCTTCCATCTTTTCATCTCCACTCCACAGTGGGGGCACTTAGGTCTATCACCTACCTCTTCCACTCTTTAACTCACCTCCTGCTCCTTTAAGGATTCATAATACTTCTCTTTTACCTTAGTAAGATATAATACTACCGGTCTGTATGCAAGGTGGGCCCACTTTGCAAAGGGAACCTCCAAGACCAGCATGGGAATACCCACCATAAGATGTATCACATAGAGCACATAGGTTGCCAATGGCCAGTCCAGAAGTCTACAAAAATGGATAAATATTCCTGTAAGGGTAGTAAGCTGGAGCAGGATAAGAAACATCCAGTCTGTAGGATGAGAATTCTTGTAAGGAGGCTTGCTCTTCCTGAGCCTTCCTATAATAGCATAGGTGGTGCCATATAAGATCGCAAATGTGGCATAATATCCCAGTATCCTCATGGGATGAAAGAATGGATATATCACATCCCTCTGAAAGGCTATGGGCTCCCATGCAAGCCCTATGACCTTTATACCGCCTGCAAGGAATACGGCAACCAATAGAAATGCGGTGCTATATCCTGTCATAATAAGCAGATGCACTATCCACTGCATCCTGTCAGTGCACTCTCCAAATCTTCTCTGGGTGATAAAGTGAATTATCAACTCCTTTGCCTGACTCAGATATATCTCAAGGGGGATCTTCCTTAAGAGATCACCCATAATGAATTTAACACACCTCCAGGTATTACTTAGGAGCAGAAATGTGAGGATACCTGCCATGATCAGATCACCGATCTCAATTGCCTCCTTCGGCCAGACAGAGTTGAGAGCAGCATGTTCCATATTGGGATTGGGAAGATGAAAGATCCAGAGTGCCAGACCGATAAGTATTCCCACAATAGCAACGGCAATGATTTCAAAGCTTTCAGACGTATAAAATCTCCTTGAAAATCCGGTCCAGTCATACTGAGATGTAAGATACCTCCTCAACACCATCATGGTCTCCCCAGGATCTGCCCCCCTGGGACACTTATCAGAGCAATCACCACAATAGTAGCATAGCCATGGTTCAGGACTCTTAAGCAGCTTTTCCTTTAACCCCATCTGCACATATTTGACGATCTTTCTGGGAAAGGGGGTCTGTTCAGTAGAGAGAGGACAGATTGCTGTGCAGTTTCCGCACTGAAAACACTTAGGAGCATCCTTTAGACCGAATTTCTTTAATTCATTCATGAGGCCTGGATCTACTTTGACTCCCATATCTTCTACCTCCTGAAACCTTTATATTACCATCCCTTAAATGGATTGGGCCCAACCTCTTCAATAGTCTCAACAAAGCTATCAATTATCTCCGGTATCCTGTGGTAATCAATTATGGAAACCGTTTCAAATCTGACCCTTTCGGATTCCAGTGCCAGTCTCTGGAGTGTTTCAGATACCTTGCTAAGACGAATACTTGCCAATTCGCTGCCCTTAATAAAGTGGCACTGATAGTCATCTCCGTGCTGACACCCAAGTAATAATACTCCATCTATACCACGAGAAAGGGCATCTGCAATCCAGATGAGGTTCATGGAGCCAAGACATCTCAGAGGTATAACTCTTATCCAGGGCTTATACTTGAGCCTGAACTGTCCTGCCATATCCAGTGCAGGATATGCATCATTTTCACATGCCAATACTATGATTCTGGGCTTTTCCTCATCCTCTTCTGGCACCTCTATTGCCTTAATCATATCACCTATCATGATAACAGAGTAGTTCTTAAAGGATATGATCCTCTCAGGACATGCCCCCATACATGTTCCACATCTCCTGCACCTGGTTGTTATGGGAATGGGATTGGCCTTTTCATCCTCATTTATTGCACCAAATGGACACTCCACAGTGCATCTCTTACACTGGGTGCAGCGTTGCATAAAGAACTCCGGAAAACTCATATCTCCTGATCTTGGATGCACCGCTGCTCCCTTAGAGGTCATCTCAATACACTGAATTGCCTTCATAACTGCACCTGCTGCATCTTCCTTTGCCGATTCCAACCCCATGGGTCTCCTGAGACATCCTGCGGCATAGATTCCTGTTCGGCGGGTCTCATAGGGGAAACAGATAAAGTGGGAGTCCGGAAACTCATATCTCAATGCAGGCATCTCTGGCCCCTGCCTATATACCAGATTCAATATATTACTTCTGCGGATCACATCCGTAGGCACCTCAATCTCCTCTCCTTCTTCCCCTTCCTTTCCTTCCTGTGCCACATCTGGGCCAAAGGCGCTCACTGGCACCACTCCAGTTGCAAGCACCACCAGATCCATATCCTCTAAGCTTACCTCTTCCCCAAGCATCTCATCCTGAGCTATTACAGTAATCTTTCCCCCTTCTACCTTTACCTCTGTCTCCTGAGATCTTATAAATATCACTCCTGCCTCTTGTGCCTTTCTATAGAGATCCTCCTCCTGACCCGGTGTTCTCATCTCTCTGAAGATAATGTATACACTGGAATCGGGGTCCTGCTCCTTTATCTGAAGCGCCTGCTTAAGCGCAGTTACACAGCAGAAAGTGGAACAATAGGGGAGATGTTCCGGATCCCTTTGCCCCACACACTGTATAAATGCCACACTCTTTACCACCTTTCCGTCACTGGGTCTCTTAATCTGGGGTTCATATGCAAGCTCTTCAAACTGGACATTGGTTATTATATCAGGAGAGGTGCCATATCCAAACTTGGCATCCAACTTTTCTGGATCATAAGGGACCCAGCCTGCTGCTGCCACAATTGCACCTACCTTGTGCTCTGCCAGATCTCCATTCTGCTTAATCTTTACCTTAAATATACCAGGCCCCCCTTCAGTACTCTCAATGGTAGCACCCGTATATACGGTGATATTTTCATTCTGTTTTACTGCCTCTATGAGCTCATCTATATCATTGTCTTTAATATCTTTATATGGCATAGTGGCAATCTTCTTTACCTTTCTCTGGAAGCCACCGAGTTCTTTTTCCTTCTCCACCAGGATCATCTTATAACCTGTCTTTGCTCCTTCAATTGCAGCAGATAGCCCTGCAATTCCTCCTCCCACTACCAATATATCCTTTGAGATCTCCTCTTCCGGGCTAAAGGGCTCCGGAAGCTCCATATTGTTTACCTTTGCCACACTCATCCTGAGGTAGTCCTCTGCCATCATCTGGGTATCCTCGTTATTGGGCTCCTGTGACCAGACCACCTGCTCCCTCAGATTCACCCTATCTACAATGCAGTTTTCAAAATCAAAAAGGTCTGCCAAGACCCTGGGAGAACAGGCACCAATAATAATGGTATTTACCCCTTCATCCTGTATATCCTTCTTTATAAGCTCCACTCCCTCTTGAGAGCAGAGAGCTGAATGTCGTCTACAGATAGGAATGCTATTTTCTTCAGTAATTACCTTTTCCAGTTCCTCCAGATTAAGGGATTCCCCTATTCCACATCCTTCACATATATAAGCAGCTATTTTCTTTTCCATGGGAATTACCTCCTACAAATGGATTGAATTGCCTTAAGGGCTGCTGCAGTGCCATCCTGAACAGCCTCCTGCACCCCTGTAGGTCTCCTGGTGCATCCTGCCGCATAGATCCCAGGAGCAGGACTCTGGGATGCCACAAACCCATATTCATCATACGGGATATCAATCGGTGCAGGTTCTACTGAGGTATTGGGTTGCATACCGGTAGCAAGCACCACAAGATCCACAGTTATCTCATTCAATGACTCTGTGGTAGTCTCCTCCACCCTTAATATCATCTTTCCATTGTCTCCCTTGCTTATCTGAGCCACCTTTCCCTTAAAAAATCTGACCTTTTCATCGTCCTTAAGGGCATTGTAGAAATCCTCCATCCTGTCAGTGGCCCTTATATCTATGAAAAAGATATATATATCTGCATCAGGTATCTGTTCTCGCACATATCGTGCGTGTTTCATTGATGCCAGACAGCAGACACCAGAGCAGAAAGGAAGATGATTCTGATCCCTGGATCCGGCACACTGAACAAATGCCACACTCTGAGGAACCTTTCCATCTGAAGGTCTGACAATCTTTCCCTGAGTTGGCCCTGTCCAGGAGGCAAGCCTTTCCATCATCACATTGGTAATCACATCTGGATATTGACTAAAGCCATAGGTCTCAAGTCTGTTGGCATCATAGGGCCTCCAACCTGTAGCCCATATAATGGATCCCACCTTTAGCTCCACACTCTTTTCTTCCATCTCTAAGTCAATGGCATCATATGGGCATGCATCCTTTACCTTCTGTGCCTCTGGGCTCTTTGCTAATGTTTCATCCATCACATAACGCATGGGATATGCCATGGGGTGGGGAAGATAGATGGCCTTGATCTTATTCATTCCATAATTAAATGGATTATCTATCTCTATTGAACATGCCTCTTCACACTTCCCACATGCAGTGCACTTCTCATTTACATACCTGGGCCTTATCTTCAAAGTCACATCAAAATTGCCCTCCTCACCGCTGACCTTTTCCACCTCTGCCATGGTAAATATTCTTATCTTAGGATTCTGTTTAATCCTCCTAAAGTTGATCTCCAGCCCACAGTATGGTGGACACAGCTTGGGAAAATAGTTATGGAGTTGTGCCACCCTTCCACCTATATAGGGATTCCTCTCCACTATATAGGTATCATAACCTGCCTCTGCCGCCTCAATGGCAGCAGTCATTCCACTTATTCCTCCACCTACCACAAGGATGGTCTGAGATTCTGCATTTGCCATCGTAATCCTCCTCTAAGTTGTTGGAATTCTTCTCTATATTCCATAGAATCAAAAAATAATCATCACCTATTTAAAATTAAAATCTCAAAGAAGATCAAGAAAAAACGATTCTATTTATACCTTATTATATTTTGGCCCCCCACCACCCTCTGGCGGAACCCATGTGATGTTCCCATAAGGATCCTTTATATCGCATGTCTTACAGTGAAGGCAGTTAGAGAAGTTTAGCTTCAGATTTAGCCTGCCGCTGTCTTCATCTTCTTCCATCTCATATACATTAGCAGGACAGAATCTCTGACATGGGTTTCCGTATTCCTCTCTGCATCTTCCATAGCAGATATCCAGATCCTGGATCTTTAAATGGGGGGGTTGTTGCTCTTCATGAATGGTTCCAGAATAGTATACATCTGTTTCCTTATCAAAGGTAAGCTTTCCATCAAATTTAACATCTTCCCTCTTCTCTGCTGAGCTAATCTCTTTTAGATGAATATGATCCTCTTCAGAGGAAAGCTTAGATTTCAGAATCCTTCCTCCAAATACATACTGCACAATAGTCTTTATAGCTCCCCAATACAGCCCTTTTTTAAATGCCTGATGAAAGTTCCTGGATCTATAGAGCTCCTTTCCCACATTGCTATCATAAAGAGCCCTTTCATAGTTTGAAAGGGTTTCCTTACTAAAGTCCTCCCTAAGAAGAGCATCCAAGATGGTCTCTGCAGCCAGCATACCGGATTTCATTGCCACATGCACACCTTTTATCTTCTGGCTTATAAAGAGATTTGCCCCATCTCCAACTATCACGGCCCCATCTATAGCTAAGGTAGGTATGGAAAAATATCCTCCCACTGGCGCACTCTTTGCCCCATACTGAACTATCTTCCCTCCCTCAAGGAGCTTGGATATATAGGGATGGGTCTTAAACCTCTGAAATTCCATATGAGGATCTAAGTAGGGATCATCATAGTCAAGCCCGGTGAGCAATCCAAGTGAGATACAGTTCTCCTTCATACCATAAATAAATCCTCCGCCATAGGGTCTATTCCCATAGGGGAATCCCATTGTATGGATCACTTCACCTGGCTCCAACCTCTCTTCAGGAAGCTCCCATACCTCCTTTACCCCTACCACAAAATTGGGAGGATTCTTACCTTCATTAAGATTAAACTCTTTTATCAATCGTTTTGTTAAACTTCCTCTGGAGCCCTCACCAAATACAGTTACCTTCGCCCTGAGGTCAATTCCAGGCTCATAATTGGATTTTTTGCTCCCATCCGGAGCAATTCCCTTATCTCCGGTGCGAACTCCCACCACCTTTCCATCCTCTATAAGAAGCTCTGTAGCAGCAAATCCTGGGAAGATATCCACCCCCTCTGCCTCTACCTGCTCTCCAAGCCAGGTGGTAAATCTGGAAAGGGATATTACAAAGTTTCCATGATTATTTAAAAAGGGCGGGATGAATGGGACATCTATCTTACTCTTTGAAGTAAGATAACACACGGTCTCCTTCTTAACCTCTCCCTCGATAGGGGCGTCCTTTTGTTCAAAGTCTGGTATCAATTCCCTTAGAGAACAGGGATCAATAACAGCACCAGATATAGAGTGTGCTCCCACATATTGACCCTTTTCAATAATACCTATCATCAGTTCATCCAATCTCTTACCAGATCCCTCCTTATCCACCCTCTCATTGTGTTCTTTTACCAGTCTTGCCAAGTGGTATGCCCCACTGAGACAGGCAACCCCCGCTCCTACAAAAAGGACATCCAGCTCCATTACTTCCCTTTCCTCTTCCACTTCTCTTGACCTCCTTTTAAGATTTTAAAAAGGTCAATCTATTAACATAGATTGTATAAAGAGTTCAAGCCTTTTAGTGAAATTCCTCACAAATTATTATTAAAAGGCCCTGACTACCCGCAGGTAGCCAGGGCCATAGTTTAAAGATCAGGACCTATGCTATACCCCAGGCATATTCCAGATATCCTTCTTAAAGAACTCCCACTCTTCAGTTTCAGGATTCATCTTGCAGTTTACAAAGCAGAGCCAGTTGTCATTATCCATCTTGGGGCAATCGGTCCTGAAATAGTATCCGGGCCATCTGGTCTCTTCTCTAAATAACACCGCTCTCATATGTGCCTCTGCCTGATAGGTCCTGTGGATATTCTCCCAGCACCTCATAAGCTCATGGAGATTCCTGGCGCCCTGTTTCTGTGAGTCTTCCTTCAGGAACTTCATTAGCTGGAGGCCTCTTTCAAGCAGGGTCTTAGAGGTCTTGAACTGGCAAGAGACTCCACCTGCATACTCATCCATTATCTTCTGAAGCCTGTGCAGATACTGCCTGGGCATGATATATTCGGTATTCACTTCGGGATCAGTGTATTTATCCTTGTTCTCCTCAAATCTGTCCAAGGGAGATAGGATCTTCTTCTTAAGCTCCTCTACCTTTGCCATGTCCACATTGGGCTCCTGACCCTTCTCTAAGATGTATTTGATTGCCTGCTTACCAGCTATCCTGCCTTCGGTGTGTGAGCCTGAGGAGAACTTATGGCTGGAAGCCCCTGATGCATCGCCCACTGCAAAGAGCCCCTCTACTGTGGTCATATTGGTGTATCCCCACTTATAGGGAGTATCCAGATCTTCTGGGCCACTTACCCATGCACCAGATGCACCGGAATGGGAACCAATAAAATATGGTTCACACGGGGCTATCTCAGAGTGCTCCTCTTCGGGCTTAATATTCAGTGCCGCCCAGAGTATGGCCTGAGATATGGTCATATCCAGGAAGTCTTCCCATGCCTCACTCTCAAGCTCCTTCATCTTCTTCTTAAAGGCCTTTGGATCATCCTTATACTCCTCTGCCAGCTTCTGGATTGCCTCATGGGTCTCCATATAAAGAGGTCCTTTTCCTGCCTCCAGGTCTATCATACCCAGATAGTTCCTGAGGTTTGCTGGAATAGGCTTTGTAAGGCCATATGGAGCCCAGTTCTGAAGCTCATCAGCATGCTCTACCATGTAATCACCACCACCAGCACTTACAGCCCTGGACTTAAACAGCAAGAACCATGCACCTACAGGCCCATATGCATCCTTAAATCTTACAGGGATAAACCTGACCTCCTGGCAGGTCATCTCTGCTCCTGCCTTAATGGTGAAATAGGCGCTGGAACCTGTGTTGAATGGCGGATACCAGGATCTACCAAATCCTTCACCCACTGACCTGGGTCTAAATACATGAACCGCACCACCCATTCCCACAATCACTGCCTTTGCCTTGAAGACATAGAACTTGTTCTCTCTCACACTGAATCCAACAGCACCCACAATCCTGTTACCATCAAGCAGAGGCTCAACCACAAATACCCTTTCATAGATCTCACCGCCTGCGTCAGCAATGGCATTCTTGGCAGCCTCTGCAATTATGATCTTATAGGACTCACCGTTTATCATAAGCTGCCAACGGCCTTCATGCACATATTTGCCCTGCTCATCCTTCCATATCCTTAAACCCCATTTCTCAAACAGATGCACAGTTCCATCCACATGTCTTGCAATATTATAGACCAGATCCTCTCTGGAAATCCCCATGAGGTCCTGTCTCACGTACTGGACATAGTCTTCAGGGGTGTTATCTCCCTCTGCTATACCGATATACTGGTTGATAGCAGACAGACCCATTGCCACTGCACCACTTCTGTCCATAGCGGCCTTATCCACCAGGACTACTTTTAGGCCATTCTTCTTTGCCCAATAAGATGCCTCAGTGGCTGCACCACATGCCGAAAACCCCCCACCAAGGATCAGGAGGTCGGTAGTGACTTCTACGGTTTCAAAATCTTTTGATGTAGGCATAACTCACTCCTCCTTATTTTTACTTCTTAGGTGTGGGAACTTCATCGAGTCCCAATGAAGCAGGTTCTGTTGCCAAAGCCTGACTGTTAATATCATCATGAGTAGGATATCCACCCAAAGGATCTGCTGAACCCTCTGGAGTTGTCCTGATGGGGAACTTGAATCTCTTAATGGATCCATCCCTGAACTTCACTGTCCACATGATATCCTGAGATCCCCTAAGCGGTGTGGCACTGGCTCCCATGGGGATAAAATCAGCATAACCCCTGACATCCATTGCCTGCTGAGGGCAGATCTTCACACAGCACATGCACTCCCAGCACATCTGAGGATCCCTGTTATATGCCTTCATCTCTGTCCCAGTGACAGAGCCATCTTGATCAAGAACCATAAGATCATTGGGACAGATATACATACAGGCTGTCTTGTCTTGGCCTTTGCAACCATCACATTTCTCTCTGATCACATAACTTGGCATCCTTAACCTCCCTGCTTTAATAGATTTTTTAAAAGATATTTAAAAGAAAACTGAAAGAACCTCAAAAAGTATTAAAGATCTGCTTCTAACACCCCCTTTCTTTTTTAGATTTTTATTTTC
The DNA here is from genome assembly GCA_965613025.1 of uncultured bacterium. GTDB lineage: Bacteria > Desulfobacterota > DSM-4660 > Desulfatiglandales > JALVMZ01 > CAYTXJ01. Next base: position 18,928 of record CBFDUE010000025.1, read on the forward strand.
AAAGAGCTTGTGCTTTTTTTAACAAAGTAGCTTATTATATACCTTTTTAGTAGGTGTCAAGAAAAATCGAAAAATTTTTTTCATTTTTTTTCCTTTTTATTGACTAATTACCCATTATCTGTTTTCCTAATTTATGGAAAGGAGGCATGCAGGAAATGGAAGAGGTGGTATGTGAATTACCTGATTATAATCCCCCTTCAGAGGAGGTCCAAGAAATTTTAAGGAGATATAGAAAGATCGCTGTGGTGGGGCTTTCCACTAAGCCTGAGAGGGACAGTTACAGGGTTGCAAGGTATCTGATGGAAAATGGATTTGATATAACACCTGTAAATCCAGGGCATAAGGAGATATTGGGTAAAAGGTGCTATGCATCGCTAAAGGATATACCCTATGAGATTGAGGTTGTGGACATATTTTTAAACCCAAAGAGGATTCCTCCTGTGGTGGATCAGGCAATTGAGATAGGTGCAAAGGTGATATGGATGCAATTGGGGCTGGCACACAATGAGTCCGCAAAAAAGGCAAGAAATGCAGGAATTCAGGTGGTTATGAATATGTGTATAATGCAGGAATTTGAAAAGATGAAGAAAAATCAGATGTTATAAAATTCCTTATACCACCTTATAAACTTTTTGATACCTTCTTCTATCTGGGTCTTGGGGTAGAAGCCCAAAATCTCTTTTGCCTTTTTGATATCCGCAAAAGTCTCTTTCACATCCCCTGGTTGCATGGGCAAAAGCTCCTTTTTGGCCTCCATACCCAGCTCCTTCTCTATTATGGATATGAATCTTAGAAGATCCACAGAGTCAGAATTTCCTATATTAAATATCTCATTTACCATATCATCCATTCTGATCGCTGAGACAGTGCCTTCAATTGCATCGTCAATATAGGTAAAATCCCTCTTCATATCACCATAATTAAATACCTTTATGGGTCTTCCATTTATTATGGCATCGGTGAAAAGGAATAGCGCCATATCTGGCCTTCCCCATGGCCCATATACGGTAAAATACCTGAGCCCTATACATGATATCCCATACAGATAATGATAGGCATGGGCCATCACCTCATTTGCCTTTTTGGTAGCCCCATAAAGGGAGAGGGGGCTATCCACTCTGTCCTCCTCACTAAATGGCACCCTCCTGTTTGCCCCATATACAGAGGATGAGGATGCATAGACTAAGTGCCTGACCTGAAATCTCCTACAGAGTTCAAGCACATTTAAAAATCCCTGTATATTGCTTCTTTCATAGGAGAAGGGATCTTTAAGGGAATGTCTAACACCTGCCTGAGCAGCCAGATTGCAGACCCGATCCATTTTATGAGATTTAAATATATCTTCCATGCCCTTATAATCGCTTATATCCATCTTATAAAATATAAAGTTCTGTTTGGATCTGAGTATCTCAAGTCTTGCCTCTTTTAATCTCACATCATAGTATGGGTTGATATTATCCACACCCACCACCCTATATCCCATCTCAAGCAGTCTCTTTGAAAGATGAAAACCTATAAAGCCTGCAGCCCCAGTAACCAAGATCGTCTCATTCATTTCCTTCTCCCATAAAACAAAAAAGGAGGCTGTATCTTAGATACAACCCCCTTATCAGATTTTATACTGTTAAGTCAATGAGAGCTTTGCATAACCCCTTTTTACACTGGGGGTTACACCCCCAGACCCCCAAAAATTAACTTAAAATAACCCATAATTACAACTTTTTTCTGAGAGCTTTGAAAAATTCAAAGCTCTCAGTCAATACTGGTTGGCTTGTTACATCATACCGCCACCTGGAGGCATACCAGGCATCTCTTCTTTTTCCTCCTTTGGCTTTTCTGCAACCATTGCCTCTGTGATAAGCAGAAGGGATGCAACAGATGCGGCATTTTGAAGTGCAAATCTGACAACCTTTGTGGGATCAATGATTCCAGAACTTAACAGATTTTCAAACTCAAGGGTATCAGCATTAAATCCATAATCATTCTTTCCCTCTTTTACCTTCTCAACCACAACAGAGCCCTCCATCCCTGCATTATTTGCAATCTGTTTAAGAGGCTCTTCCAGTGCCTTTCTTATTATTCCCACACCATACCTCTCATCTCCCTCTACCTTTAGTTTATCCAAGGCATCAATACACCTGATGAGAGCCACTCCACCACCTGGCACAATCCCCTCTTCTACTGCTGCCCTTGTGGCATTGAGTGCGTCTTCTACTCTCGCCTTCTTCTCTTTCATCTCTGGTTCTGTTGCCGCTCCCACATTGATAACCGCAACTCCTCCCACCAGCTTTGCAAGCCTCTCCTGAAGTTTTTCTCTATCATAGTCAGAGGTGGTCTCTTCTATCTGCACCCTTATCTGTTTGACCCTTGCTTCCAGATCTTTTCTGCTACCTCCTCCATCCACTATGGTAGTATTATCTTTATCAATATTTACAATCTTTGCGGTTCCCAGATCATTTAAGGTGGCATTCTCCAGCTTCATCCCCATATCCTCTGAGATGACCCTTCCGCCTGTAAGGATCGCAATATCTTCAAGCATTGCCTTACGCCTTTCACCAAAACCAGGTGCCTTAACCGCTGCACACTGTAGAGTGCCCCTCAGCTTATTCACCACCAGAGTGGCAAGTGCCTCACCTTCCACATCTTCAGCAATAATCAATAGCGGTCTTCCGGAACGTGCCACCTGTTCAAGCAGGGGAATAAGATCTTTCATGGAGCTTATCTTCTTTTCATGGCAAAGAATATAGGGGTCTTTTAAGGTTACCTGCATCTTTTCTGGATCTGTTACAAAATAGGGGCTCAGATAACCTCTATCAAACTGCATTCCTTCCACTATCTCCAGGGTAGTTTCCATACCCTTTGCCTCTTCAACAGTGATTACACCCTCTTTTCCCACCTTATTCATGGCCTCTGCGATGATGTTCCCGATGGTGGTATCATTGTTTGCTGAGATTGCCCCTACCTGGGCTATCTCTTCCTGATCCTTTGTAGGCTTGGATATCTTTTTGAGCTTTTCTACCACTGCCTCCACTGCCTTCTCTATCCCCCTCTTTATAGCCATAGGATTGATACCTGCTGCCACCAGTTTTGATCCCTCCCTATAGATGGCCTGAGCAAGCACAGTAGCTGTGGTGGTTCCATCTCCTGCCACATCAGATGTCTTGGATGCCACCTCTTTTACCATCTGGACACCCATATTTTCAAATTTGTCTTCCAGTTCAATCTCCTTTGCAACTGTAACCCCATCCTTTGTAATTAGTGGTGCACCAAATGTCTTTTCAATTATGACATTTCTTCCCCTCGGTCCTAAGGTGACTTTGACCGCATCTGCAAGGGTATCCACCCCTCTTAGAATTGCCTCTCTTGCCCTCTGATCATATTTTATCAACTTTGGCATAAACTAAACCTCCTAAAACGATTTTTTATTCAACAATTGCCATTATATCCTCTTCCCTCATAATTAATCTCTCTTCCCCCTCTATCTGGATCTCTGTGCCTGCATATTTACCAAAAAGCACCTTATCACCTACCTTTACCTGAAGGGGTCTGAGGGAGCCATCATCAAGCCTCTTTCCCTCCCCAACAGCGATTACCTCTCCCTGTATGGGCTTTTCCTTTGCAGTATCAGGAATCACAATACCACCCTTTGTCTTTTCCTCCTCTTCTATCCTCTTTATGATCACCCTGTCATACAATGGCTTGATCTTCATAAGTTACACCTCCTACTGAAAAAATTCGCTGTCAAAATAAGTCGTATATAAGAAAAGTCAAGGGGTAAAATTAAATTTACTTACCAAATCTACCTATCCACCATCTGAGTGTCTTCTGAATTCCAATTTCAAGACTTGTCTTGGGAAACCATCCAAGTTCACTTCTTGCCTTTTCAATTAAGAGACAATTTTTGGGAATATCTCCAGGCCTTGCCCCCTCTCTCTTAGGCTCATAGAGCTCTTCAGATAGGTCAGGGATCAATTCCTTAACCGCTCTGTAAATTACTCTATAGAGATGAAGGGTCTTGGTTCCTATCCCCGATCCAATATTGTAACTCTGTCCGCTTCCCTTACTAAGAGCACAGAGATTGGCCTCTGCCACATCTTCCACAAAGCAGTAATCCCTTATCATTCCCTCTTCATCGTCAGGAAAGTGGTTAAGAACAGATACCCTTTGATTTAATAGATTATTTATAAATATGGCAACGACCCCGGCCTCCCCCTTTGGAATCTGCCTTGGGCCATATATGTTTGAATACCTAAGCACAGTGTAGTCCAGGCCATAGTGATGTCTATAAAAGTTCAGATAATATTCTGATACAAACTTAGATATGGCATATGGAGAAAGTGGATTTGGAGTGCGATCTTCTGAAACCGGTATCTTATCTGTATCCCCATATATGGCTCCTCCAGATGAGATAAATATGATCTTCTTAACCTTATATCTTACAGCCTGCTCCAAGATATTTAAAAGACCTTTTATATTTATATCCGCATCACCTATGGGGTCTTTTACAGAGTCAGGCACACTTATCTGGGCTGCATGGTGATTAATAATGTCTGGTCTTATCTCTTTAATTATATCTCTTAGCATTTCAGACCTGATATCTATCTGAAAGAAGGTGCACTCAGGATTGAGATTTTCCCTCTTTCCGGTTGACAGATTATCCACTACCCATACCTTATATCCTTTATCTATATATATATCCACCACATGGGATCCAATAAAACCTGCCCCTCCAGTAACCAAGATCTTCATATCTCAGAGCCTCTATTTTTTGTTGAATTTTAATTTTTATTATGGTAATTATATTAGGTCAAATAAAAAGAGAGATTTTGGAATATTGGATATGCCAAATATAGTTAGAAATTCTTTCCTTCCTCCTAAACCTGATACCCTCTCCCCTTCTCTTTTAGTCTGTATATGTTAATTCTCCTTTTAGGCGGTCTTCCCAGAGGGGGAATCGCCTGAAAGGAGATATCTCAAAAAATTGATATCATTTTATCTAATTATGGAGTGTGGAAAGATGGAAAAGAGCTATCACAATATCTTAGACTACATTGGAAATACACCCCTTGTGCAATTAAAGAGCTTTTCTCCTAAGAGAGGGGTGGAGATCTATGCAAAGCTTGAATCATTCAACCCAGGTGGATCTGTAAAGGATAGGCCAGCACTCTTTATGATAGAAGGGGCTGAAAAGAGAGGTGAGCTTACGGGGGAGAAGATCATACTTGAGGCAACCAGTGGAAATACAGGGATTGGACTTGCATGGATCTCTGCCATAAAGGGATACAGATGCCTCTTTGTTATGTCAGAGGCGGTGAGTGAAGAGAGAAAAAAGATACTTAGGGCCTTTGGGGCAGATCTATATTTTACACCTTCAGATCTTGGAACTGATGGTGCCATTGAATACGCATATAGTATTGCAAGGGAAGAACCTCAAAAATACTGGCTTGCAGATCAATTTAACAATCCCTTCAATTGGCATTCCCATTATCACGGAACAGCACTTGAGATATGGAAACAGACTCATGGCCAAGTAGATATGGTGGTAAGTGCCATTGGGACTACAGGGACCATTATGGGTATATCAAGAAGGCTTAAGGAATTTAATCAGAAAATCTTGATTGTAGGGGTAGAGCCATATCTGGGTCATAAGATACAGGGGCTTAAGAATATGAAAGAGTCATATAGTCCTGGTATCTTTGAAAAGGCCAGAGTGGACTATATGGTAAATGTGGAAGATGAAGAGGCATTTGATATGGCAAGACAGATAGCAAAGAGAGAGGGGCTGCTTGTGGGGATGAGCTCTGGAGCGGCTCTGTGTGGTGCTCTTAAGGTTTCCCATCTTATTGATAGGGGAAAGATTGTAGTGATCTTTCCAGATGGTGGTGAGAGGTATCTTAGCACCCCCTTATTTATGTATAAGAGGAGATCCGGTATACTCCTGTTTAATACATTGAAAAGAGAGGTGGAAGAGCTTTCCCCCATTGAGGAAGATACCATACAGATATTTTCATGTGGCCCCACACTCTGCAAAGAGATTGATATTGCTGAAGCTCGAAGGCTTGTCTTTGCAGACTTTCTTTGCCGATATCTGAAATCAAAGGGATATGGTGTAAGACATGTGATGAGTCTTACTGATCTGGATGACAATACCATTGAAGGTGCAATGAAAAGGGGAATTCCTCTTAGAGACTTTACTGATAATTATTTCAAGAAGTTTACTGAAGTATTGAAATTATTAAATATAAAAGTGCCTACTGAGATGGCACGCACCTCTGATCATATCAAAGATATGATTGAGATAGTAAAGGGTCTAATGGAAAAAGGCTATGCATATGAAAAGTTGAGATCCATCTATTTTGATATCTCCAGATTTAAAGAATATGGAAAGCTTTCTAAGATAGATATGGAAAAGATAAAGATAGGTAAGACAGTGGATCTTGAAAGATATGAAAAGGAAAATCCCAGAGACTTCACTCTTTTTAAGAGATCTACCCTTAAGGAGCTCAAGGAGGGCATATATTTCCATACACCCTGGGGAAATGGGAGACCCAGTTGGCATCTTGAATGTGTAACAGTGGCAATGATGAATTTAGAAAGACCTTATGATATATATACCAGTGGAGTTGAACTGATCTTTCCCCATCATGAAAACTCCATAGCAATTTGTGAGGCACTTAATGGAAGAGCACTTGCAAATCACTGGATACATAATGAGCAGGTAATCTCAGAAAGGGACTGGACAGTAAAAGATCTGATAGAGAGGGGATATGGAGGAAAAGGGATAAGATTCTGGCTTCTTAGCAGACATTACAGAAGACCTCTGATATTTTCATTTTCCAAGCTGAAACACTTTCAAAATACCCTATTTAGGTTAAATAGCTTTATAAGAAGAGTCCATTTTGCACCTAAGGGTAGAGAGAATCCTGACATAGATCAATATATATATGATCTAAGCCATGGATTTGCCTCCTCCTTAGATAAGGATCTCAATGTGGCATGGGCAATTTCTCATATCTATAAGTTTATGCGCAGGATAAATCCCTTAATTGAAACTCGTGGAATTGGAGATACAGACAAAGAAAAGATAATAAATGCACTTTCTGCCATAGATTCTATATTGGGAATCATGGATATGGAAATCAGTGAAGAAGATATGGAGATAGACAGGTTAGTTGAAGAAAGAGACTTGGCACGGAAGGCAAAGGATTGGAAGAGGGCTGATCAGATAAGGGAGAGATTAAAAGAGATGGGGATTGAGCTATTAGATACCAGATCGGGCACAATCTGGATCAGGAAGGCAGGATCTTAAAAGTTATAAGGTCTGGATTCCTCCTCGCACCTGTAAAATCCCTCTATCTCATCTCCCAGGGAGTTTAAAAAGTCCTGAAGCTCTTTTCGGTCATTAAACGTCAATACCCCCACATATCCCTTTCTATTACCTTCTCTATCTTCCAGATCCCTTGATGCCTCTTTTAAGAATCTTTCAGTGCTATTATTGTAAAGTCTTTTTAACTCCTCTTCTGTTATGGTCTTCTTTGCCCTTCCATATGTATCATAATATACATAGAATTTCATAATCCTCTTCCAAAGCTCTATGGAAAACTCTTTACAAGAATAGCAGATGGGCAATGGATTTTCAATATAAAGGGAATTATTACATACAGGGCACCTCATACCCCCTTTTGCATATCTTCCCAGATCAAGACTATCAAAGATCCTCTTTAACTGAATAGGCACATGGGCATCTTCCACCTTTATATACCTTATAAGCCCTTTCTGATCGTGTAATTTACCTGAAATAAATATCCTCTTTTCAGCCTCTAAGATCTCTTTTATTATATCCATAGAGTAATTCTCAGCATAGAGCGTATCAAACCCCAATATTCTAAGATATGGGATAAGTACACCTTTTCCCCTTCCACATAGAAACCGTATCTCTCTAAGAGGCTTATCCCTCAACTTAATCAAGGAACTTATATCAATTCTTTCAAATACTGGATATATGCTGAGCCGCTCACCACCTGTTAATATGTGGTCTTTACCCTGGGAGACCCCATTTACAAGCACAAGCTCCACCTCCTCCACTGGCACTCCCAGTGCAAAAAGTGTCTCTTCTATTGAAGAAGGGCCTTTAAGTAAAAATGGAAATTCTCTTTTTCTGTATCTCTTATCCAAAAATCTATTTAGCTCTTCATACACCCTTACACGTATGGTGATATCTTCCATAGACTACCTTTCAAAGGGGATTATAATCTTTTTCATTTTAGAGGTAAGCCACTCCTTATCCCCTCTTTTCCTGCCTTCCAGATAGATATCAAGGATGACTCCTGCAAGCCTTTTCAGCTTCTCTCTGCTCCTATATATAGCCTCTTCAATTATCCCCCAGTCCATTTCCCTCTTAAAGAGCTTGAATCCATCCACTATTTCATGGAAAAGCCTCTTCCTTAACCCATCTAATAGCCCCACAAAAAAGGCCAATGAAGCCACCCTCTTTTCTCTTAGTATATGAGATAGGGTCCCAAATTCCGAGATATCTGAGATCACATCCTTTAAGGCCCTTAAAAATAGCTCAATGGAAGTGCCATTGAACTCCTTTATCATCTCCTTCCATAGTGGATAGGGGAAGAGATTATCCTTCAAGGATCCTATCTCATGATACATAAAGATAGGGAGCTCACCTATTACGATCTCATCCAATATATCCTTTAATCTTTCCTTCTCTTCAAGAGATACCCCATAGGAACTCAATGCAAGATCCATTGCATCCCTCTGAGACTTCTTTATAAACATAAGCTGGTCCCATATAAAGAATCGGGAGGCATCCCTTCTTACAACCACCTCTCTTCCATCGCAAAAGGCAGGTGAGGTGAAGAGATCCCTTGCAAGCTCCTCACCTATGACCGTGACAGGCACATCAAAGAGTATGTGCCTTTCTTCTATCACGCCCACAAAAAAGGTGGGATGAAGAGAATGGGTAAGCCCTGCTCCATAATAGAGGCCGTATTCTGAAAGCACCCTATTTATGGCTTCACAATCAAAAGGGTCATAGCTCATATCCATCACTTCTATCCTCTTAAACTCCCTCCCCATAAGCTCATTCCAGACCTCTTCCGTCTCTTCTATCCACTGCATCAGGTGTTCAGATTCCCCTTCTTGCCATGGATTTAACCCCTTCTCCCATTTATAGAGATCCCTCAATCTCAATACCAATGTGCATATGGAATAGTCACCACAAAGGATAGAGCCAGAAATGGTGCAATTATACCTTATCTGATCCACTATCTCTTTTACCCGGTGCATAGATTATCCCTGTTTAATTAAAGAGTCTTAGCTGTCTTACAGGTTCAGGAGCTTCCTTAAAAGAGATGCATCTCTGAGCTTTCATATCAGGATTCTTACAGGCGCATATCTTTACTTCCATCTGATAGCGTTGAGCGATCTCCCTGAATCGAGCATATCCCCTCTTCCTTAGGGGGAGGGGAACAAGTCTGCTCATTGTGGAAGTTCCCACTCTCTGCCACCCGCTCTTAGGGAAATTGGAAATTATCATCTTAAAATCTCTCTGAGGAAGCTCCCTTCTAAGCTGCTTCAAAATCCCTGGCCTCAGATGTAGATAACTCAATGTGACCTTCTCCACCCCCAATCTATGAAGCTCTGATAGGAGTGAATCTATCTCAGAGACAGTGTCTGTATAAAATGGAACTATGGGATCTATACGTACCTCCACCTCCAGCCCTGCCCCTTTTAGTCTTTCAATATTAGAGAGCCTCTGAGAAGGTGTGGCAGTCAATGGTTCAAATATACGATGAAATCTTTCAGATATTGATACAAGCCCTATTCTACATATAGTACTTTCAGGATAATCTGAAAATAGCTCTATGAAACGATCCGGGATAAAACCCTTTGTAAGAAAGGATATGGTATATCTCCTTTCAAGCAAAAGTTTCATTGCGAAATATGTGGTATCTAAGATAGCAGGATGGGGTTGAAAACAATCTGTTGCGGTGTTAAATACTACAAACTTAACTGATCGTGTTCTCTTAGTCTCTCTATCCAACTTCTCTATGAGATTTTCATACAGATACACTCCATCATCTTCGTTTCCAGGATATGCCCTTGCATAACAATATACGCACCTAAATGAACAGCCTTTGGTGATATTGATGGATAATACCCTATTAAGACACCCAAATTTTGCCTTCTTAAGCACAGGGCCTTTTCTATGGATTCTCTCTAATTTCATGATTATATATAAAATTATATAGGAAATTGAAAATTAAGGCAATAAAAGGTCTCGTAATTGAGAGCTTTGAATTTTTCAAAGCTCTCTGAAAAAAGCTGTAATTATGGGTTATTTTAAGTAAATCTTTGGGGGTCTGGGGGTGTAACCCCCAGTGTAAAAGGGGGTTATG
>CBFDUE010000026.1:0-27428 GCA_965613025.1 uncultured bacterium
ATAAATATATGTTTCAAAACATAAATTGAATTATACAACAGGATGGTCAAAGAGTGGCAAAAAAGCATATTGTAAGAGTGGTCTTAAGCCGTCAGCACAAAGAATTGCTGGACAGGATATGTGAAAAGCTGGGGCAGAGCGAAAGCGAAACTTTACGCATGGCATTCTTACAATACGCAGAAAAACTAAGTTTGGTGACAGAAAAAGTCCACAGCTAATGTCAGAGTTGCAAAACTTTTAGCTTTTAAGCTTATATTAAGTAATGTGCTTGTTTGTGGTTAAATTTTTGGTGTGATTATCTGAACATTTAAATCCCTAAATGACTTTCGGATTTTCTCTTGATATGTTTCGTTTCCCAAGCATACTATTGTTTTAAAATCTTTAAGGGGGATGTTGTCCCATCGCTTTTGGAACATTACTTGTCTATAAAGGGTTTCATCTGAGATGGGTCCTGTTCTCTCATCGTTAAAGGTAACGTTATAGTTGCTTATGGGATGCCACGGTTCTATATAACCATACTTTGCGCTGAGAATTATCCATTTGAAACCTTTAGTTTCCAAATTGCTTTCGTTAGCCCATTTAAGGAAGCTTAGAAATGGTTTGCCACAATATGCATATAATGCTGGAACATAATTTGGGGCGTGGGGATTTGTTTTCCAGATTTTAGTTTTAGTGCAAGAGACCACGAAAAGAGTGGTTTCTGGACTGTAATTTTCTAAATTAATTCCTTGGAAGACTAACCACTTTTCTTTAGCCTCTTTTCTTTTTCCAAGCTCTACCATGGATATAAAGACTGTTAGGGGTTATGATCTTACAGAATATTTACCCATTTCTTTACACTACCAACTGTCAAACCTAAGATCAAATTAGTCAAAATAATTTTTTTGTATTGATTTTATTTAAGATAAGATCCATAAAAGGATGCTATGGATTCAATTGTCCTTGCAAGCAGAAACAGGGGAAAGATAAGGGAATATGAGGATCTCTTTTTGAAAACCCCTTTTAAGTTAAGGGGAATTGGGGAATTTCCAGATGTTCCTGAAGTCATTGAAGATGGAGATAGCTTTGAGGAGAATGCATTTAAAAAGGCCCATACCATATCTAAGTATCTAAATCTACCAGCTATCTCAGATGACTCTGGCCTTGTAATCCCTGTCCTTGGGGGTGCTCCTGGCCTGCATTCTGCAAGATTCTTTGGAAGTGAGATTACAGATGAAGAGCGATGTAAAAGGATATTGGATCTTATGAAAGGAAAGAAGGAAAGATACGCATTTTTTGTCTGTGTAATATGTATAGCAGTTCCTTCTGGAAAGGCCCGCTTTTATAAAGGCAGATGTGATGGTGAGATAACATATGAGCTTTTGGGAAAAGAGGGGTTTGGATATGATCCCATATTCTATTATCCTCCATATAAAAAGACCTTTGCCCAGATGAAGATGCAAGAGAAGAATAGTGTAAGTCATAGAGCAAAGGCAATTCAGAGCCTTAAAGAGGATATGGGTAATTTGATAAATTGGATAAGGGAAAATATGGTTGACAATCCCCCTCAATAAAAAGATATTTTATGCCTCTTTTAAACATAGCTAAAGGTTATGATAAATGAAGGATATTGAATTATTATGTATCAATACCATTAGAGTGCTTTCTGCTGAATGTGTGGAAAGGGCCCATTCAGGTCATCCCGGAATATGTATGGGTGCTGCGCCTATGGCATTTGTGTTATGGACCAAATTCCTCAAACACAACCCTCAAAATCCCAGATGGCCCAATAGAGATAGATTTATTCTGAGTGCTGGACATGGAAGTATGCTTCTATACTCGCTTCTATTTCTTTCAGGATATGATATCAGCCTTGAAGATCTCAAAAGTTTTAGACAATGGGGGAGCATAACTCCTGGTCATCCTGAATATGGGCTTACACCAGGTGTGGAGACCACTACAGGCCCTTTGGGTCAGGGCTTTGCAAATGGTGTGGGAATGGCAATTGCAGAGAGATTCTTGGCAAACCATTTCAACAGGCCCGGTTTTGAGATAGTTGATCACCACATATATGCCATTGTAAGCGATGGAGACCTGATGGAAGGGATTTCCCATGAAGCAGGCTCCTTAGCAGGGCATCTTGGACTTGGAAAGCTCATATACCTCTATGATGACAACCGAATAACAATAGATGGAAGTACTGATATTACTTACACTGAAGATAGACTCAAGAGATTTGAGGCATATGGCTGGCATGTGCAGAGTGTATCTGACGGAAACGACTTAAAGGCAATTGAAGATGCCATAAAAAGGGCAAAGGATGAGACAGAGAAGCCATCTCTTATTGCCATAAGGACTCATCTTGGCTATGGCTCCCCTAATAAGCAGGATCATCCATCTGCTCACGGTGAGCCTCTGGGAGAGCAAGAGCTTATACTTACTAAAGAGAGGCTTGGCTGGCCTCTGGATAAGGAATTCTATGTGCCAGAAGAGGTATTGGAATACTTCAGGGAGGCAGTTTCAAGGGGAAGAGAATGGGAGGAGGAATGGAATCATACCTTTTCTGAATACAGAAAGAGATACCCGGAGCTATCATCTAAATGGGATAGGTGGATGAGCGGGGAGATTGTTCTTAGCTGGGAAAAGAAGATATTAAGGTTTTCTGCGGATTCCAGGGGAATGGCAACCAGGGTTGCATCTGGAAAGACACTAAATATTATAGCAAGGCATGTCCCTAACTTAATGGGTGGATCAGCAGATCTATCCGGGTCCAATAAGACCATTATTGAAGGAGAGGGAAGGTTTCAGAAAGGAAATTATGGCGGAAGAAATATCCATTTTGGAGTAAGAGAACACGCCATGGCAGGAATACTAAACGGAATGGCCCTTCATGGAGGGGTTATCCCATATGGAGGGACCTTTTTGGTCTTTTCAGACTATATGAGACCATCTATGAGACTGGCTTCAATGATGAAGTTAAAGGTCATATATATATTTACACATGATAGCATCGGAATCGGTGAAGATGGCCCAACTCATCAGCCTATAGAACAGCTTACCACCCTCAGAGCCATGCCCCAGTTGACCGTAATTAGGCCCTGTGATGCTAATGAGACAAGGGTGGCATGGAAGGTGGCCTTAGAGGTGGAAGGCCCGGTTGCATTGATCCTTTCAAGACAGGCTCTTCCCATTATTGACAGAACAGAGTTTAATTCTGAAGAGGGGCTATGCAGGGGAGCATATATCCTGAATAAAGAAGAAGAAAGACCAGATATTATTCTCATTTCAAGCGGTTCAGAAGTGCATCCCACAATTGAGGCATATAGGTTGTTGAAGGCACAAGATATAAGATGCAGAGTTGTAAGTATGCCATCATGGGAGCTCTTTGATGCACAATCCGAGGATTATAGGCGGGAGATCTTGCCAGCGGATATCAAAAAGATTGTAATTGAGGCCGCATATCCACTTGGATGGGAGCGATATGCAGGATGTAATTCAACCATAATGGGTATTAAAAGATACGGAGCCTCTGCACCTTATAAGGTGCTCTTTGAAAGGTTTGGCTTTACCCCCCAGGATATAAAAGATGAGGCATTAAGACTTTTGGAAAGCTCTTAAGGAAGATATTCTTTCCTTACATTATGGATTGCATGGAATATATTCCCTTTTATCTTGGGATCTTCTCTGTAAAGTGATCTTAGAAGCCCTCTTATCTTCTCCCTTTTTGAACCTTTGGAAGATGGGCAGAGCTGATCTATGGCAGGGAACTGCATCTTCTTTGCAAATCTGATAATTAGGGATTTCTCTGTTAAATAAAAGGGGCGGATGATATGGAATCTGCCATTAAAAAAATCCTGAACAGGTTTAATGGTGCTTATAGAGCCACTGTAGAGGAGATTTATTAAGAATGTCTCAATTACATCGTCTTTATGATGAGCAAGTGCAATCTTATTGCATTTGAGCTCATCAGCAATCTCAAAGAGTAATCTCTTCCTGTGCCATGAACACAGAAAACAGGGATTTTCTCTGTTTTCCTCTGAATGTGCCCTGATTCCTATATCTGTAGGGACTATGCGATATTTGACGGAGATGGATTCAAAAAATTCTTTTAGTTTATCCTGGGTGTTTCCACCAAATCCAAGATCAATGTGTAAGGCATATAACTCATATTCTATTGGAATCCATCTAAGCCTTTTCTTTAAAAGATATAATAGGCTTAGACTGTCCAACCCCCCAGATACTCCCACCAATATCCTGTCTCCATCCTGTATCATATTGCGTTGGGTTATGGCCTTTCCCATCCATCTTATAAGCGCTTTTTCAGCTGATGACATGATGCCTTAATACGTTCTCTTACCAAATAAAAGGGTTCCAATCCTAACCATGTTTGCTCCTTCTTCAATGGCAACCCTGTATGAATCTGACATTCCCATTGAAAGATACCTCATCTCAACACCATCTATCCCTATATCTTTGATCTTTTCAAAGAGCTCCTTAGTGAGTCTAAAATAGGGTCTGAGATCCTCTGGATCTTCTAAAAAGGGACCCATGGTCATAAGTCCCATTATCTTAATGTTTTCAAATCTGGATATATCCTGAACTATTGAGAGGGCATCTTCTGGCATAACACCCGATTTCTGCTCCTCTTTTGCACTATTTATCTCAATGAGCACAGGCATAACTTTTCCGATCTTTTTACACTGTTTATCTATCTCTTTTGCAAGCCTAACTGAATCAACTGTTTCAATCATATCAAATATCTTAATTGCCTTTTTAACCTTATTTCTCTGAAGATGCCCTATCATATGCCACTTTACCCTATCCCCTACCACATTATATGCCCTCTCTGCCTCTTGCACATAGTTTTCTCCCACGATCTCAAGCCCTGCATCTGCAGCCTCTAATATCTCTTCTGGAGTCCGTGTCTTTGCTGCACCTACAAGAATCACATCCTCTGGAAGCTCACTCAGGATCCTCTTTACATTCTCTGCTATAGCTCCCATGATCACTCCTCCCTTAACCGGAATTTTCAGTCTTCTAATTTATAGCATAAGACCATGCTGAGATTAAAGGTAAAGAATTTTATTGTTTGACACCGTGAGTTTATTAAAAATAATTATTTAGATAAGGGACCATGCTATGGAAAAAGAGCTCATATATGATCCTCCATCCAGCTTCATAACAGATATAATTGAAGAGGATATCCGAAAGGGCACATATGGAGGAAGAGTGCATACCCGCTTTCCACCTGAACCCAATGGATATCTCCACATAGGCCATGCAAAGGCCATATGTCTTAATTTTGGAATAGCACAGAAATATGGTGGAAAATGTAATCTCAGGTTTGATGATACCAACCCCACAAAGGAAGAGCCCCACTATGTAGAGGCAATAAAAGAGGATATAAAATGGCTGGGATTTGATTGGGAAGACAGACTCTATTATGCATCTGACTATTTTGATAAACTCTACGATTTCGCAATAGATCTCATCAAAAAGGGTAAGGCATATGTGGATGATCTGAGTGGAGAAGAGATAAGAAGATATAGGGGCACACTTACAGAGCCAGGAAAAGAGAGCCCATATAGAAATAGATCAGTGGAAGAGAACCTGGACCTTTTTGAGAGGATGAAAAAGGGGGAGTTCCCCCCTGGTTCAAAGGTGCTGAGGGCAAAGATAGATATGTCTTCACCCAATCTGAATTTGAGAGATCCTGTAATGTATAGGATTCTTGATGTGCCCCATTACAGGACTGGCACAAAGTGGTGTATCTATCCCACATATGATTTTACTCATGGGCAATGTGATTCTATTGAAGGTATAACCCATTCTCTGTGCACCCTTGAGTTTGAGGATCATCGCCCCCTTTATGATTGGTTTATAGAACAGCTTGAGATTCATCACCCAAAACAGATTGAATTTGCAAGACTTAATCTGACATATACGGTTATGAGTAAGAGAAAGCTGAATATGCTTGTTCAAAGGGGATATGTAAGGGGTTGGGATGATCCCAGGATGCCAACTATTGCTGGCCTAAGAAGAAGGGGATATACACCCAGTTCTATCAGGAAGTTTTGTGAACGTATTGGTATCTCTAAAAAAGAGAGCATTGTGGATATATCCCTTCTTGAACACTGTATAAGGGAAGAGCTAAATAAGACCGCCCAAAGGGTGATGGCTGTCTTAAATCCACTTAAGGTTATAATACAGAACTATCCTGAAGATAGAATAGAGTATCTGGATGCCATCAATAACCCTGAAGATCTTTCTATGGGAACAAGGAAGGTGCCATTCTCTAAGGTTATTTACATAGAAAGGGATGATTTTATGGAGAATCCGCCAAAGAACTTTTACAGACTTGCCCCTGGAAGAGAGGTAAGACTCAGATATGCATATTTTATAAGGTGTATTGATGTAAAAAAAGACAGCGATGGAAATATAAAAGAGATAGTCTGCACCTATGATCCAGAGACAAGGGGTGGAGATGCCCCAGATGGAAGAAAGGTGCGTGCCACACTGCATTGGGTATCAGAAAGGCATGCCTTTGAAGCAGAGATAAGACTATATGATCATCTCTTTACCATTGAAAATCCAATGGATGTGGATGTATCAGAACTTGATCGTTTCATTAACCCAGAGTCCCTGATTGTTTTAAGGTCATGTAAGCTGGAGCCATCCCTAAGAGAGGCAATGCCAGGGGAAAGATATCAGTTTGAAAGGGTGGGTTACTTCTATGTGGATCATGTTGATTCTGCACCTGGAGCACCTGTCTTTAATAGAATAGTCTCTTTAAAGGATCAGTGGAAAAGGATTCAAAAGGCTAATAGAGGATAAAATCAGTTATATATGGATTTGTGGCCTTTTCCCTTGCGATGGTAGAAGTTGGCTGATCCCCATAGTCATGCCCTGGCATTATTATGGTATCATCTGGAAGAGGAAGGATCTTATCTTTTATGGACTGAATTAGCTGATCCAGAGAGGCTCCAGGAAGATCTGTCCTTCCTGCTGCACCCACAAATAGGGTGTCTCCAGTAAAAAGATGGCCATCTCCATAAAGGCATATAGAGCCGGGTGAATGCCCCGGAGTATGTAAGACCATGAGCTTGGCAGTTCCAAATCTTATAATATCCATATCTTTAAGCCTTATATCAGCAGGTGGTGAAGGGGTAAAGCCCATCTCCATCGCCCTTCTTTGCCCTATTGGAGAATTGAAGAGCATATCATCCTTTTCATGCATAAGGATCTTTGCACCTGTAAGCTCCTTAACTCTTAAATTTCCACAGGTATGATCTGCATGACCATGGGTATTTACAATATAGATAAGCCTAAGTGCCATATCATCTATAAGCTGAACTATTCTATCTTCATCACCTCCTGGGTCTATGACAATGGCCTCCTTTTTTAATGGACAATATACGATATAGGTAAAGACTGCCATTACCCCTGTCTCTAATTGTATTATCTCCATAGAGATCTCCCCAAACCAAACAAAATTATGTGTATATCTCCTTTTAAAGAATAGATATGTCAAGGATAAAATTTTCAAAAGTGTGAAATAATTCACACTCTTACGTAATTTTTTAACTTGAATAAGCAAAAATTTTAATTAATATTTAAAAAACTTTTTGTACTGAGATAGATACATGAATAAAATTGAAGTCTATAAGGCATTATTTTATTATTCCAGTTCTCCTACCATTCTGATTGAACCTGATGGAATACTATCCTTAGTTAACAAGGCATTTGAAGAGCTTAGTGGATATAAAAGGGAAGAAATAGAGGGCAAGAAAAAGTGGATGGAGTTCGTATATAAAGATGATCTCCCTATGATGATGGAATATTGGGAGAGGAGAAAGAGAGGGGATAGAAATGTTCCCAATGAATATGAATTTAGATTTATAGATAAAGGCGGGGATATTAGATATGTGATTAACAAGGTAGAAATTCTTCCTGAAACTCAAAGCCTTATATCAACTCTAATAGATATAACTGCCCTTAAAGAGATTGAAACCCTTTTTAATGAGATATTTATGAAGGCCTCAATAGGCTTTTTTATTGTTCAAGATGGAAAGATAAAGATTTTCAATAAAGAGTTTCAAAAGAGGTGTGGTTATTCAGAAGATGAACTTAATGGAATGGAATCCCTTATGCTGGTAATACCAGAAGATCGTCAAAGGGTTAGACAGGCAGCCATTAGTATGCTGAAAGGAGAAAGGGACATTCCCTATCAATACAGGACACGCAGAAAAGACGGAAGTATAAGATGGATTATGGAAAGGGTTGTTCCCATAACCTATAAGGGAAAGAGGGCCGCTCTTGGCACATTCATGGATATTACAGAGATCAAAAGGATGGAGGAGGAGCTTTTAAGAATGCAGAAGATGGAGGCCATTGGAACATTGGCCGGAGGTATTGCACATGATTTCAATAACCTGCTGACTGCTATATTGGGTTATGTTGATCTTTCAAAGCTCTATTTAAAGGATAAGGAGCAAAAGATTAAGGATTTTTTAGATGATGCCACAAAGGGATGCCTTAAGGCAAAAGAGCTGGTAAAGAGGTTTCTCCTCTATGCAGAGGGTGGAAGACCGATTAAGAAGAGAGGTTCCATTGTTAAGATATTAAAGGAAGGAACTGAACTTGCGCTTTCAGGGTCAAATATAAAGGCCCATTATGATATTGAAAAGGATCTCTGGGAGCTTGAACTTGATGAAAATCTGTTACTTCAGGCGATAACCAATGTGGTAACAAATGCAAGGGAGGCAATGGAAAGGGGTGGTAATCTGTATATTTCTGCCAGGAATCTCTCCATTTCAGGGGATTCTGAAACAGAGGATCTTCCCTTAAAAGAAGGCAATTATATTCATATATCCATTAGGGATGAAGGAAAGGGAATACCAGAAGAAAACCTCTCCAGACTTTTTGACCCCTATTTTTCCACCAAACAGAGGGGGGCTCAGAAGGGAATGGGAATGGGGCTTTCTATCTGCCATTCCATAATAACAGGGCACGATGGGTATATTAGTATAGAGTCGGAAGTAGATGTGGGAACAACCGTAAATATCTATCTTCCTGCCATAGTGGGTGAGGTAAAAGAGGTGAAAAGAGAAGAAAAGCAAGAACTGAGAAAAAAGAGGATCTTGGTAATGGATGATGAAGATTTAGTCAGAGAACTCCTAAAAGAGATGTTAAAAAATATGGGATACGAGGTTGTGACAGCTTCCAATGGAAAAGAGGCAGTAGATATATTTAAAGAAGAGATAGAGTCAGGAAGGCATTTTGATGCCCTTATCTTAGATCTTACTGTTAAAGGTGGAATGAGTGGAAAGGAATCACTAAGAGAGATATTAAAGATAGATCCTGATGTAAAGGCAATACTTTCAACAGGTTATATGGATGACCCAGCAATAAAGAACTATAGAGAATTGGGCTTTTCAGGAGCACTTCTCAAACCCTTTAAGATGAAGGACCTCAATTCCCTCCTCAAAGACCTTCTTAAGGATTGATCCCTAATTAATCTTGAGTTATTTTTTGAGATATAATATTTATAATAAAATCCGCTTGACAAAAACTGGTGATTTTTAATACTGGTATTACCAGTTTTTAACAACGATTATTTATCATAATTAAGATTCTGAGTAAAGAAGGGGGGTGGTATAGAGGGTATCAGAAAGAGGGCTATATTAATAGTTTGGTCTTCACTCAATTAAGATTAACCCTTTTAAAGGAGGAGGGAAACTATGAAGAGATGGGTATTAATTTTTACCTTAGTAATTGCAATTTCATTTATCTTATCTCCTTCAATTGTACTTTGTGCAGAAAAGGTCAATTGGAGAATGGGAAGCTGTTGGACTCCTGCCATTAATCTATATCATGGTGAGAAGGAGATGATTAAATATGTCAAGGAGATGACCAATGGAAACTTTGTAATAAAATGGTTTCCATCTGGTTCATTGATGAAGGCATTTGAATATTTTGATGCATGCAGCAAAGGTGTGGTTGAGGCAGTGGGAGATTGGTCAAGCTATTGGGTCAGTAAAGATCCTGCATTTGATTTTCTCGGTTCCATGCCCTTTGGTTTTACAAATCTGGACTATCTTGTCTGGTATTATCAGTTTGGCGGATGGAAACTTTACAACGAGGCATATGGAAAATTTAATATGGTATATTTTAATGTTGGTGTAACACCTATGGAATCTGGGTTTAGAACCACTGAAAAGACTGGTCCGATCAGGACAATTGCAGACTACAAGGGTAAAAAGCTCAGAACACCTGCAAGGGGAACCATATGGGTATTGAAAAAGCTGGGTGCAGCTCCTGTAAAGATGCCTGGTGGTGAAATCTATCTTGCAATAGAGAGGGGAACCTTGGATGGAGCAGAATTTAGTAGTCCTGGAATAGATTGGGAGATGGGCTTTGCAGAGATTACAAAATACTGGTCAGTCCCTTGTTGGTTTCAGCCTGCATCTCAGGTAGGCGTTATGGTAAACAAAAAGGCTTGGGAAAAGCTTCCCCCTCAATATAAGACAATCTTTAAGTATGCGTGCAAGGCAGCTGCCATGGACAGCCTAACCTTCCACGAGGCCGATGCGGCCAGGGCGATTGAAAAATTTAAGGAAAAGGGAACTGTGATAGTTAAGCTGGATGACGAAAGCCTAAGAAAGCTGGATGAGCTGAGTGGTGAATACATTATCCAGGCACTAAGAGAGAGAAAAGGGCTTTTTGGAAGGATCTTGAAGTCTCAGATGGAATACTTAAAGGAATATTCGGATTGGAGAGAGATGACAGGAAAGTTTGGATTTGGATTTACCCCCTCCTATGTGGACAGAGTGCTTGCAGAGTGTGAAAAGCTGGGTATAAAGTAGGGAAAGGTCTTTACATTTAGGCCCCTGATACTTACAGGGGCCTATTAGTTTAATTTGAGGAGCCAGAAAGGATGAAACTTTCCAAAATTATCAGTAAGATGGAGGCGGTAAGTGAATATTCGGGCAGGATATTTGTCTGGTTAGCTATTCCTCTGACCTCTCTTGTGGTGTATGAGGTAATCTCAAGAAGGATTTTAGGAAGTCCTCATGTATGGTCAACTGAAGTTATTGATTATTTTTATGGTTCACATTTTATGCTGGTTGCAGCATATACTTTTCTCTATAAAGCCCATGTGAGTATAGACATAATATATGGAAAATTTTCCTCCAGGGTCCAGGGAATACTTGATGTAATCACATATCTTGTATTCTTCTTCCCATTTTGCACTCTGGTTCTATATAATGGAATTTTATATGCCTATACCTCCTGGTCAATACATGAAACCAGTGAGTCAGCTGCTCTTAAAGTAGTGCCATTGGTAAAGACAGTCATACCTGTTACCTTTGCACTTTTAATTAACCAAGGAATCGTAAACTTTATTAAGGCCATTTATAAGTTAGTTAAAGGAGTAGAGATATGACTCTGAGCCCTGAAGTTATTGCAATATCTATGTTTGTAGGGCTTCTAATCGGTCTGTTTATGGGACATCCCCTTGCCTTTGTGTTGGGTGGGTTAGCGGTTATCTTTGGATATATAGGATGGGGATCTGCATGTTTTTATATGTTTTTAAATCAGATCTGGGGGGTTATGGATAATTATATTCTGGTATGCATTCCTTTATTCATCCTTATGGCACAGCTCCTGGATCAATCTGGAGTAGCAGAGCAGCTTTTTGATACTATGCGATATCTATTTGGTCCTATCAGGGGTGGTGTTGCAATTGCTGTGGTGGTGGTATCCACACTTTTTGGAGCATGCACAGGTATTATCGGTGCCTCTGTGGTAACTATGGGACTACTTTCCATGCCCGTATTTTTGAAATATGGATATAACAAGAGACTTGCCTCAGGCTGTATCTGTGCTGGAGGAACACTGGGGATACTTATCCCTCCAAGTATTATGTTGGTGGTTATGGCAGATCAGTCAGCACTTTCAGTTGGAAAGCTCTTTGCAGGAGCAATTATTCCTGGTCTTATACTCTCTTCCATGTATATCATCTATATACTTATAAGATGCTATTTTAGACCCCAAGATGGTCCAGCACTTTCTAAGGAAGAGAGATCCGCAATTACCAAAAAGAGGCTTGCCTTGATGGTATTGAAGTCCTTAGTTCCACCTCTGGTCTTGATTCTGGGTGTGCTTGGTTCCATATTTGCTGGAATTGCTACCCCTACTGAAGCGGCAGGGGTGGGCGCATTTCTTGCTTTTGTTATGACATTGGCCTATAGGCGATTTACTTGGGCAGGATTAAAAACCGCGGTTATTAATACATCTAAGACTACCTCAATGGTTATTATAATACTTGCTGGTGCTTCATGTTTTTCAAGTGTGTTTATGGGCTCAGGGGGAGGTGATGTGGTAAAAGAATTTATCTTGGGATTAGGCTGGGGTAAGTGGGGAACATTCTTTGTTATGATGGTGATTTTATTCTTTCTTGGTATGTTTATCGACTGGATCGGGATTATCATGATTACATTCCCGGTGTTTTTACCCATTGCAAAGGAGCTTGGATTTGATATGGTATGGTTTGTGGTGACCATAGCGGTGATGCTTCAGGATTCATTCTTGACCCCTCCCTTTGGTTATGCACTTTTCTATCTTAAAGGAGTTGCACCACCTGAAGTTACCACCGCGGATATATATTGGGGAGCATTTCCATTCTGGAGGCTTATGGAGCTTGGGCTGATTGCCGTGGTAATCTGGCCCAATAGCATATTGTGGTTGGCTAATACATTGGTTAAATAGTTAACCTGATGATGAAAGAAATACTTTCCATTATTTCTGTCTGTATCTTTATGGCAATTGCCCTTGCACTTACCAGAAAGATTCAGCTCTGGCAGATAAAGAGGGCATATAAGAATATAATTGGAGATCTAAGAAGAAGTAAGGCATTTAGTGAAGATACCGCTATATCCCTGCCTTATGGTAGATGGAACCTTTTTGGGTTTGGCCTAAGAGACTTTCGTCCAAAGGCCTTGGAATATCTTATTGTATATAAAGTTGTTGGAAAGACAGATGATGGGAGATTTTATCTTATAAAGAGAGATGTCACATTTTTAGAGTAAAATTTAGGAAAGGCAGATGTTAGATAAGAGAATATCTAAGGAATTTAAAAGGATCGTAGGAGATAGATGGCTATTGGAAAGCAGGGTTGATCTCTTAAGCTATTCTTATGATGGATACATATTTGAGTTTTTGCCAGATGCAGTTGTAGTTCCTGAAGATGCTAAACAGATTTCAGAGATTCTCAGGATCGCAAACAGTGAAGGGATTCCAGTGGTTCCACGGGGGGCTGGAACAAACATATCTGGGTGCGCGGTTGCAAGAAAAGGAGGGATAATTTTAGCATTTCACAGAATGAATAAAATTATTGAAATTGACCGAGAAAACCGATGTGCTGTGGTAGAGCCAGGAGTAATAAATGCGGAATTACAGAAAAGGGTTGAGGGCTTTGGACTTATGTATCCGCCAGACCCTGCCAGCATGTTTGTATCCACCCTTGGTGGAAATGTAGCGCTGAATGCAGGGGGGCCAAGGGGTGTAAAATATGGTGTTACAAAAGACTATCTTATGGGCCTTGAGCTTGTGCTTCCCAATGGAAAAGTGATTATGTGTGGTGGTAAGACCTTTAAAAATGTAAGTGGCTATGATCTAAAATCCCTCATATGTGGTTCTGAAGGAACTCTTGGAATTATTACAAAGATAATCTTAAAACTCATTCCCCTTCCCCATTCAAGGGCAACTCTTCAGGCCATATATGATGATGTGGAAAAGGCATCTAAGACCGTATCCTCAATTATAGCGGAGAGGATAGTTCCTGTGACATTGGAGCTGATGGATAGTGTGGTTCTTGAACAGATTCAAGGCTATGGAGGTGCCCAATTTCCAGTAGGTGCTGATGCCCTGCTGCTTATAGAAGTGGATGGAGAAAGCGAGCTTGTAAGGGAGCAGGCAGAAAAGATAAAAGAGTTTTGCATTAAGATGGGGGCAATGGAGGTTGAAAAGGCAGAAGATAGGGATGGGATTGAAAGATTGTGGCAGGCAAGAAGAACGGCCTTTGCCGCAGTTGCAAGGCTCAGGCCCAACATTATTGTTGAAGATGCCACTGTTCCAGTAGCTCATATCCCCCAGATGGTAAATAAGATAAAAGAGATATCCAAGAAATATCTGCTTAAGATAGGAGTCCTTGCTCATGCAGGAGATGGAAATCTTCATCCCCTTATAATGACTGATATCAGAGATAAGGAGGAGATGAGAAGGGTTGAAGATGCCATGAATGAGCTTTTTGATGAGACCGTATCCTTAGGGGGGACACTAACAGGTGAGCACGGAATAGGGATCTCTAAGAAGAGATTTATCTATAAGGAGTTTAAAGAGGAGCATATTGAGCTTATGAGGGGTATTAAGAGGGTGTTTGATCCTAAAAATATATTAAACCCAGGGGGATACCTTGAGTCCTAATAAGGGTGGAGGGCTTGAAAGCTGTAATAAGTGTGGGCTGTGTTATGTGGCATGCCCTATTGGCAGAGAACTCTATCTTGAAAGATTTACACCACGTGGAAGGATTCAGCTCAAAAGAGCTTATGAAAATGGGGAATTGGTGATAGATCCCATACTAAAAGATGTCTATTCAACCTGTCTTTTGTGTGGTGCATGTCAAGAGGTGTGTCCCAGTGGAGTAAATACTAAAGAGTTAATTATGGAGATGAGGGCAGAGATAAGTAGGGTGACTAAGACAGAGGCACCGCTTTCCAATCTCTTATCAAATATTGAAGAGTATGGAAATATAGCAGGAGAAGACAATGCCGAAAGATCAGATTGGGTTGAGGAAGAAGAGTTCCTTATAAAAAAAGGAAAGAGTGAATTTATATACTTTGTTGGATGTGTATCTTCATTCTATCCCACTGTTCAGAATATTCCGCTTTATCTTTCAAGAATTATGAAAAGAAGTCAGATAGATTTTATTATCTTGGGAAGCGATGAATATTGTTGTGGATTTCCACTTATCTTAGAAGGACTCTGGAATGAATTTGATAGATTAAAAGAGCATAATTTAGAGATTATCAAAAATATGGAGGCAAAGAATATACTCTTTTCATGCCCTTCCTGTCTTACAACCTGGAGACGGTATTATGATATTGATATACCCCTGATTCATCATACACAATTGCTTAAGGAATTAGTAGAAGATGGTAGAATAAGATTTAAAGGAGTGGAGCTTCGGGTGATCTACCACGATCCCTGTGACTTGGGAAGGGAAGGTCATATTTATGATGCACCAAGATACATACTAAGTTCCATACCTGGTATAACGCTCCTTGAATTTGAAAGGACCAAAGCCTTGAGCTATTGTTGCGGAGGAGGGGGAAACTTAGAAAGCACCCATCCTGAACTATCTCGCAGGATAGCTGAAAATAGGATTGATGAAGCAATAGGACTTGGCGCTGAGATAATATTGAGTGCATGCCCTCAATGTGTCAGAACCCTTAAGAGTTCTTCCATAAAGGGGAAGAAGGATATAAAAGTGATGGAATTAACAGAGTTTATCTATCCTCTTATCTCCTATCCTTAAGAATAATTCGTATAGGCGAATTCTTCAATCCCAATCTCTTCCTAATCTCATTTGAGATATATCTTCTGTATGAAAGATCAATTATCTTTGAATTACTACAGAAGATTACAAAGGTTGGTGGTCTAATATCTACCTGGGTTCCATAATATATCTTAACCCTTCTGCCAAAGTAGGTTGGGCTGTGATGAGCTACAATATCTTTTAGAATCTTATTAAAGAGTGAGGTCTTAATCCTAAGAGATATCTGGCTGTAAATCCTCTTTATGTTGCTAAATAGTAACTCAATATTTTTCCCCTCTTTTACAGACATGCGAACCACGGGGACAAAGGAGACGGGTTTAAGTGATCGAGAGATCTCTATCTCTAATTGATCAATAAGATATCTATCATGAGCAATTAGATCCCATTTATTGAGTGCCACGATTAATCCCTTTCCCCGCTCTAAGGCATCAGAGCATATGCGTAGATCCTGATTGGTTATCCCCTCTTTGCAATCCATCATAACAATTACTACATCAGCCCGTTCCATACTCTTTAAAGAGCTTATAGCAGAGATCCTTTCAATTC
This sequence comes from uncultured bacterium, assembly GCA_965613025.1. GTDB lineage: Bacteria > Desulfobacterota > DSM-4660 > Desulfatiglandales > JALVMZ01 > CAYTXJ01. The sequence goes on from CBFDUE010000026.1 coordinate 16,145, forward strand.
TCTCTTTAATCCTTGTCCTCCGTCTTATACCGGCAGTATCAATAAAGAGATATTTCTGTCCTTTCCAGTCCAGTTCAATATCCACACAATCTCTGGTGGTCCCTGGCACTTCACTTACTATCATCCTTTCAAAACCCAGGATTTTATTTATCAGGCTGGATTTTCCCACATTTGGTCTTCCAAGAATAGCAACCTTTATTAGATCAGTAACCTTAGACACTGGTTTCTCAAATCCTATCTCTTTGCATATATCATCCATAAGCTCTTTAACTCCGTATCCATGTAAGGCAGATATGGGATATAGAGGCTCAAATCCAAGCGTGTGGAATTCATCTGAAAGGATTCTTTTCTCCGGACCATCCACTTTATTTACAGCTAAATAGACCTTTTTACCTCTCCTTCTCAGAATCTTTGCTATTTCCATATCTTGTGGCATAAGCCCCTCTTTTGCATCCACCATAAATATGACACTGTCTGCCTCTTCTATTGCACAGAGGACCTGCTCCTTTACCTTATCATGGATTGGCAGATCCTTATCTACCTCTAAACCGCCTGTATCTACTATGGTAAAAGATTTGCCTTCCCATTGGATATATGCATATATTCTGTCTCTGGTTATACCTGGTAGATCATCAACGAGAGATTTTCTCTTTCTGTTTATTCTATTGAAAAGGGTGGATTTACCCACATTGGGTCTTCCTACTATGGCAACTATGTAATCCATATTTCTATTTTAACATTTATCTTGACCAAGGTCATTATTGATAGATAATTTAGATATGCCAACCACAAAATATATTATTATTACAGGTGGGGTGCTCTCTGGCTTAGGCAAAGGCATTGCTGCTGCATCCATCGGGCATTTACTCTCCTCTAGATTAAAGATAGTTCCCATTAAGTGTGATGGATATCTCAATGTTGACCCTGGCACCATGAATCCCTTTGAACATGGAGAGGTCTTTGTATTGGATGATGGGGGAGAGGTGGATATGGACTTTGGCCACTATGAAAGATTCTTGGGAATAACATGTAAGAGCAAGTGGAATCTCACTATGGGAAAGGTATTTGAGATAATAAGGGAAAAAGAGAGGAGAGGAGACTACTTAGGAAAGACAGTTCAGTATATTCCTCATGTAACGGATGTAATTAAAGATCATATATTTCAGATTGCAGAGGAAGAAGATGCCGATTTAGTCATAGTAGAGATTGGAGGAACCGTAGGGGATATAGAAAATGAGCTATTCTTAGAGGCAATGAGGCAGATGAAGGAAGATGTGGGAAGAAACAATATAGTCTATATCCATCTTACATATGTCCCTATCCCCTATGGAGTAAGGGAGCAAAAGACTAAGCCAACACAGCAGAGTGTAAATCTGCTTAAACAGAGGGGCATCTTTCCAGATATCATCATAGGGAGATGCTCCCAGTTTCTCACCAAGGAGGTAAAGACAAAGATAAGCAACTTCTGCGATGTTCCTATTGAGGCAGTGATTACTGGCCTTGATGTAGAAGATATATATGAGATACCCTTAGTATTTGAAAAGGAGGGTCTGCCAGAGATATTGCATAAAAAACTAAATATATATAGCCCCCCTGATCTAAGGAGGTGGAAAGAATGGATTAATAATCTGAGAAATCCTGAAAGAGAGATAAATGTGGCCATGTGTGGTAAATACACTCGGCTTGGGGACTCCTATGCATCCATAATAGAGGCATTTAATCACTGTGCAGCACATCTTAAATGTAAGATCAATATCAAGATGGTTGAGACCACAGAGTTAAAGGATATCTCATTTTTAAATGAAGTAGATGGAGTGGTGGTGCCAGGAGGTTTTGGGAAAAGAGGCACGGAAGGCAAGATTGAAGTGATACGTAGGGTAAGGGAAAGAGATATACCATTTTTAGGATTATGCCTTGGAATGCAACTTGCAGTTATTGAGTTTGCAAGAAATGTATGTAAATTAAGAGATGCCAATTCTACTGAAATAGACCCTAATACCCCTTACCCTGTTATAGATATAATGCCAGAGCAAAGGGATATTGACAGATTAGGTGGAACCATGCGTTTGGGGGCCTATCCTGCTATCTTAAAGGAGGAGAGTTTAACATATAGGCTATATGGAAAAAGGGAGGTCTATGAAAGACACAGACATAGATATGAAGTAAATCCAGAGTATCACGATATACTTAAAAAGAATGGAATGCTTTTTTCCGGCCTTTCTCCTGATAGAAGATTGGTTGAATTCATCGAGATACCAGAGCATAAATTCTTTGTGGCCACACAATCTCATCCAGAACTCAAATCCCGCATGGAAGCCCCTGCCCCCCTCTTTTTTGGATTTGTGAAGGCATGCTTAGGAGAGATCTGATATATGGGAGAGATAATAGATTTAAAAGATGCGGCCTTAGAGTTAAAGATAAAAAAGGCGTATAGGAACTGGAATTCCAGATTCAATACCCGATACCACTTGGGTACCAAAGCCCAGGATATAGGAAATGAGGCACTGAAATTTTTAATTCAAGGCAAAGGAGAAGGCCTATTTTATATATATGATCTGATAATGCATATTGAAGGTCTGGGAAGCGGTGCCCATTTTTACCAATTGCCCCCTGAACAAAAGATGAGAGTTATAGACCGCTTTTTACTTATTCTGGATATACTTAGGTTTGAATATATGAAAAGACTGGGCTGGATTAAGGATTATCCTGGACAAGAATATACCTTAGTAGATCTGATCGTAAGTTATGAACAGCTTGCCCCATCTCTGCGGGCACAGATACCCACCTTAAGCAGAAATCATCCCCTTTATCAAAAATTCTGTTTACTCAATTATAAAGAAAAAGAGATTCTTATCAGAAAACTTATACCAAAGGCACTCAATACAGATATTGACTATTCCACCACCTTATAGACCTTATCCTTTTCTCTAACCCTCTGGCTTACCTTTATTCCCACCAGATCACCTCTTTTAGCCTCATCCACTGGCTGATTATCAATCTCCATACTGCTTACGGTTTCCTGAAAATCTGTTGTATGGCCTTTGAAGTGCAATAGATCACCTTTCTTGATAATATCAGATACTTCTACCGCTGCCACAGAGGGTTTGGCAAAGAATTTTATTACCACTCCAACCTGTTGCTCCTCTGCCATCTCTTTACCTCCTTAAAAGATTTTTTAGATTTACAACATACCTTTTTCTTTAATAAGATTGTAAATAACAGTCAAGTAATTAGAAAATCAGAGATGGAAGAATATAAAAAGAGGTTTTCAAAGATCCTTGCTCAAACAGGAGCCCTTTTTTTTGAAAAGGGTCTAAGGCTAAAAGATGGAAGACCCACTCCTTATTTTGTAAATATGGGAATGTTTAACTCAGGTAGATGGGCAAAGAGATTGGGAGAGCTATTTTCTGAGATGATCTACGAGATAGGACTAATTGATAAGATTGATATTGTGCTTGGCCCTTCCTATAAAGGATCAGCCCTTGCACTTGTAACTTCAATCTCTCTATATGAAAAGTATGGGAAAGAATGCCTGTTTGAATATGACAGAAAGGAAGAAAAGTTACATGGGGAGGGGTCTAAGGATATGAGATATTTTGTAAATAATACCTTTTTTGATGGTGCTAATCTATTTATCGTAGATGATGTAATTACCACTATGAAGACTAAATATGAACTAATTGATAAGATAAATGCTGAATCCCAAAGAAGGAAGATTAACTTAAATATTATTGGACTTGGAATAGCTATAGATAGAGAACAGACCACTGCAGTATATGATAGCGATGGAAATGTGATATTGAATAAAAAGGGTGAAGATCCCGTTGATAGCTTCATAAATGATACCAATATACCCATATATTCCATATGTGGTATTAGAGAAGTGATTGAATATCTTTTTAGGGAAAAGATCCCCATCCTTATAGATGGCATAAGAAGACCAATGGATATAAAGATAAAAGAGGAATTTGATACCTATATGGATACCTATGGAAGATAATAAGCAGATAGAAAGATTCCCTCTTACCCTTAAAATGATACTTAAAGAGAGAAGGCCTAAACTGTTGGAGAAGAAGGATGATCTGAGGGATGCCTCAGTCCTCATTCCATTAATAAAAGAAAGGGAAGAGATTAAGTTACTATTTACAAAGAGGACTATGCAGGTGGAAAATCATAAAGGACAGATCTCGTTTCCTGGTGGAGTAGTGGAAAAGACAGATAACACATTTTTGGATACTGCCTTAAGGGAGACAGAAGAAGAGATAGGTCTTAAAAGAGATATGATTGAGATATTGGGCCAGATTGATGATACTCTTACCCTTGTATCTAACTATATAATCCATCCATTTGTGGGATATATCCCTTTTAGGCCATCTTTTGAAGAGAATCCTCATGAGGTTGAAGAGATTATCTTTGTCCCCCTTAAATGGTTCTTAAATGAGAGGTGGAAGGTGACCCAAATTAAATGGGAGGGAGATTATTATAACAGTATTGTTTTTGAGTATAATAACCATATAATATGGGGTGCTACTGCAAGGATACTAAAAAATCTTCTGGATATTATATATGAAAATAGGTTAATATTAAGGTGTATCGGGACGTAGCTCAGTCTGGTCAGAGCACCGCGTTCGGGACGCGGGGGTCGCAGGTTCAAATCCTGTCGTCCCGATATTTTTTATATTTTTCCTTCTTGAACAAGCCTTGCAAAATATTCAAATGATCTATTGTATGTTGCCTCCGCATCCTTTGGAAATACACATCCTGGAAGCTCTCTCATCCTTAAATGATAACTGATGCATTCACAACACATACCTTTCTTATCACATGGTTCATAAGTGCATGTACATCTTTTAAGATTCTTCTCCTTTTGACATTCCATATCTCTTTACCTCCTCTCTGTTTTTCATGAATCTATATAGAAAATTAATAAAACGGTCAATTTTTCTATTGACAAAAGATGATTGTTCATTTATTGAACTATTACTGTTCATTTTTTGAACAATTGGTCCTGATATGGAAAAGGAAGATATCCAGATATTAAGATTAATGGGTGAGATAGAGAAAAACGGGAATTTTACCCAAAGGGAGTTATCTAAGAGATTAAATATCTCAGTTGGGCTTGTAAATACATTTATAAAGAGATTGATAAATAAGGGATATTTTAAAGTTAAGACAATGCCAAGAAACAGGGTTAAGTATCTGCTTACTCCTGAAGGAATAATAAAGAAGAGCAGATTAACAGTGGAATATCTTCAGTATTCCCTGAATTTCTATAAAGAGATCAAGAAACTTCTGCTTGATAAATATAGACAAATGGAGGAAGCAGACAATAAGAGGATACTCTTTTATGGCGCAGGAGAGGTGGCAGAGCTTGCATACCTGTATCTGAAGATGACGACTCTTAGGCTTTCTGGAATTGTGGATGAGGAGATGGAGGGGAAGAGATTTTTTGAATTTAGAATAAAATCACCTGATAGGATTAATAGAATAAAATGGGATAGTATCTTGATTACCAGACTTGATAGGGTAAAGCAAGATACAGAAAGACTTTTGAGAATGGGAATATCTCTTGATAGGATAAAGACCTTATAGATTTTTATTAAAGGCGGTACTATGGAACTGAGTGTAATAATACCAGAATCCAAACCTTTGGAAATACCCAAATGGTATGCCATATATACACGAAGTAATTTTGAGCAGAAAGTCAGTGATCTTTTAAGGGCAAAGGAGTTTGAGGTGTTTCTTCCTAAAATTCAGAAGATGAAACGCTATAGGTTAAAGAGAAAGAAGGTATCTGTTCCAATGCTTCCTGGATATGTATTTGTTCATACCATATTGGATGCAGAATCTTATTGGAAGATCATAAAGACAGTTGGAGTAGTTAAGATTATAGGAAAGAGAGGTAAACCTATTCCAGCAGATGATATAGAGATATCCTCTTTAATGATACTTGATGGAACTGACAGAACCGTGCAAAATAGGAAGCTTATGAAAAGAGGCGATCTTGTTATGATTATGGAAGGCCCCCTTAAAGGCCTTATAGGTAGATATATAAGACATAAAGGAAAAAGTAATAAGGTTGCAGTTAATATAGAGCTTTTGAATAGATCCTTGGTGGTTGAGATTGAAGATTGGGCACTTGAAAAGATAGGATAGAATTTTATTTGAGAAATTATTAGTAATTTTAAAAAGTTACATAAACCTCTTTTTTAAATTAAAGAAGCGGAGCTGTGTCTTTACTATGAAAGTATTAGTTACAGGGGGGGCAGGATTTATCGGATCTCATCTTTCAGAGAGACTTATTGAGATGGGAGAAGAGGTATATGTGATTGATAATCTCTGGACAGGAAAACTATCTAACATATCCCATCTTCAAACAGATAAGAATTTTCACCTAATAGTGGATACCATATTGAATGAATCTGTAATGAATGAGCTGATATTTAAGGTGGATCAGATCTATCATCTTGCAGCGGCAGTAGGTGTTAAAAATGTTATGGATCATCCAGTGGAGTCTCTTGAGGTAAATGTAAAAGGAACTGAGATACTGCTTAGACTTGCCAATAGATTTAAGAAGAAGGTTCTTATAACGTCAAGTTCTGAAGTATATGGAAAACATATTGAACACAGTCTCTCTGAAGATGACAACAGGGTTATGGGATCTGTAAAAAAGAGGAGATGGGCCTATGCCTGCTCTAAAGCACTGGATGAATTTTTAGCCATGGCATATTATGAGGAAAAAAAATTGCCAGTTGTAATTGTAAGACTATTTAATACAGTTGGGCCACGACAGACCGGACAATATGGCATGGTGCTTCCTAATTTTGTCCAAAGCGCTCTTCTTGGGAAACCCATAACCGTCTATGGAGATGGTAACCAAAGCAGAAGCTTTTTACATGTAAATGATGCCATATGGGCATTAATAAGACTTATGAATGAGCCAAAAGCAGAAGGCGATATCTTTAATGTGGGAAATGATCACGAAATAACCATAAATGAACTTGCGCAAAAGGTAAAAGAGATGACTAAAAGTTCTTCTCCTATTGAACATATCCCCTATGAAAAGGCATATGGGCCAGGGTTTGAAGATATGCAGAGACGATGCCCAAATATTCAAAAGATAAGAAAACTAATTGGATTTGAACCCAAATATGATATGGATGCCATAATAAAGAGTGTTATAGAGTATTTTAAGTATTAAAATTATCAAGCTGACACTGAAAAGATCCTTAATGACTTTAAATAGATATTATACTGGAGAAGGAGAAACTTGATATGGATATTATTAAATCTTTTAAAATTCCTTTTATTGGACTTGTAGGACTTGGTTATTGGGGTAAAAATATCCTTCGAAATCTATATAATATGGGTGTATTACATACTGCATGTGATCCAGATATAAATATACTTTCAGAAAGAAAATCACAGTTCCCAAGTACTAATTATACTAATTCTTTTAATGATATCTTAAAAAATCCTGAAATTAAGGCAGTAGCTATTGCATCTCCAGCACTCACCCATTATGAGCTTGTAAAGGCCGCTCTTATTGCCCAAAAAGATGTTTTTGTAGAGAAACCTCTTGCTATGACACCCAGAGAAGGTGAAGAGATAATCCAACTTGGAAAAAAATTCAATCGTATCTTGATGGTTGGTCACATATTGCAATATCATCCAGCGGTAAATAAATTAAAAGAGCTTATAAGATCAGGTGAACTTGGAAAGATTCAATATATCTATTCAAATCGACTTAATATCGGAAAACTCAGGACAGAAGAAAATATTCTATGGAGTTTCGCTCCCCATGATATTTCATTGATAATCTCCATAATTGGTGAAGATCCTATTTCTGTTCATGCGACAGGGGGTGATTATCTAAATAAGGGAATAGCTGACACTACCATCACTATTCTTGAATTTCAAAATGGAGTCAAAGGGCATATCTTTGTAAGTTGGCTTCATCCGTATAAAGAGCAAAAGCTCATAGTAGTTGGATCTAAAGCAATGGCTGTATTTGATGATGTAAGCAAAGAAAAACTTTTCATCTATCCTCATAAAATAGAATGGAAAAATGGTAAAATTCCTATTGCTCACAGAGCAGAATATTACACAGTAGATTTTGAATATAAAGAACCTCTCAGGGAAGAGATGATGCATTTTGTAGAATGTGTTCTTGAAAGAAAGCCACCTCGTACTGATGGCGAAGAAGGTCTAAGAGTCTTAAAGATATTAGATCTATGTCAAAAAAGCTTAGACAAATCCTTTTTTAAGCCTGCCTCAGCTAAAATGGAGAATAATAAGAATTTTTTTATTCATCCTTCAAGCTATATTGATGAGGATGTAAGTATTGGGATTGGAACTAAGATCTGGCATTTTTCACATATATTAAAAGGGACAAAAATAGGTGAAAATTGTATAATAGGGCAAAATGTAATGATTGGGCCAGATGTTATTATTGGTGATAGATGTAAGATTCAAAATAATGTCTCTATTTTTAAGGGGGTTACCTTAGAAGATGAGGTGTTTTGTGGTCCATCTTGCGTATTTACAAATGTCTATAATCCAAGGGCATTTATTGAAAGGAAACATGAATTTAAAGATACTTTGGTTAAGAGAGGAGCTACCATTGGAGCAAATGCTACTATAATTTGCGGAGTAACCATAGGAAAATATGCATTTATTGGGGCAGGAGCATTGGTTAGAGAAGATGTACCTGACTATGCACTTGTTGTGGGTGTTCCAGCAAAACAGATTGGATGGGTATGTAAATGTGGAACTACTCTTAAAGGTAAAGAGGAGATTATAAAGTGTTCATATTGTGGTCTCAAATACAGAATGAAAGATAAAAAGATTATTCTTATTAATAATATTCCAGGAGAAAATAATGGATATTCGAAGTAAAAGATTAGTCTTAATTGGTGGAGCAGGGCTTATAGGATCGCACACTGCGGATCTCCTTTTAGAGGAAGATATTAAGGAAATGATCATATTTGATAATTTTTCAAGAGGAAAGATTGAAAATCTAAATAATGTGATAAAAGATCCAAGAGTAAAGATAATTGAAGGGGATATAATACATACAGATATTTTGGAATCAGTTTTAAATGAAGTTGATGGTGTTTTTCATTTTGCTGCTATGTGGCTTTTACATTGTCATGAATTCCCTCGGAGTGCATTTCAAGTTAATGTAGCTGGGACATTTAATGTGATGGATGCATGTATAAAGAAAGGAGTAAAACGTCTTGTATTTTCATCTTCAGCATCTGTATATGGAGATGCCCTTTATGAACCTATGGATGAAGATCATCCATTTAACAATAAAAATTTTTATGGGGCTACAAAGATTGCATGTGAAGCGATGTTAAGGGCCTATCATCATCGTTATGGACTTAATTATGTTGGTTTAAGATATATGAATGTATATGGACCGAGGCAAGATTATAAAGGGGTGTATGTATCTGTAATAATGAAGATGTTAGATGCAATAAATAAAGGTATTGGCCCTACTATCTATGGTAATGGAGAAGAAGGATATGATTTTATTTATGTAAAGGATTGTGCCCGTGCTAATATATTAGCAATGAAATCTGAAATTAGTGATAGATTTTATAATATAGGAACAGGGGAAAAGACTACATTAAAAGATCTTGCGGAACTTTTAATAAAACTTACAGGATCGGAGCAGAAAATAAATTATCTTCCCAGAGAAGATGATACAATTGTTAAAAATCGTATAGGTGATCCCTCCCGTGCCTTTAAGGAATTAGGTTTTAAAGCAAAGGTTGATCTAAAAGAAGGCTTAAAGAGACTAATTAAGTGGCGAAATACCATAGAACATAATAAAGGAAGAGCATATGGATATACCAATAACTAAACCCTATTTTAATTCCTCAGAGATAGAAGCAGTAAGAGATGTTATATTATCAGGTTGGGTAGTTCAAGGGCCAAAAGTTAGAGAATTTGAAGCACTTTTTAAGAGATTTCAAAATTCTAAGTTTGCTTTGGCATTAAATTCTGCGACAAGTGGTCTTTATCTTGCTTTAAAAGCCTTAGATATAAAAAATAGGGATGAAGTAATTATTCCTTCCTTTACTCATCCAGCTACTGCAAATGTAGTTGTTAATGTTGGTGCAATACCTGTCTTTGTAGATATTAAGCTTCCTGAATTTACCATTGCTCCATACGAAATTGAAAAGAAGATTACTAATAAAACTCGTGCTATAATACCAGTTCATATCTTTGGGCTTTCAGCAGAGATGGACAAAATTTTAGAAATTGCCAAAGAATATAATTTATATGTTATTGAAGATGCAGCATGTGCACATGGAACAGAGTATAAGGGTAAAAAAGTGGGGACAATAGGAGATTGTGGAGTTTTTAGTTTCCATCCAAGAAAACCTATTACCACAGGTGAAGGAGGAATGTTTGTTACCGATATAGAAGAGTTAGCTTATAAAGTTGAAATCTTGAGAAATCACGGAGAAAGTATTTCAGATGAGCTAAGACATAAATCGGAGTCAATAATTTATCCTGATTATTATCTACCAGGATTTAATTTTAGAATGACAGATATTCAAGGAGCCATTGGAGTTGAACAGATAAAAAAAATATCTTTTATTATTGATGAGAAGCGAAAAATAGCAAATATATATAACGAATTGCTAATAGAGTTAGAACAAAAAGGATATTTAATTTTACCTTATGAACCTAAGGATATGTTACATACCTATCAGTCCTATGTTATATTACTTACAGAAAAGGTTAATATTTCAAGGGATAGGCTTTCAAATAAATTAAAAGATAAAGGTATTTCAACTCGAAAAGGAACTTATAATGTTCCAATGACAAGATTTTATAGAGAGAGATTTAGTTTCAAAAAAAGTGATTTTCCAAATGCAGAAATAGCTGACAAGAATAGTTTAGCTTTACCTTCATATATAGGTATTAAAGGTGAAGAGATTGATTATGTTATTTCAAATCTTAAAAATTTAATTATTGGTTAAAATTAAAGATTATGTGTGGGATTACAGGAGCTGTTGCATTAAATCATAAAACAATAAATATTGATTTTACTGAAAGAATGGTAGATATTATCTCTCATCGCGGCCCTGATGATGCTGGTTATCTTTTCTACCATACCGGGTGTAGACATATTAGAAAAGTTTCTTTCTTTTTAGATTTGACTGATAAAAGATTTAGGTCTCTTTCTCCGCTTTTACCTTACATACAAGATGAATATGTCCTGTCTCTTATACACATCTCCGAGCCCACGAGACTAGGCATGATC
>CBFDUE010000027.1:0-26430 GCA_965613025.1 uncultured bacterium
CTTAGAGACTGCCTCATCGCTGAGCACGGTCAAGAAGGGGGTGTCTTTAAAAGATTAACATCTTTTTTAGGGTATTTCCTATGTATATGCTTCTATCTTCACATCCTTTGCATAAATAGCCTTTATATTGTTGACAAAGAAGTCTATATGTCTATATTAAGCGAAATTTTTAAAAAGGAGTATATAATGTTTAAGGTGACAGAGCTTGCAAGCAGAAAGATTAGAGAATTTTTTAAAGACAGACAGGAGATACCTCCTATAAGAATAATGCTTTCACAGGGCGGGTGAGCTGGGCCCTCGCTCGGCATGGTTCTGGATGAACCAAACGATGATGATGAGATACTCAAGGTGGACAATATCACCTATATAATCAACAGAGATCTCTTTAATTCAGTAAAACCCATTGAGGTGGACTGGAAACAGAGCATCTTTGGCTCTGGATTTGTAATATCTTCAAAATTATCAAGGGGATTGAGCTGTAATAACAATAGCTGTAGCTATTAGGCAGGAGGGATAGAAGGCCTTCTCTAAGTTTGTCCTTCTATCCCTTATATATTACCTTTATCTTTTTACCTATTGCCTGATCTCTGCTAAGGTTCAGCTTCTTACATGCATTTCCCATAGAAAGTGAGATTTCAAGGAGATTTGAGCTTCCTACTATGGCAAGGAAATTCCCCTCTCCTGCCTCTTCATAACTTTTGGAGATCTTTTTTGCTATATGGAGATCATTTAGATAAATTCCTTTAAGCCTATTCCCTTTAAATCTATCTAAGGATTCTTTATCAATATTTGTAATAAGATTACCAAATCTATCAACCCGTATTACTTCACCTTCTATAGTGTCATCTCCTATGGTGCAGGTGGGAATCTTAAGCTTTACAGGATCTGATATGGGATCACCCATATCAAGGATATCAACTCCTTTTAGGAGATGGGCTGCAACAGGTGCAAATATATCTCTTCCGTGAAAGGTGTAACTGATCTCTTTTAAAAAGAATCTTGGCTCTTTTAGATGTACTACCTTAAAATCTCTCAGGCCCTCTATTATGGGCCAAAAGATGCCATTGTCAGGGCCAACGAAAAAATATCCATCTCCAGAGATTGCAATGGGTCTTCTTTCCCCTCCCACTCCGGGGTCCACCACTGCCACATGGACGCTTCCCTTTGGAAAGAATCTATAGCTTTCTCTTAAGATAATAGATCCACAGAGAATATCTCCCTGTTCAACATGGTGTGTTATATCAACTATATTTGCATCAGGACATATAGTGAGAATAACCCCCTTCATAATTCCCACATAGGGATCCAGAGTGCCAAAATCAGTTGTGAGGGTAATTACTGCCATTTAGATATGAGTCTGGGAATTATCTCTCCAGCCTTTCCACGGATTGTATAGTCCATATATCTGGAATAAGGGGTATCTTCTAAATTTATCTCAACTAGCACTGCCCCCCTCTGTTTGGCCTCTAAGGAGAGGGAGGCAGCAGGCTGAACAACTGAGGATGTTCCCACAACTAACATGAGCTCTGATTCTCTGCATGCCTTAATTGCCCTTTCCAGAATATCTGGATCTAAGGACTCCCCAAACCAGACCACTCCTGGCCTGAGAAGTCCTCCACATCTTTTACACCTGGGAAGTTCTCCAAGATCAGGGGTCTCATCAATATCCTCAAAGTTACACTCTATGCACCTCACCTTCCATATATTTCCATGAAGTTCCAACACATTTCTACTTCCAGCCTTCTGATGTAGTCCATCCACATTCTGGGTTATTAATGTAAAGTGAGGAACATTTCGCTCCATTATTGCCAAAGCCTTGTGTGCCCTGTTATAGCTCTTTTTGGAGATAAGAGCCCTTCTCCAGTTATAGAACTTCCATACCAGCTTAGGGTCTCTTGAAAATGCCTCAGGAGTTGCAAGCTCCTCTGCTCTATAGTTATTCCATAGCCCATCCTTCCCTCTAAATGTGGGAATTCCGCTTTCAGCGGATATACCTGCTCCAGTTAATACGGCTATGTTTTTACTTCTACTGATAAGTTCCTTTACAGGTGAAAGGATATGATCTTCCATCCCACTAAGATTCTTTTAATCTCTTGATATATTCTTCCCATTCAATGGGTAGGAGATATCTCTTTTTATTATTGCACTCCTTGCAGGCAGGCACAAGATTGCCCTTTACGCTCTTTCCACCTCTGCTGAGGGGAACCAGATGGTCCATGGTGAGATTCTCCCTCCCAACTCTTGTGCCACAATAATAGCATCTTCCAGAGGCCGTCTTTCGCATCCACCAGGCAGTCTTCCTGAGTCTACGTGCCTTTTCTTTTTCTTTCTTTATATCTACTATATATTCCATCTTTGCTTTTATAAATCAGAGGTCTCAATACCCACTATAAAACATCCCTTATATCTACCTTCCTTTATCTCGGTTTTGTGTCTAATGATTCCTGTGGTCTTAAGAAGGGCATTTTCTGCGTAAAATACTATCTGGTCTATCTTATCTCCCACTTCAATGATATTTAAGAAATCCTTATTCTTTTCATTTATAAAGAGGCCTATACCGTGCCTGCACGAATCATATACCGGTATGTTATATGTGGCATTAGCCCCATGCCCTCTCTTTAATGTGATTTCAGCAGAGATAAACTTTGGCCTCTTAATCAATAAGATTCTTTCTTCTCTTCTCTTCTCTTTCATAATTTATCAAATAGATCGGCTTAATCTATGATAGGGGAAATAAAAAATGGTTGTAAACCCTTTTTTATCCCTGCTTTTAGTCTGATATTGACCCATTGGATTAAAGATGATAAATAAAAAGGACATTATGGATCTTAAAGATTATATATATTATATGAATATAGCCTTGGATGAGGCAAGGAAGGCATATTGTGAAGATGAGGTGCCCATTGGAGCTGTGTTGGTTGATTGGGAGGGGAATATCCTTTCCCGTGCCCACAACAGGGTAATTCAATTGAGGGATCCCACTTCTCATGCAGAGATTGTGGCCATAAGAGAGGCTGCTTTAAGAGTTGGGAATTATCGTTTAAATAATACTATATTATTTGTAACTGTGGAGCCATGTCCCATGTGTATGGGGGCCTTGATACATGCGAGGGTTCAAAGGCTTGTATTTGGCACAGAGGATAAGAGATGGGGAGGCGCATCTTCCCTTTATAGGATCGGATCTGATAAGAGATTGAATCATCAGATTGATATAGTGTCCGGTATAATGGAAGAAGAGTGTCGGGATCTTATTAAGAGATTTTTTAGTGAAAAGAGAACTTCTCCTTGGGTGGAGAGGTACCGAAGTGGTCGTAACGGGGGCGACTCGAAATCGCTTTGCCCTGTTAGAGCAGGGCACGTGGGTTCGAATCCCACCCTCTCCGCCATTTGAATCTGTTCTTTTTAATTAGATATATGCGGAGAGATGTCCGAGTGGCCGAAGGAGCGCGACTGGAAATCGCGTGTGCCGCTAAAAGGCGGCACCGAGGGTTCGAATCCCTCTCTCTCCGCCATTTTTATTTTATAGGGAATAGATATGGCCTATCAGGTTATTGCAAGAAAATATAGACCCCAGAGCTTTAAAGAGGTTGTAGGGCAGGAACATATCACCCGCACTCTGGAGAATGCCTTAAGACATAACAGAATTGCACATGCGTATCTCTTCAGCGGATCCAGAGGGGTGGGGAAGACCTCTGTTGCCAGGATATTGGCAAAGGCTCTTAACTGCAATGCAGAGGAAGGGGAAATCCCCTGTAATAGATGCACAAATTGTGTGGAAATAACCCAGGGCTTCTCTATGGATGTTGTAGAGATAGATGGTGCATCTAATAGGGGTATTGATGAGATAAGGGATTTAAGGGAAAAGGTAAAATATATGCCGTCATCTGGAAGATATAAGATATATATAATAGACGAAGTCCATATGCTTACAAAAGAGGCATTTAATGCCCTGCTTAAGACCTTGGAGGAGCCTCCTGAGCATGTAAAATTTTTTTTTGCAACTACCGAACCCCATAAGGTCCCTTTGACCATTCTAAGCAGATGTCAACGATTTGATTTTAAGAGAATCCCTCAGGATCTCATAATAAGACATCTACGTATGATAACCGAAAGAGAGGGAATAAGGGCAGAGGAAAGCGTCTTCAGGCTCATAGCAAGAGAAGCCGAAGGCAGTATGAGGGATGCACAAAGCCTCTTGGATCAGGTAATCTCCTTTTCAGGAGATATGCTCAGAGAATCTGAAGTGATTGATATCTTAGGCCTTATAGATAGAAAGGATCTCAATAGCATATGCCTTTCCATATTAGAAGGAAGGACAGAGGATGCTCTTAAGTCCCTGAGCCATATGCTAAACTATGGATATGAGATCCATCGTCTCTATCAAGAGATAATGAACAGATTTAGAGAGATGTTGATGGCACTGTTTATTCAGGACAGAAACTTTTTTAACCTGGATGAAAAGGAATATGTGGAGTTGAGGGAACAGGCAGAGTTTGGTGGTGAGGATAAGCTTAGGCAGATCCTGAATATGATGATATTGAGGGAGCAGGAAGTGAGATATTGTTCCCATCCTCGGATTGTTATGGAGATCCTGATTGTGGAATTGTGCAAGATTGGTGAATTGGAATCCTTAGATGAGATCATAAAGAGGATATCTGAGATGGAAAGGAAGGCCTTTAAAGGAGGGGGTGGGGAATACGTTATTTATAAAAGAGATGCTGAAGTTAAGGGTGATATAGATCAGCAAGATAAGGATTGGGAAGGCTTTTTGAACTTTTTATCCTCTAAGTATCCCCCTCTTTATGCAATGTTAAAGAAGGTAGAGTGCTTGGGAATAGAAGGGGGATGTGTGAAGCTGAAAGCAGGACAAGGGATGTATCTTATGGAAGATAAGATAAGAGTCATTAAATTTAAAGAGGTATTAAAGGAATTTTTCGATACCGACCTTGATATTGAATTTATAAAGGATGGCCTATCTGATATCAAAAGAGAAGATAAAAATAGTACGCCTAATTATCCTCAGATTGTAAAAGATGTGATAGGCCTATTTGAGGGAGAGATAGAGGAAATTATTTAGAAGATATATAGGAGGTTTAAAGGTGAAAGGGATACCAGGTATGGGAAATATACTAAAACAGGCTCAGCAGATACAGGCAAAGATATCTAAGCTCCAAGAGGAACTTGCCCACAGAACTGTGGAGGCCACCTCTGGTGGTGGAATGGTTACTGTTGTTGCCAATGGAAGACAGGAGATAGTATCCATTAAGATAGATCCAGAGGTGGTTGATCCTAATGATGTGGAGATGCTGGAGGATCTGATAGTGGCAGCGGTCAATGATGCCCTTTCCAGATCCAAAAATATGGTAACTGAAGAGATGACAAGACTTACTAAAGGGTTTAATATTCCAGGACTTCCGGGCCTATTTAGTTAAGATAGATACAATTATGGAAAGATATCCAAAACCCTTAGAGGAGCTTATCTATCTTCTTAGGCAATTGCCTGGTATAGGTAAAAAATCTGCAACCAGGTTTGCCCTGTTTCTTGTAAGAGAAGAAAATGGCATTACTGAAAGATTGGCTAAGGCACTTTTGGAGCTCAAGAGGAGGATAAGATTATGCCCCATATGCCTTAATGTCACTGAAGACATTCCATGTCATGTATGTTCAGATCCTTCAAGAGAGAGAGGAATAGTCTGTGTGGTAGAAACCCCTGAAGATGAGATGGCAATAGAAGATGCAGGTATATTTAAGGGAAGATACCACATACTGCATGGGGTATTATCACCCATAGACAATATGGGGCCAGAGGATCTACATATCGGAAAGCTTTTAGAAAGAATAGAAAAAGAGAATATAAAAGAGCTTATCCTTGCCACAAATCCTACTCCTGAAGGAGAAGCCACTGCCAATTACATTGCTGAGCTCTTAAAAGGAAAGGGTATTAAGATCACACGGATTGCTTCTGGCATACCTATGGGTGGAGATATAAAGTATATGGACCCTGTAACCCTTAAGCAGTCTTTTGAAAACAGGAAATCCGCAATACCATGATCTCTTCCTCTGCCATTTCAGAGTTAAAGAGGATTGTGGGAAGCCATAATATCATTACTGAAAAAGATAGATTAAAAGACTATTCCACCGATGCATCCTCGCTTCAGTTTATGCCAGAAGTTGTGATCTTTCCTGAGGACGAATCTCAGATATCACGTATTATGAAACTTGCAAATAGTTATAGATTCCCAGTGTATCCCTGGGGTGCAGGAACTGGCACCACAGGAGGTGCCTTACCTGTGAATGGGGGGGTGGTTATTTCGCTAAAAAGATTGGATAAGATCTTAAGGATAGATCCTGTGGATATGATAGCTGAGGTGCAACCTGGGGTAATAACTTCTGAGCTTCAAAGAGAGGTGGAAAAGATAGGCCTTTTTTATCCACCAGATCCTGCAAGCTCCCATATCTCTACAATTGGTGGAAATGTGGCAGAGTGTGCAGGTGGGCTCAGGGCAGTTAAATATGGGGTGACCAAAGACTATGTGCTGGGTCTCAGGGTGGTGCTTCCAACTGGTGAGATAATAAGAACAGGAGCTGAGACAAAGAAGGGGGTGGTGGGATATGATCTTACAAAATTAATCGTTGGCTCTGAGGGAACTCTTGCTATTATTACCTCTATTTTGGTGAAACTTATTCCCAAACCTCCCTATAGGGCCTCTATCCTCTTACATTTTAAAGATAAGACAGGTGCAATTGAATGTGCCTTAAATATTATTAAGCGTAAGATTATTCCTACTACTCTGGAATTTATGGATAGCCTCAGCATCAGGGCTGTCAAGATTTCGCATCCCTACCTGTTTAAGGAGGATATCCATTCACTACTTCTTATTGAATTGGATGGAAGAAGGGTGGAGGTGGAAGAAGATGTGGCCAAGATAGTGGATATAGGCAAAAAAGATAGGGTGGAATCTATTAATATAGCAAGAAGAGAGGAGGATATCGGTCATATATGGGAAGCCAGAAGGGAGCTTTCCCAATCCCTTTATAATCTTAGACCACATAAGATAAGCCATGATGTGGTGGTTCCAAGCAGTAAGGTTAAAGAGCTAATACTCTTTTTAGAGACTCTAATGGATAGATATGGTCTTCCTATTGCAAGTTTTGGACATATAGGAGATGGTAATATCCATGTAAATCTAATGCATAATAAGGATGACAAAAAAGAGGTGGAGAAGGTTGAAAAGATTGTATTAAGATTATTTAAAAAGATTATTGATCTTGGTGGCACAATATCCGGAGAGCATGGCATAGGTATAACTAAAGCCCCCTATATTGGTATGGAACTTTCCAAACACAGTATTGATCTTATGAAGAGAATTAAACGGGCATTTGATCCAAATGGAATTTTAAATCCAGGAAAGATCTTCTTATAGTATCCTGTCTAAGGTCTTATATTTCTTTGTGTCATAATACTTTTCCACATCTACCAAGTTTAATTTTTCAAGGGCCTTTTTTAATGGAACAGTGGTGATTTCCCCATGCCTTAAGCTTACCATCCTTCCAAAGTCCTCATTTACAATCATATCAACTGCCGCAATTCCAAATCTTCTTCCCATCCTCCTATCATATGCAGAAGGTGCACCACCTCTCTGAAGATGCCTCAATGCCACATACCTTACCTCCATATCGGTTCTCTTCTCTATCTCTTCAGCTAAGAATCCCCCAACTCCACCAAGATAATAATGGCCAAAGCCGTCTTTTCCCCTTCTTTCATGTATCTCATCCAGACCTATGGGTTTTGCTCCCTCACTTATCAGCACAATGCTATAACGCTCGCCTTCCTCTTTCCTCTTTTTTAAAAGAAATATTACACGCTCTATGTCAAAGTCATGCTCTGGTATCAGGATTATTGTAACCCCTGCCGCCTCACCTGCCTCCAATGCCAGCCACCCTGCCTTTCTTCCCATGGTCTCCACCACAAATATTCGGCTGTGACTTCCTGCAGTGATTCTGATCCTATCCACATCCCGGGTGATGGAGTTAAGGGCAGAGTCAAATCCCAGGGTATAATCGGTCTCACCGAGATCCTTATCAATGGTCTTTGGAATACCAACCACCCTTATCCCCTCTTGATATAGCCTATATGCCACACCCAGATTATCAAATCCACCGATCACTACCAATGCATATAGATCCAGTTTTTTAATGTTCTCTATTAACTTTTCAGATTGATCATTTTGGGGATCAAACGGATTTATTCTGGTTGTCCCCAAACGTGTGCCACCGTATCTATCCCAGGTTCTAACTATCTCTTTGTTCAATCTTAATGTCCAGCGATTGAGACTACTTTCATTATCAGGGTCAAGCTCTATTAGACCTTTCCATCCATCCTTTATACCCAATATTTCAAACATAATACCCCTTAAGGGGACTAAATCTCTGTCTAAGGCTGAATATACAAACCAGTGTATGGCACTATTGATGCCAGCACAATCTGCTCCTGCAGACAATATACCTACCTTTACTTTCATAACAATATTTCCTCTTCTTTATCTTTATAATTCCTACTTAAAAAATAGATTATGCCTTCCCCTGTGTCAAGGATTATAAATTTTTCTTTTAATTGTATCGTAAAAATAATATTTAGGAGTTCAAATGCAACCTTCCAGTGCCATCATATTGGGAATAGTTCAGGGGTTGACGGAGTTTCTTCCCATAAGCAGTTCGGGACATCTTGTGCTTTTTCAGTCTATTTTAGAAGAGAGAACTGTTCCCCTTCTCTTTGACATATCCCTTCACTTAGGAACCCTTTTTGCCATACTTCTATATTTTTTAAAAGATATTAAGGCTCTTATATTTAGTGGTTTAAGGCTACTTAAAAGAAGAGGGAAAGCCGCTGACTCTTATGACGAAAAGATGGTTATATGGATTTTGGTATCCAATATCCCCACCGCTTTTATAGGGCTCTTTTTTAAAGATCATATTGAAAAGATATTTGTATCCTTAGAGGCCACAGGTGTAATGTTGATAATTACAGGACTATTTTTAGCAATGAATCTCTTTTTTAAAGAGGAATACGCGCATAGAAATGATATGGGAATCTCAAGGGCATTTATAATTGGAATTGCTCAAGGGGTTGCCTTAGTCCCGGGGATATCCCGATCAGGAATTACCATAATTTCAGCATTAGCTCTTGGGCTTAAAAGGGAGCTTTCTGGCAGATTCTCTTTCTTGATCTCTATTCCAGCCATAATTGGTGCCATGGGACTTGAGATATTTCAGGAGGGAGTATCACAGATCCCTTTTATTATATTATTCCTTGGATTCATGGTGTCATTAGCAGTAGGAGTCTTTTCTCTCAGAATCTTGATGTGGATATTGAAGAGGGGCTCACTTCATATCTTTTCTCCATATTGCATCCTCTTGGGATCGTTTATCCTCTCTATAAAATAGAGCCTAATCCTCTGAGATCAAAATTAAACATCACACTTTTGGCATCATCCAATTTAGACCATGAAATCTGCACAGCCCAGCATTGAGATTCATAACGAATAAAATAGCTTGAGCTCAGATCTTCATCCCAATATAGCTCTTTTCTGATATTCATTCCTGCAGATATCCCACTCAATGGCTCTATTGTAAGATCTAAGCTCAGGTCCTTACTCTCCTCTCTCCTATAATGATATCTGAGATCTGCCTCTATCTGAGGCAATGATATATCTATTGAGGTAAATGCCCATTTTACCCGGTCTGTATCATGGTCATAGAGGGTTTTAGAATATAGGGATACGTATTTTGAGGTATTAAGTGTTAAGATTATTGAAAGAGGCAGAAATTCAGTCTCATCATGATTAAGATTATAGCCCTGTTCAAGCCATAGCGTGGCTATCTGGTGATATCTGTTTTTCAATTTATGATCAAGAGTTTGTCTTATCAAAAGGGATATACAGTGGATATTGTTATCTTCCCTTAAGGGATCATACCAGGTATTTCCCCCTTCTCTGTGATAGTCACCCACTTTATATCTTATAGAAGGGGATATCTTATGTCTATATCCTTCACCATAGATTCTTTGAAGATGGATTCCTGAATTTAGTCCCAATCTAAATGAACTTCCCAATTCTTCATCCCTTTTTCCGCTCTCATCTGAATACCAATCATTTAGGATATTAAATTCCAAAAATGGCTCCAATTCTATGTAAGGAAAACTTAAAATAGGATATGAAAACTTGGGAGATAGAAGAATCCTTTCACCTTTTTCCCCATCTCTTTCCCAGTTATATTGTGCTTTTGCAATAAGAGAGTAGTCCAAATCTGGTAAGATTGAAAAAGGCCTTAAGGGAATGTGTAGGGCTGTTTCATATAAAGGCTGGGTGGTGGTTTCAGGAGATGGACTCTCTGGCCTTTGAAGATATGAAGAACCCATATGTATGCAGAAGAGGTCTTGATTATCATAGCTTAATCTCAAGGCAGATCTTCTAAATTCATTTAAGAGATCATAGGAGTAACGGTTGAAGCTGAGATCCAGATCCTCTCTTGGGTCATTACCGAAAAGTGATGTATTAAATTCTCTTAGATAATCTTGATCGCTTAAGATATCCAGATCTGCCCTCAGTTTCGTATTTTCAGCTATATATTGGTCTACCTTGCCTCTTAACCAGTATCTTACCCGATTTGTGCGGTCATAGGGGCTAAGTGCCATATCCATCTCATCATATATCCTCTTTTCTTCAACTCTATCTGAGAGGATATCAAATAGGAAAGCACCTTTTGAGCTATTTTCCAAAAGATATCTGAACTCCATCCCCTGCATTAGTCCACGATCTGTCATATATCTTTCATAAAATGTGGCATCCATATTAGCTCTTATTGCCCAAAAAATAGGAATTTCTGTCTCAATTCCGTTTCTGTCTGATATACCGAATCTTGGAAAGAGAATTCCAGACTGCCGTTTTATCTTTACTGGAAAGACAGCGTATGGAATATATAGTAAAGGTAGATCCCTAATCCAGAAAGTGGCTCCCTTTGCCTTTCCATATCCTTCAATGGTAAGTTCTATCTTTTTAGCAGAAAAACTCCAATCAGGCCTATCTCCGGCACAGGTTGTGATCTTGCAATCTTTTATCATGTAACTATCAGGGCCTGTCTTTTCAATGATACTTCCAGAGAGATAAAAATCGCTTCCTTTAAGTAAGAACTTTCCATCTTCTATCTTTCCTTCCATTGTATTTATATTAAAGATGGCCCTCCCGCCCATAATCTGATCCCCCTCTTTTTCACATAAGAAGCCTCTAAGTATTCTAATTTCTCCTTTTGATTGATCATATATCACCATATCTGTCTCTATGGTGTATCCATCTATTGATATCTTCACATCTCCCTTAGCTAAGAATCGCTTTTTATCTTCATCATATTCCATGTAATCTGAGGTTATATGGATATTTTTCTTCTTAATGAGCTCCTTCATATGTGTTTCAATTGCAGGACATCTAATATAGGAGAAAAATAATACAAAAGAGGTAAGGAATATAATCTTATACCATCTCTTCTTCATACTCTCCTGGTCTTAAATGGCATAGGGCCTCACCTATAATAAACAGGGAGCCGGTTATAAGGATAACATCTTCCCTATTTGCATATTCCTTTGCCCTATTAATTGCACCTTTTACTTCAGATATCACCTCATAGTTACCCCTCTTTAGTCTTTGAGCAATCTCCTTGAGTCTATGGGGGTCCATTGCCCTAAAATATTTGGCTCTTGTAAATATTATATGAGAAGATATTGGAATTATGGCACTTAAGATGCCTTTAATGTCCTTGTCATCCATTATTCCTATTACAGTAATAATCCTTTCAGATGGTATATTCCTTAGTGAGTTGATTAATGCCTTCATTGCTGCTGGATTGTGGGCGCCATCCAGGATTATAAGTGGTTCTTTGGAGACAATCTGCATCCTGCCAGGCCATATACAGTCTTTAAGTCCGTCTCTTATATGATCAGCTTCTATTCCATAGCCCTTTGATTTAAGAATCTCTGATGCGGCAATAGCTATAGCCGCATTTGGTCTTTGAAATCTCCCCTCAAGCGAAAGTTCCATATCTTTTAGGTCTTCCCATATGCCGTAATAGGAAAATCCTCTTTTTGTAGATCTATACCTGAAGTCTCTGCCTAAGAGATACATGCGAGATCCTCGACTTTTGCACATATCTTTGAACAGCTCCCTTATATGTCTCTGTTTGACCCCGGTGACAAGCTCTACACCCCTCTTTATTATCCCCGCCTTTTCCCTTGCTATCTGAGTGGTGGTATTTCCTAAGAATTGTCTATGTTCCATTGAAATATTGGTGATTATACTGAGTTCAGGTCTTATAATATTTGTTGCATCAAGCCTTCCTCCCATTCCCACCTCCATAATAGATATATCCACATCTTCCATATCAAAATAGAGGATGGCCATTGCTGTGGTGAGTTCAAAGAAGGTGGGAGGATCAGAAGGATCCATAATGGAGATAAGGGATCTTACCAGCTCTACCACACTTTCTTTTGGAATCTCTTTTCCATCTATTCTGAACCTTTCAGTGAATCTTACAAGGTGAGGAGAGGTGTAAAGCCCCACCTTTAGACCGGCCTTTCTCAATATGGATTCAAGCATAATACATATGGAGCCTTTACCATTAGTTCCTCCAATATGTATATATCTATTCCGTTTATGAGGATTTCCAAATACTTTTAGAAGATTTGAGGTCTTATTAAGACCAAATTTTATCCCATATTTTTGAAGCCCATACAGATATCTCAGGCTTTCTTCATATGTCTTTGGGAGCTTCATATAAGTCTGAGATATATAAGTAGGGCTCCACTATAGTCAAGGCCTGTTTTTCTAATAGATAGCTCTTTTAAGGATAAAATATGGATTTACAAATTTTGAATGTTTAAGATATACTGAAATTTAATTTATAGATGGAAGTATATGATGGAAGAAAGGTCTTCTTTATATAAAGAGGCAGGTGTGGATATTGAAGCAGGCAACCGTTTTGTGGAGCTTATAAGACCCATTGTAAGATCCACCTTCAAGCCTCATGTAATGACAGAGATAGGTGGATTTGCAGGCTGTTTCTCACTTAAGAGCCTGGATATCAAAGATCCTATTATACTTGCATCTACTGATGGGGTTGGAACTAAGCTAAAGATAGCCTTTATGATGGACAGACATGATACAGTGGGGATTGATCTGGTTGCAATGTGTGTAAATGATATAATGGTTCAGGGGGCAGATCCCCTATTCATGTTGGACTATCTTAGCATGGGAAGGCTGGATATAGATAGGGCAGTTCAGATAATAAGGGGTATAGCTGAAGGATGTAAAGAGGCAGGATGCTCATTAATTGGGGGAGAGACAGCTGAGATGCCTGGTATATATAAAGAAGATGAATATGATCTGGCAGGCTTTGTGGTAGGTATTGTGGAGGATCAGAGCCTTATGGATGGGTCAGATATATCTGCTGGAGATCAACTCATCGGTATTGCCTCAAGCGGTCTTCATAGCAATGGATATTCATTGGTTCGTAAGATATTTTTTGAAAAGTTGAAGATGAAAGTTGAAAGTTATGTGGAGGAGTTTGGAAGAACATTGGGTGAAGAGCTCCTTGAGCCTACTAGGATCTATTCAAGATTAATAAAGAATCTTAAAAGGGATTTTCATATTGCAGGAATTGCCCATATTACCGGAGGAGGAATTATATATAATCTGCCACGCATTCTGCCAAAGAAGTGCAGGGCGGTCATTAAGGAGAAGAGCTGGCCAAGACATGCCATATTCCAATATCTTCAAAGAGAGGGTAAGATTACAAAAGAGGAGATGATGAAGGTGTTTAATAATGGCTTAGGGCTTATTATGGTAGTTAAGAGAGATGAGTTTGATGAGATAGTGTTGAGGCTTAAGGCGATGGGAGAGTCTGCCTTCCACATTGGCCATATTGAAGAGAGGGTAGGGGATGAGCCCATGATTAAATTTATTTAATTTTGAGATGGGGTTATTAAGCATATGTTTGGATTTGGAACAACCGAACTTATAATTATAGGTATAATTATATTTCTTTTATTTGGTGCAAAGAGGCTTCCAGAGATCGGCAGAGGTCTTGGAAGTGCAATTAGGGAATTTAAAAAGGCAAAAAGAGAGATAGCTTCTCCCTCTGAAGATAAGAGTAATCCTCAAAAGGAGATAGATAAAGGAGATAGCCAATAGAATTTCTATTCAGATTTTTTAGCCATCTCCACTAATTTAAACTTTTGAACCTTTCCCGATTTAGTTGTGGGGAATTGAGAGATAAATCTTATCTGATCTGGCATCTTTTTAGCATCTAATCGACCCTTAAGAAAGGACATTACTGTTTCAGTGGAAAGGCTCTTACCCTCCTTTAATTTTATCCATGCCACGATCTTACTATATCCTGCTCTATCAGGGACTCCCACTACCTGAACTTCAGAGACTTCAGGAATCTCATATATTATCTCTTCAATCTCTGAAGGATGAATTTCCATATCTCCTCTTTTGATAATATCTTTTATCCTTCCCGTAATATGTATATATCCCATTTTATCCATATATCCCTGATCTCCGCTATGGAACCATCCATCTCTGTCAATAGCCTCTTTTGTGGCATAGTCCATCTTAAAGTAGCCCTTCATCAGAAATCCTTTTACACAGATCTCTCCTCTTTCTCCTGCAGGTAGCTCTTTTCCGCTTTTGGGATCTACTATCTTTACTTGATTACATTCCAAAGGGCTACCTATGGTATTAACTCTGAGTTCAATTGGATCCTCTGGCCTTGTCATGGTTATCCAGGAGGCTGTTTCTGTTATGCCGTATCCAATTAATATCCCTTTGATTCCTAAGCCATTTACAAGGGTATCCATTAAGGGCAGAGGGCAAGGAGCCCCACCTATTATTCCCTTCCTTAGGGTTGCCCATCTCTTTTTTTTAAATTCAGGATGTTCAATAAGTGCTATTATCATATTAGGAGAGCCATATATGGCAGTGCATCTCTCTTTATATATGGAGCGCAAGATGGAAGATGGCTCAAAAGACATATGGGGTAATACAATGGAGGATCCTGCCAAAAGGCCAGTGAGAACTATGCATGTGTTTCCAAACATATGAAATAGGGGGAAAAAACAGCATAACCTGTCATCAGGCGAAAGCCTCTGCCTCTTTATTGAGCATATACACCTGTTTATAAGAGATATATGATCCAGCATGACTCCCTTTGGCCTGCCTGTGGTTCCAGAGGTATACATTATGGCAGCCAGATCTTCTGAAGACAATGTCTCTTTTCTCTCCTTGAGTCTATCTTCGGAGATATCGCTTCCCATAGCACATAATTCTTGCCAAGATATGGTATCTGGATAGGAGCTGGTAGATAGCACAATGACATTTTTAAGAAAAGGGAGTTCATCCCTGAGGGTTAGAATCATATTTAGATATTCCTCATCTGGAAACCATACTATTGCAACCTTTACTTCAGCATCATTCAGGAGATATCTGAGTTCCTCTTTGGAAAGAAACGGATCCACTGGAACCATCACTGCTCCGATACTATAGATTGCAATCTGAGAGATTATCCATTCAGATAGATTAGGAGAAATTACGGATACCTTATCCCCCTTTTTTACATCCAGATTCAAAAGACCCTTTGCCACCCTCTCAATCTCCCATAGGAATAGTGAGTAGTTAATCCTGTTTTGTTGTTCCATATGGACAATGGCTTCATTGTCAGGATATCTTTTACAGACCTTTTCTATCTCTTTCCCTATGGTGGATATAACAGGTTTCATATGTTCTCCTTAATCTTGAAATCTTATAAATAATACCAAAGATAATATCTATTTGATAGAATTTTATGCTTGATGTGTCACATCTTGTATGAAAACATCTATTTTTAATCTATCTTTTGGAGAATACCATGGATATCAAAGAGGAGCATAAGCAGATAATGAGGGAAATGGGCCTCAGAGATGAGGATTTTAAGCTATTTGATGGTAAATTTGTCCGATATGAGTATGACGAAAGAAGAGGTATCAGGATATATGATCCCTACTATAGGACATCCTATAGCGAGTATATAGATGTGGATGGATGGAGTGCATGGAGTTCTGAAAGAGATACATTTATGAGTGATATCATTGAAGATGCCAGAAGAGTTGCTCAGCAGAGAGTGGAGAAGAGCGGTGGGACACCATCTTCCAAGATAATCGAGCAGTTAAAGGAGAAATTTAAGAAAAAATAGTATCTTTCGTAGATGTATTCCTTTAGATGTAAAAGGTGTGGGGAGTGTTGTTGGGGAGAGGGAGGAATTACAATTTCAAGAGATGAAGTAATAGAGATTTCAAGGTATCTAAGATTAAGAGAGGAGGAATTTTTAAAGACATACTGTATTAAGAAAGGTGAAAAGAGTGAAATCCGTATCTCTGAAGACGGATTCTGTATATTTTATGATAAAAGTAAGGGATGTCTGATTCATCCTGTAAAACCAAAGATTTGTAGGCTGTGGCCCTTTATACCTGCCTTAATTGAAGATAGGGATGAATGGGAGATGGTAAAAGGGGCATGCCCTGGGATTAATAAGGATGCAACCCATGAAGATTTTAGAAGGGATGCCGAAGAATTTCTTAGATCTTTAAATGGTTCTTCACCTTAGAGATGCGTTAGAGCAGCTAATTGAAATAATCTATCCTGCCAGATGCCTTATCTGTAAGGATTTTATTGAAAGAGCTGAGAGAAGAAGATGCCCAGTTTTGATCTGTAAAGGGTGTAGAGAGACCTTTGTTAAGATAAGCTCTCCCAGATGCAATATCTGTGGGGTTCCCTTTGTTTCAGATACTGCGGGAGACCATATATGTGGAAACTGTATTTCTAATCCACCTAATTATGAAAGACTAATTGTCCCCTATCTATATGAGGGAAAGATAATAGCCGCTATATATGAATTTAAATACAGGGGAAGATATCAGGTTGGTAAGGCCTTAGCTGAGCTTTTAGCATATTTTCTAATTGATTCATTTAAATTTCCATTGGATATGTTGATTATTCCCATCCCCCTCCATTATAAGAAGTTAAGGATAAGGGGGTTTAACCAGAGCATTATAATATCTGAGGTGATATCAGAGATATTGGATATGGAGATGGACTATTCTATCCTGATTAAGATTAAAGATACTAAACCCCAGACAGCGCTAAAGGGAAAGGAGAGATTGGTAAACGTTAAAGATGCATTTTTCATAAAAGACCCAAATAGGATAAAGGATAGGAATATACTTTTAATTGATGATGTTGTCACCACCACTGCCACCATGAATGAATGTGCTAAGGTCTTAAAGGAGGCGGGGGCAAAGAGGATCTTTGGGGCAGCCATAGCACGGACAGTTAAAGATCGGCCTTAAAAAAGGGGATTTAATGAATATGGGATATTGTCTATCTCTTCATATACATAACAAGTCCATAAACCTTAGTTTCACTCTGCCTTGAAGGAATACTTCCTATTCCTCTACATTTATAATTCACTCTGTGAAATGCTGAATATCCTTGCCAGTTTAACATCCATCCAGGAAGTGGCTTTGTGTCATATCCCTCCCACCATACCTCAGGTGTATATCTTTCCCCATCAGACAATGTGGTTCCGTCCATATAAGAAGGCAAATTGGAGGTTATCTTACCCCTAAGTGAAGGGTCCCAGGCCGGAGCATCAGGTGCATAGTTTTTCACATATTCCATAGAGATCTGGCAGGCCCCATCTGCTATATTAAAACATTTTTCGTAATCTCTAAGGCCAGATGATATCTGAAGTCCTGTAAGGGACTGGGTTGCAAGATATGCTCCGAGCATCATCAAAACCGCCAGAAAGGCAATTGCCATAATAAGTGCAAATCCCTTATCTTGAAGATATCTCATCACGGACTCCGTGGTAGATTTCTGGGATCTATATAGATAGTATATAACCTATATATCCTCTTATTTGAACTGCTTGATGAAAAGGTAGGACCATTTTCAGCAGATACCGAATTTGAACCCACCTGCTGGGATAGAGGACGTGATTGAGTTATGATACTGACCCTGATTAGTCTAATATTATTTGCCTGAAAGGGTGACATGGGACAGGGGCCAGAGCCATCACAATACCATGTGCCATTTACGTCCTGATATGCCACCTGAAGGTCTACCACATTGGATGCCAGAGGCTGGGTTCCGCTTATACTCATGGAGCTCTTTCTTAGGTTATTGGAGCTTATCTCATAGTAGAGAGCAGGTGCAACATAGCTCCCATTTACTGCCTGGTCCAAGAGCAATTGATTACCATTTACATTCAAGATGCGAGCAACTTTATTTGAGGTTCCATCTGTGATTATCCTCATTGAAATATCATCCTTAAATTCATTTTCTCCATCTCCATCAATATCCACCCTATCCACTGTTATCGTATCTGTTCCTGATCCCCCTGTGATCTGTGCCTGTGCCCAAGTGCCATCTAAGAGCTCCTGATCACTTAAAAATGAAGAATCGTTAATATAGATAATATCAGGATTCCCACTTCCTCCATCTTCAAAATAAAGTGATAATGCACCCATAACCCCATATCCAGCCATCATGAGGTCCCGTTTTATAAGGGTAAGAGCAAGTTGAGCAGTCTCTTGTATCTCTTGGATGCTCCCCTGTTTTGTGGAACTCTGCTGTTGCAGGGCAAAAGTGCCTATCAGTGAAGTGGTAATGATTGCGATTATAAGCATTGCAACCAGGATCTCAACTAATGTATATCCCTTTTGATTTCTCAGGTTCATTGTGTAACCTGCTGACTCCCTGTCTGTGTTACAAATGTTGTAACTTCAACTTTATGATCACAGTCATCGGGATCACTTGGTAAAGATCCCCTGTCCATCCAACCCACAGTAACTGTGATTCTTATGGTATTGGGCAGGGATGAAAGCTGGGTATTGGTGATCCTATACCGATATATACCATTGACCGTCCCTGAAGTAGTACCTGTGGAAATATTGCTATAACCTTGTCCTTTTGTCTGCTCTGCATATTGATTTGCAATGGTGGTGGCTTCCATTATCCTATTACTAAAAGAGTCACTATATATGGAATTCATGTGAAGCCCCCATATCCCCATTATTCCTACAGAGAGGATCACAATGGCAACTAAGGCCTCAATCAGGGTGAACCCCTTTTCATGAATGCGAAATTTCATTGAACATTAACTCTTCCAAGCATATTAATTGTGATCTTCTGGGTGATATTTTGGGAATTTTCAGTTAATGTTATGGTCTGAGCTCCTGTGGCCAAGAGTCCCTGACTATTAAACCTTATGGGATTAGCGGAGATGGTTACACCCTGATATTCTGTTCCAGAATAGTTTACCCTTTTTACAATCCTCTCCCCAGAGTCATATGTGGTATCAGAGTCTTGATCCATAAATATCACATAGTTATAAGTACTCCCTCCTATGCTCTGATTAAACAGGATGGTATGGTGAACCCCTGTCTTAATTGCATTAATCTTTGCATAGTTGATATCCCCATAGAGCCTTAGGGTTGCCCCCCTCAACCTTGCTCTTGCCCTCATCGCCCCATAGTTGGGAATGGCAATGGTAAGAAGGATCACCAATATTCCTATTGAAACCAACAGTTCTATGAGTGTAAAGCCGTCTCTGTTTTTTAAAATTACCAATGGATCACCTTCCCATCTAATACCACCTTTATCCCTCTTTTAACTGCATATTCTTCAACATCATAAAGGATCTTTTTACCTGCAATTGCACCCATCACTTCTGACAATCCCATCTGCTTTAAAAGTTGAACTCTTCTCTCCACCCTATCTACATCGGTCTTTCCCAATCCCCATGATATCTCAACTGCTAAATATGATTCCTTTTTGGTATCCCATCTTTTGCCTTTAAGAAGGAGGTCAAGTTGGAGTAGATCCTCCATCTGATCCCTTGTAATTATTCCCCTTTCCAATGCATCTACCACAATACCCTGGAATTCCTCTCCAGATAGAACATGGATTCTGCTAAGAAGCTTGCTAAAATAGGAATATGCCCTTTCCCTATATCTTCTTTCCAATGCATCTCCCTTAAGCTCTGACACATCCAAAAGTAATCTGCGAACTGTCTCTTCAGTCTTCTGCTGTGCTTCAGCAAGTTGATCCACCCGGTGAGTCAGCTCCTCCATCCTCTGTGTGAGCTCATCTAACCGTTTTTCGGTCTGTTGCTGAGCATCAGTTAGCTGATCCATTCGTTCCGTTAATTGATCCATCCTTTGAGTTAGCTGATCCACTCTCTGAGTTAGCTCCTCCATTCTGACCGTTAGTTGATCCACTCTCTGAGTCAACTGCTCCATTCGTTCTGTTAGTTGATCCACTCTCTGAGTCAACTGCTCCATCCTCTGTGTGAGCTCATCTAACCGTTTTTCGGTCTGTTGCTGAGCATCAGTCAGCTCCTCCATTCGCACTGTTAATTGATCTACTCTCTGTGTTAATTTCTCCATCCTGGCGGTAAGCTGATCTACTCTCTGAGTCAGTTCATTCACCCTATGGGTTAGGGACTCCAGTTGTTCCTCTGTCCTTTTTTGAGCCTCAGCAAGCTGATCGATTCTATTTGTAAGGATATCTAATTGCTCATCTGTATGCTTCTGAACTTCAACAATTCTCTGAAATGCCTTAGGAAGATCAAGCAATTCCTCAGTCAGAATGAGTCGTCTTAACTCTTTCTTCCATTCAGGTCTTTCTTCTAAAAGTTTAATCAGATCATGCATATCCTCTATAGTAAAAGGACTCATTAGAGCTTCCCCCTACATGGATTACTATGAACCTTCCTCTTTCCATCCTTTAAGATAAAAAGGATTCTTCGGAAGTTCAACCTTTATCCTGTGTATCTTGGCAGTGCTATCTTGAACCAGGACATGTTCTCCACTGGAGTCCAAAACGGGTCTACTTGGAATTCCTCCCTGTCCAGGATTTTCTGCATTAAGATGAACCCTGTATCCGATCACCTTATTTTCTTCTGTCTTCAATTCCTCATAACTCAATTCGGTATTTTCAAAAGGATTACTGGATAGCGGTCTGCATAGATAATCCAAAACATAGAGATAGGAATCCCCCAAGGACTTACAGGGATCTGACTGGGGCACAAAGGTAGGGAAGAATACCAATTCTCCCGCTACCAGTGCAGAGTCTGTAACCCTCTCTCCATCTTTTGTAAGATCATAGATACAATACCAACAATTCCCTGTGCACTCCCCAGAACTCCAGGTACATGGAGAGGTGCAACTACTTGAAGAGGTTATATTTGTGCAACATGTGGCCTCACAACAATCAGGTACATCCTCTCCTTCCTCCTTCCTTGTCCATGTGCAACTGGAATTATATGTGGATGATTCACAGTGAAACTCTATCTCTACTGTAAAGTCTGTGTTAGGAATCAGGAAGGCATCATTGGTACAGGCAAATGTAAAAGTAGAACCAGCCTTTGCCACGCTACACGGTGTGGAAGTTAAGGCTTTTACATGACCATTGTCTTTGAGATTATAAAATGACATCTTTTCTAAGTCTGTTTTATCATCGTTGCCATTTGCTGTTACATTATCATATTTCCCTGTTCCAAAGTATATATGTAGATTATTCTCTGGATCAAAAGCTGCTACAGGGGTTACACTAATAGGTTGATATTCAGAACGATAATAATTATTGGAGTCAAGTCCATCTTTTGTTTTCCATATATCTATCTTTATCCCATACTTGCTAAAACCTGAACCCATATGAAACTTTATACCATAAAATTGACCATTTAGATCTCCCACATAGATATGGTCCATATATCCATCCTTGTCTATATCTCCATTTTCATCCCAGATATCCAGCACTAAGGGGTCACTCATGGCATAGGGTATATAATTTCCACCTACTGTCTTATCGATCCAATTAGATTCTGCTAAGGGCCTAAGCAGAGGCCATAAGTATTGAAAGATATTAGTGCCTGTTTCCACATCCAGAATCATAAAAAAGGGTTTAATAGTTGCCCTCTTTTCATCATCAGATAAGGTAGCAGGAAGCTCAGAGAGGTCAAATACTCTTATTCCCCCCCCAATAAATGCAAACCACTCACTCAGATCATTTTTATCTAAGCAGTTTACGGAAGATGAAGGCGAACCTGATTCCAATGGTGCAATCGGCCTTGCTGCATAAAAACAGACTGAATCAGGTATATTAAGTCTTCCAATATATGGCTGTGACCATGTAACTGAAAGGCCCTTTACCTGATCATAGATACTTTTATCAAGATAAGGATTAGATTGATTAAAAGTATTAGGTAAACCCCCTTCATGAACCTGAATCATATTTCTGAATACAGAATATTCCCAAAGCACCTGAGGATCATCTGGATCGGTCACATCTAATGCAAAATATACATCTCCTCCATCCCTTTCTCCACCAATAAGGATAGTTCTCCACTGGGGAGTCTCATCTGATAGATTACCATCATGATCTGTATCTACCCTTATAAATACATCCCAAGCCTCTGGTGATAGATCCACCATATACTTGTGTTCACAGGAACTCCCCCTCTCTCCATATGTGGATCTTGCAAGCTCCTTAAGCTCTGAAAGCAGATTACTCGGTATATATGCCCATAGTTCTTTTCCTATACTGTCTCTTAGATCATATCCATCTTCATCGGTACAGTTGTATCCATCACATTTTGAATTGGTTTCATTGGGATTATAGATCCAATGGCTTTCATTTGCTATGCCATCACCATCATTATCAGTGGTAGGATCAGGGTCTTCAAACCAATATCCTGCTAAAAATGCATGGAGCATCCCATCATTTGCGCCCACATATACCACCTTCTTCCTGTGCCTGTATTTGTATCTGAAACAGTAAAAACACTGCTTAGCACAGCTATCCAGGTTATTTATACAATCACAGCTACAATCCCCAACAGCACTCTTAGGAATAGAGGCAATAGATGGTGTCCCCACTACAACAGGCGTAGAATAAACTATATCCCTCAAGATCCAACCAGATCTGTTATATGCTGTTGAACCATCATAGGTGGTATCACCTCTTACCCAGTTTATAAGTGCTTTTGTATCTTGAATGTCAATGGAGCTATCATTATTAAAATCAATGTCATTTTCCAGATAGGGATCTAAGGTTGTGGCATTGGATGCATTAAAGTATACCTTTGAATTATTAATATATGTAAAGATAGTTCTATCGGTGTGTGTTTGAAGTCTCTGCCCTGCATCCCAGCAGTGTCTTGGATTGGGCATATCCTTACAGAAAGTTGCATCATACACTTCAAAGTCATATTTTACCCCGGTTCCCTTACACTGACCATCTTCCCAGACCCATCCCGCATTCTCACATTCTGATTCATTGCTCATATCTCCTGGCCCAAAGGGCCAGTATGCCTCAAGGTGTCCTCTCCAGATATAGGTATTGGGATCCCCTGGAAGATAGGTCTCAAATGCCCCTCTGATAACAATATCCTCTCCCCTAACATCCTGGGTAACTGTTGCCACTGCGCCTGCGGCTCCTGATCTTATGATGCTTTCCATAATAGATGTAAATGCCTTTGCGAGTTGCTCACCATCTGCCGCATAATAAAATTCTCCTCCCCCATTCTCCGCAGTATCTTTCATCAGCGCCTTTCTGCACTTTTCATTCTTAGTACCAGGCCAGCATTCATCATCCATCCAGTCACAACCCGCATTTTCGCAAGAGGTATAATCAGTAAACTGTCCACACAGTTCAGTGATACCAAATATTACGGAATAGGTTGTAATAATCTGATCTCCGTCTATATCATCTCTTAAATCATGATTATGTGCCCAATAAGAGAGATCATCTAAGTAATCTGTGATATAGCATGTGCTACCCTGAATTTCCCGCTTTGGCTCATCACCATCACCATCACAATCAGGACCTGTGTTACTGCAACTTGTCCCTCCACTATTAGCACACCCTGAAATGCTTGGCACATTGCAATCCCTCCAGGGCTCACCATCAGTAAAGACCACAATAAAGGAGTTGGCACATCTCTGTTTTCCGCCCAAGTCTGAATAATAATAGGGGTCCCAGTCGGAGTTTACACTATAATCATTGGAATTATAGTAAGGACTTTGTTGTCTAAAATATCTCATTAGTTCATAATAGTTTTCAGCAAGTGGTGTGGTTCCCCAGACCAATGGATAATGCTCTATGGCATCTACTATATCGTCTATATTGGCCTTAACATGAGTTTCAAGAATCCTGTATCCTCCATAACTTGAAGGTTTTTTCACAAATGGATTCTTGGGAATATTAAATCTCAATGTCCCACCATCTGCTGTTTCATTTGTGTATATATTGGAACTATTCTTATTATACCTATAAAAGCTGACCCCAATCCTAACCTTATCTGAAACATCTTGAACAATTCCTGTGGGTTCCTCTTCTACGATGAGAGCAATATTATATCTATTCCCTACCCCTGTCTCAAATGCAATATATCCAACATTCTCACTGACATGTGATGTCTCTGGATCACATGATTTTTCTTCTTCCACAAATACCTGGACAGAACTTGAGCTCAATTTTTGGTATCTTAGTGTAGCTGTATCAGCACCATTTGTTGTCTGCATATCTGCAAGGAATATGGATGCCTTAGTTAAAGATGAGAAGTTAATCGTTTTCCAGCTATTTGTAACACTGTTTCCTGTAGAACCGACCTCCATCTTAGTGCCATTTCCAAAATCTACAGTTCCTTTTTCCACAGCTATATAATGAACCAATTCACTTCCATGGGATCCTAACCTTTCTTCTTCCTCTAATGCGATTTTAAATTGTGTTTTAGTTACATCTTTTATTCTGGTTACCACAGTGTGACATGCAGAATTTCCATCTAATGGATAGGTGCATGATTCGGTTACAGGATGAACAATAGTGCTTTTTACAATTGGAGAGTTCAAGGTGACTCCATAACTAACGGTTTGCCAGTTTGAGCTAACATAACCTGAGCAGCAATTGTTTCCACAATTATATCTATCCAACACCTTATTTACAGTGATTTTATCAGCCACAAGCCTTATACCCCCTGGTAATGTGTGTACCCCCTTTTCCACAACCATATAATACAGATATTCTATAGTGTGTTTACCATCTTTATAGACCCATTCCTGTACCCGAACCTGAAATGAGGAGTTCTTTATGGCCTTTACCCTTGGAACTGATGGATCGCCTCCATTGTAGGATAATGGACCTACTACGACAATAGGATCAGAATAGCTCTTTGAAAAATGCACTGTTTTCCAATTGTGTTTGATATCTATTACACCAGCTTCCCCTATCTTATTCCCATTAATATCAGATATTCCAACCTGGCCTTGAGCGGTTCCAGATATCTCAATCTTTGCATATGGATCATAGGAACTTTTTGCATTTCCATCGTCTGCGGGACTATAAATCCTAAATTGGGTATTATCTGTATATGGGGAATATTGGCTGCTGTGGGCATATCTTTTGCAAAAATCATGGTCCCAAGGTTCATTATTTCCTAATATTTTCCATTCCAGGTCTCCTCCGTCTCCAGAGATATAATCATATCCGTTTCTATTTTCCACCTTTCCACCTACCAATGCCTTTCTCGCTGCGTCTATACGCCGGGTAGTAAGCCAATTTAAGAAATTCCCGTCCCAGCAATTATTTCCATTTCCACAGGAACAATCTGCCTCCACAAATGCTCCTGTCTTTGAAGTGTCTACGGTTATGTAATAAGGGCCACTCTGCCATGGAGTTGGATCAACGGGAATGGTTGAGTCATATCTGTATTTTTTGTCTGAATCAAAGATTCCATAATATGTAACAGTTGGGTCAAAATCATCATGGGTCCCTTGAGAGCATTTCCAGCCACTAAAGTCTGTATCATCATACATGCAGTGTTTCATGCTTCCCGAATTATCAAGCATAATGATTACATTTGATTTAATACCGCTACCTACAAAAGGCGGAATGCCACATTCCCCTGCCCATATTCCTTTTAAAAAAAAGAAAAGATTT
This sequence comes from uncultured bacterium, assembly GCA_965613025.1. GTDB lineage: Bacteria > Desulfobacterota > DSM-4660 > Desulfatiglandales > JALVMZ01 > CAYTXJ01. The sequence goes on from CBFDUE010000027.1 coordinate 26,088, forward strand.
ATAACCCATAAGATAGCTAATAGTGTCAAGATTCTTTTGGGTTTTTCCATCCTTATCCTACCCCCTCTTAAATAATGCCAATTGAACCTCAATTTAAGAACCTTTCAGAAAGCTCAATATCTATTATATAAATTGTATCACCTAACAAGTAACTGTAAAGCCAATTTTCAGGACATCTTAAGCCTAATATGTTATATTGAACTTCGGATAGAACACAAAAATTCTTAATCTCCTTTTCAAATCCCTCAATTGGTGCTACTATACTTAAAGAGGCCTGGAAAATGAACCATTTAAGATTGGGAATAATCTTATGGGGAATTTTAATTTTCTTTTTATGGAAAGA
>CBFDUE010000028.1:0-25741 GCA_965613025.1 uncultured bacterium
CAGCGTCAGATGTGTATAAGAGACAGCTTTTAAGACCCTTGCAATAACAGATTCCATTTACAGCTCTTTTTATGAGAGCTTTGAAAAATTCAAAGCTCTCAATTTAATAATTTTTATAGCAAATTAGATGGATAAGATCAAGAAGATTTATGGGGTGGTGCTTGCAGCAGGAGAGTCCAAAAGAATGGGATTTCCAAAACAGCTAATCAAGATAGGAGATAGAACCATGCTTCAGTGGGTATTGAATGCATCGCTGAGTTCCAGGCTGGATAAGGTGGTTTTGGTATTGGGATATATGAAAGATGAAATTCTAAGATCCCTTGGAACCTTTTTGGAAGATCCAAAACTTATGATTATTGAAAATTCACGATACAGAGAGGGAATGGGTGTATCCATTTCATGTGCAATGGGAAAAATTAAAGACAGATGCCAATATGTTATGATTCTTCTTGGGGATATGCCATTTGTAAGAGAAGATATTATAGATAGGCTTATTGAGGCATATCTATTGTCTGGAAAGGGATTGGGTGCAATAGTTACAGATGAGCGGCAAACACATCCTGTAATCATACGAAGGGAATATTTTCCCTATCTCCTTTCACTTCAGGGTGATAAGGGGGCACGAGAATTATTTAAGAACAATCCAGATGACCTTTTCACCCTCTACTTTCCTTTTGATAGTACGGACATTGATACCCCCCAAGATCTACATGATCTTAATTCCTGTTTAAAAAAATAGTATATTTCTATTTCATTAGATATCTTACGGCCTTTTCAAGGCCATCAAGGGATAGTTCAAACATGGGAAAGATCTCTGCTATTACCCCAATGGTATATGTATAGGGCCATTCCTCTTTGGGTTTGGGATTTAACCAGATACAATGCGAAAAAGTCTTAGATATAAACCTGAGCCTTTCAATACTTGGCCTGCCTGATCTCTCCTCCAAGTGTATGGAACCATCTGTTGCCATGAGTTCATAGGGTGCCATACTGGCATCACCTACAATAATAAAACGGGATTCAGGATCAAGACGGGGAAGATCATTTACCGGAAAAGGCCTCTTTCGTCTTGGAGGGTCTTCCCAGAGATAATCATAGATGGTGTTGTGGAAATAGAAGATCCTTAAATCCTTAAATTGAGATCTTGCATAATTAAAGAGACTTTGCACAATATCCACATAGGGTTCCATGGACCAACCGCCATTGTCAATTGCAAGGATGACCTTGAGCCTATCCCTTAAGGAGCGTTCAAACACAATCTCTATCTCTCCTGCCTGTTTCATTGTCTGATAGATGGTTTCACGGATATTTACCTTATCCTTTGGGCCTACTGGCACCATATGCCTTAGCCTTTTTAATGCCTCACCTATCTGAGATTCGGTAAGTGGCCCACTCTGGCTATAGTCCCTGTATCTTCTATCAAGTGCAACCTTTATGGCAGATCTATTTCTGGATACTCCCCCAACCCGCATTCCACCTGGATGATAACCTGAATGCCCAACAGGGGATGTCCCTCCTGTGCCGATCCACCTATTCCCACCATGGTGTGCCTCGGTCTGTTCCCTTAACCTTTCAAAAAAATACCTAATTAGCTCCTCAGGAGTAAGTCTTTGAAGCTCCTCAGGATTAATGTCTAAAAATCTTGATAGCTCCTCTGGTGCCTTAAGCCACTCTTCAAGTAGGGCCTTTGCAATCTCATCCAGTTCCCACTCTTCCACCTCTTCTGTTTCAACTCCATGGAAATAGCGCGCAAATATCTGGTCATAGAGATCAAAATATCTCTCACTCTTGATCAATATAGACCTTGCTACATAATAGAAGTCCTCAAGGGAATTGATAAGCCCCATATTGAGGGCCTTCATAAGGGTAAGGAAAGAGGTGATACTTACAGGAATACCTGCATCTCTCAGCTTATAGAAGAAATTTATAAACATGTCTCCTTCACTTTATAGCCTGAATCTGGATACCGCATTCTGTGCAATGAAGTAGTCATTACTCTTCTTAAATAATACCCCTAAGTAGGGAACATCACCTTTTATAAGGTCCTTTACATTAAAATCGGGATCTGCCCTCATGGCCCTGATCCAGTTTATCAACTCTCGGGTTGCGGGTTTTTTCTCAATTCCCCTGATCTCTCTTAGCCTATAAAATGTCCTTATAGCACTTTCCATCAGATTCTTATCCAAGTCAGGAAAGTGAACAGATATTATCTTTCGCATCATATCAGGTTCTGGAAAGGCAATATGGTGAAATATACATCTTCCCAAAAATGGATCTGAAAGATCCTTTTTTGCATTAGATGTAATGATAATTATGGGCCTGTGCTTTGCCTTAATGGTCTTGTCTATCTCAATTATATCAAATTCCATCTGATCCAATACATCTAACATGTCATCCTGAAAGTCAGAATCTGCCTTATCTATCTCATCTATTAATAATACAACTCTCTCATCAGATACAAATGCCTGTCCTATCTTTCCCATCCTTATATATTCTTCAATGTTACTTACATCTCTCTTAGAGTCACCAAATCTGCTGTCATTTAATCTGGTAAGGGTATCATACTGATAAAGGGCATCAATGAGTTTCATGCTGGATTTTACATTCAGCACAATCAAAGGCATATTTAGTGCCTCTGCAATGGCATGGGCAAGCATGGTCTTACCTGTCCCAGGCTCTCCTTTAAGAAGCAGGGGCATCTCTAATGCAATTGCCACATTGACTATCTTAGCAAGCTCCTCATCCAGCACATACTTGGATGCACCTCTAAATTTCATAAAAGAATTATTATGGTTCATGCTCCTTCTCCTTTCCTTTTGATCTCCATCCTTGACTTTACTAACTCGCCTTCTTATATAGCTTAAGATCTTATTAGTTCTAATCATTGTTACGCATTTTTCAATAGCTGTTTTTGAATAAAAGGATATAGTAAAATGCCCCTCGCATTTCAATCCATAAATAGGGGAGAGATAGCATTTGGATTTTTTATTGGGAAGGGGGATATCCAAGATGGAAAGATGGTATCAGACCCTTCTATGTAATCGAGATGAAAGAGGCTATAAATAAGTCTGAAAATCAACTACTTAAGAATCTTACCCTACATTGACGAACCCATCATCCTAAGTCTTCTAATCCTCTCTTCAAGTGGAGGATGTGTGGAAAACAGATTAGCAATGCTCTTAGTATTTAGTGGATTTACGATAAACATATGTGCTGTTGAAGGATTTGCATTTAACATGGGAATCCTCTTTGAATAGGCACCCAGCTTTTCCAAGGCATTTGCAAGGCCATAGGGATGCCCCACAAAACGGGCTCCTGATTCATCTGCATGATACTCTCTGGATCTTGATATGGCCATCTGTATAAGCATGGCAGCGATGGGGGCAAGGATGCTCATAACCAGCAGACCTATTCCACCAAGCCCCTCTCCTTCTTCATCATCATAGCTTCCGCCACCAAAAAACAGGCTCCATCTTGCCATATTGGCAAGGATCATAATAGCACCTGCCATGGTAGCTGCAATGGTTCCTATCAATATGTCCCTGTTTTTTATATGAGCTATCTCATGGGCAAGCACACCTTCAAGCTCTTCTCTATTCATCAATTTTAATATTCCTTCAGTAACCGCAACTACAGCATTTTTTGGGTTTCTACCTGTTGCAAATGCATTGGGCGATTCATCTGGAATTATATATACCTTTGGCATGGGAATACCTGCCCTTTGTGCAATTCTTTCAACTATCTCATATAGTTCGGGCAGCTCATCTGGAGCTACCTCTTTTGCCCTGTACATACTGAGCACGATCTTATCAGAAAACCAGTAGCTAAAGAAGTTCATTCCCATAGCCAATACAAAGGCAAACATCATCCCCTGCTTTCCACCAAATAGATTCCCTATCCAGACAATAAACATGGTCATGATGCCAAGAAGGAGTGCTGTCTTAAACCAGTTTCCCATAATACCTATCTCCCATGGATTTTTATTTTTTAAGATAAATAGGAGGTATTCCCCTGTCAAGAGGATCTGAAAAGATTACTTGATATTATAACCATCTCTTCCTTCTCTTGTATGCCTTAACATCCTTATAGCTCTTTAGCTTTCCAGATGATGCGGTCCCCAGATAGAACTCCTTAACATCAGGGTTATCCCTTAGTTTTTCAGCGGTATTTTCAAGCACAATCTTTCCATTTTCCATCACATATCCGTAATGGGCAATCTGAAGTGCCATATTGGCATTCTGCTCCACTATCATAAGGGTGGTTCCCTGTTCCTGATTTATCTTTCTGATTATCTGAAAGATCTCCTTTACCAGAAGGGGTGCTAGACCCAAAGACGGCTCATCTAAGAGCAGAAGTTTGGGATGAGCCATCAGGGCTCTTCCAATTACAAGCATCTGAAGCTCACCCCCGCTACAATACCCGGCTAAGGACTTTCTTCTTGCAAGCAGTGCCGGGAAGTAGTTGTATACCATTTCAAGATCTTTATGATAGGGTTTACCCCAGCGGGTTGCGGTTCCCACCCTGAGGTTTTCTTCCACTGTAAGATACTTAAAAGGTTCCCTTCCTTCCAGAACCTGAATTATCCCCATTCTGGTAATCTTTTCTGGTGGCATATTATGGATAGGATTCCCCTCGTATTCAATGGAGCCTTCTGTTACCTTTCCATTTTCAGGTTTTAAAAGCCCTGATATGGATCTCAGTGTGGTTGTCTTACCTGCTCCGTTACTTCCCAAAAGGGATACAATCTGTCCCCTCCTTATTTTAAGAGATACACCCTTTAATACCTGTATTACATCTGAATATACAACGCTGATATTGTTTATAAGCAGAGTCAGATTATCCCTCATGTATTCATCACCCCTTTTAATATGAAAAGGGCCAAAGTCTAAAGCTGGCTCTCACTATCCTCCAGACCTCTGCCAGCCCCTTTGGCTCAAATATTATAAATAGCACAATAGCGAGTCCAAATACAAACTCTCTCAGGGGGGCCATGGTAAGGGCCACACCAGATTGACCCACATTCATAAGGTATTCTGTAATATGGCTCAATATTTCATTTAGACTCACTATAAATACTGTTCCAAATACAGATCCAGGAATATTCCCCAACCCCCCTATAATTATCATGGCTATAAATTCAATGGAAAGCCACAGATTAAATGGTTCAGGTGTGATGCTCATCATATAATATGCAAAGAGCCCTCCTGCCACCCCTGCATAGAATGAGCTTATGGCAAAAGAGAGCAATTTATATAGAAATAGGGGTATTCCCATACCCTCTGCGGCACGATCATTGTCTCTTATTGCCACAAATGCCCTTCCATATCGGGTTCTTATGATATTTACGGCAAACCATGTAAAGAGCACAAAGAGGATAAATATCACATAAAAAAATCTTCTATCTGTGTCTAAATTAAGGCCAAATATGGACGGAGGGGTAACTACTATTCCCATAGCCCCACCAGTTAGGGATTCCCACTCTGTAAACACATATTCCATGATAAATTGCCCTGCAAGGGTGGCAATAAGCAGATAGAGGTGTTTTAGCCTGGAAGAAGGAAGCCCAAATATGATTCCCACAAGTGCAGTTATAAGTCCTGCAAGGGGAAGGGATACAATAAATGGAAGCCCCAACTTAGTGCTCAATATTGCCGCTCCATAGGCCCCCACCCCAAAAAATGCACCATGCCCTAAGGAGATCTGGCCTGTGTATCCTGTAAGGATATTGAGACCAATGGAGGCAATGGAATATATCCCAATCATATTTAATACATAGAGGATATAGGAACTGGAGGTAAATGGAATCACACCGAAAAGAAGCACAAGCCCAATTAGAAGCCACATCCTTCCAAAATCGGTTTCAAAAATATGGAGCTCATCCTCATATCTCTCTTTAAAGTTTCCACATGGATGAAAATGCAATCTCCTAAATCTCATCTCTTCTGATCTCTCTCCTCCCGATTTTAAACCCTTTCAATCTCTACAAGGCCAAATAGCCCATACGGTTTAACCATAAGGATTATGACGAGCACAATATATGGAACCACCTCTCTCAATGCAGTGGATATATAACCTCCTGTCATGGTTTCAAGCACTCCTATTATGATCCCACCGATGATTGCCCCACCTATGCTTTCAAGACCTCCAAGGATAACCACAGGAAATACCTTAAGTCCCATAGCACTCAGTTCATGCACGTTTATGCCATTAATGATCCCAAGCACAATCCCACTCATGGAGGCTACCATAAAAGCGATTGCCCATGACATGGCAAACACCCTGCGCACATGCACCCCTAAGGACAGTGCCGCAGGCTGATTATCAGCCACAGACCTCATATAGATCCCTTGAGATGAGTATTTAAAAAAGAGCCCAAAAATTATCAAAAATATAATACCTATTATAAAGGCAGCCACATTTACAGAAGGTATCTGAACACCTCTCCAGGTTATAGAAAGCCCTTCGGGTAAAAATGAAGGATAATTATGGATATCACCACCAAAGATAAACAGAAGCAGCCCTTTAAACATGATTCCCAGACCCAGGGTCATCATGATAACCTCAATAAGACTTTCTCCAATTAGCGGTCTTAAAAAGAGCCTCTCAACCAAAAAGCCTAAGGAAAAGGTGGCTATCAGGGTTAAAAAAAAGGCAACTACTATAGGCAGCTTTAACCAGGAAGACAGCACCAAAAATACAAATGCCCCTATTGCAAGCATCTCACCATGTGCTAAGTTCAACACACTACTGGATTTAAAGATCATCACAAATCCAAGAGCAGAAAGTGCATAAAGAAACCCTAAGGATAGGCCATTAATTAGAAGCTGTAAGAAATATTCCATTATAACCCCCTTACTCAGACCTCAAGAATCCTTACAGTGGTCTCTATGGTTCCCACATGACCATCCCTGTACCGGACCTGTCCTGTTACCTTTAACTCCTTTCTGTCTTCATACATGGCATCAATAAGACTCTTATACTGATTAAATACAAAACCCCTTCTCACCTTACCTGTCCTTGTAAGCTCCTCATCATCAGCATCCAAGAGCTTATATAGTAATATGATCTTCTTTAACTTCATCTCTTTGGGAAGCTGATCATTTACCTTTCTGACCTCATCAAGGATCAGATCCTCCACCTCTGGTCGCTGGGATAGATCGGTATATGTGGTATATGGAATCTTTCTCTCCTCTGCCCAGCTTCCCACATTACCATAATCAATATTTATAAATGCAGTAAGATAGGGCTGCCCCTCACCCCAGATAACTGCCTCTTTAATATAGGGGCTAAATTTTAGGCGGGTTTCAATAAAATCAGGAGAAAATGCAATTCCCTCCTTTGTCCTCATTATATCCTGTTTTCTACCAATTATAAGAAGATGCCCGTCATCATCATAATAACCCGCATCCCCAGTATGGAACCAACCATCCCGAAGCGCCTCTTCAGTTGCCTCTGGATTCTCATAATATCCCTTAAAAATGGATCTGCTGCTTACCAATACCTCTTGGTCTTCGGCAATAATTACCTCTGTTCCAGGAAGTGGTTTTCCCACTGTCTCTGGTTTTACCTCATCATCTGGCTGAACCTGAAATATACCTCCGGCTTCGGTAAGACCATAACACTGCTTTAGATTTAAGCCATTGGCCCTAAAAAACCTTATAACATCCGGGCTTATGGGATGCCCTCCAGTATATGCAGCTCTAAACCCAAGACAGCCCACTCTATCAAGCAGTGGTTTTGAGACAGTCTGATATGATAACCATTTCAAAAAAGTAAGATACCAAGGTATTGGCTTTTTGGAAGATTCCAGATCCACCACCTTCCCGCCTATCTTTTGGGATATATTGTAAAACCACCTCTTTATAAATCCACTGTCTGTAATCTTTACCCTTATCTTGGATGCCAGATCTTCCCAAAATCTTGATGATGTAATTATCACCGTAGGGCCAATCTCACGAAAGTCTTCCACAACAGTTTCAAAGGTTTCAGGGAAATTCATAATCAGCCCGCCACAAAGTGCTATACCCATACCCCATAATTGATCCACGATCCATGCCGTGGGAGTAATACTTATCCAATTATCTCCGATTCCAATGGGAGCTGTCTGAAGCCATTTCCAAGACATATCTATGATATTTTCATATGCCAACATAACCAGCTTTGGAAGGCCTGTTGTGCCTGAGGTCATTAACATTAATCCCACATCTTCGGGGCTACCCTGCCAGAGCTCATCCTGAAAAAGGGTTGGTTCCTTTTTTTCAAGCTCCTGTCCGAAAGATAGCAGCTCTTTAAAGCTTAAAAGCCAGGGATCCTTTCTATAGGATCGCATTCCAGTGGGATCTATATATATAACCCTTTCTATATGCTCAAGTTCACCCCTCATCTCAAGGAGCTTATCCACCTGCTCCTGATCCTGCACAATCGCATACCGTGCCCTTACCCTGTTTAGCCCATAAACCAGCTCCTTTGCCACAGCTGAGGTAAATAGGGGAACTACTACTCCACCAAAGGCCTGAACACCCAGTTCAGAAAAGAGCCATTCAGGATGATTATCCACTATGAGGCAGACATTATCCCCCCTTTTCATACCCAGAGATCTAAGCCCCAGTGCCACCCACTTAGTATATCTAAGATAGTCCTCCCATGTGAATGTCTGCCATATTCCATATGCCTTTTCTCTGATTGCAATATGTTTATCACCAAGCCTCTCGGCCTGTTTTACAAGTACCTGGGGGAATGTAAGTCTATGTAAAGATGAAAGGAACTCTTTATCAATCTTTTTAATCTTTCCTTCATTCTTCATGCTAAATCTCTTGTGTCTCTCCAAGGTATGCCTCAATTACCCTTGGATGATTCTGGATAAACTCAGGTGTCCCTTCCGCTATCTTTACTCCAAAATCAAGCACAAGCACCCTCTCTGAAATGCTCATAACAACAGACATATCATGTTCCACAAGTATCATGGTCTGTCCCCATGCCTCATGTAACTCTTTTAAAAATCTTACCATATCCTCCTTCTCTTCCAGGGTCATTCCTGCAAAGGGTTCATCCAGAATCAGAAGTCTTGGCTCCAATGCAAGGGCTCTTCCCAGCTCCACCCTCTTTCTCATACCATAGGGAAGGGATCCTACCAGTTTTTTTCGAATAGATTGCATCTCTAAGAAGTCTATAATCTCCTCCAGTACTTTTCTGTGTTTTACCTCTTCTTTTCTTACAGATGGCAGAAATAGGCATGCAGAGGGAAAACTATAATGACAGTGGATATGACGTGCAAGCATCATATTGGCAAGCACTGTTATACCTGGGAACAGCTCTATGTTCTGATAGGTTCTTCCTATCCCAAGGGAAGTCAGATGATGAGGGGAGAGGCTGGTAATATCCTTTCCATTAAATATGATTCTCCCCTCTTGGGGTTTATAATAACCAGAGATACAGTTTAAAAGGCTTGTCTTGCCTGCACCATTAGGCCCTATTACTGCAACCAGTTCACCAGTTTGGACCTTAAAGCTGACCTTATTGAGTGCGGTGATACCACCAAATCTCAGTGTGAGATCTTTAACCTCAAGCTCAGCCTTGCGATCCTCAGGCTGAGCTTGAGCAAATATACTGGGCTCTCCTCTAAATGCCTTCATATCAAAACTTTATTGCCTATCTCAATATCTTTACTTTCTCCTTTCCCGGAGACCAGAAGTTGGTAATAGGTGTATAGGTCTGATCCTCATTGAGTCTTACGATTCTGGCCTTCCAAGATGCACTATGATCGGTATTGGTATAGGTAATATTGGGGACCACTCCACCAAAATCCTCATTTCTAAATGTCTGTAATGCCTGATTTATGGTCTGAGCATTAATCTCACCAAACTTCTCATATGCCTTCTGAAATGCCCTCTCCCAGATCATTCCCATAATCACACCTTCCCAGTAAGAGAAATCAAACTTCTCTATGCTTCCATATCTCTTTCCTACCTCCATAAGCAGCTTCACACCAGGGGTGTTATCAGCGGGCAATCCTCCACAGAACTGGACAAAGAGGCGATTCCTCAACAGACCCTTTGCTCTTTTGAAAAAGTCTGGGTCAGTAGATGTCCATGTAGCAAAGAAAGGAACATTATAGTTTACCCTGTCAGCACTTTCCAGGGCAAGCAATATGGCAGAAGGAAGTACCTGCATAAACACATATTCTGCACCTGCCTTCTTTAACCTCAAGAGCTCTGTTTTAAGATCAAGGGTCTTAGGAGGAAACTGCTCAATACCTACAATATTTACATTATGGGCTTTGGCATATTCCTTACAGGGCTGATGTATAGCCTTACCATAGGGATTGTTGTAGGTAAGGAGTCCTACCTTTGGAGGCTCACTTCCTTTGTGTATGGCCTTTATATATTCAAGCACAGCATAGCTATCCATATCATAGTCACCAAATGGTAGATAGGCATAGTCAATAGGGGGTTTTAAGAATCCTTTATAGGTAGAGTAGTTAATATCTGGAATCCTGTATTTCTGAAATATGGGCTTTGCCATTATTCCTGATCCCGCATCCCATGTATTAAGTGCATCCACCTTTTCATCTACACAGAATTTCTTGACCAGCTTTACTGCCTCTGGGATCTTATATCCATGATCCACCACAATGAGATTTATCTTATGACCTGCAACCCCACCCTTGACCTCGTTTACATAGCGGATATAGTCCTGCTCACCCTTTGCATGATACTGGCCCCAAGAAGAAGCAGGCCCTGTCAGATTTATAACTGCACCGATCTTAATCTCCTTTGAGACGGCCTTTGATGACAGCACAAAACCAAACATAAAGAGAAATACAATTACACACACTATACCCTTATATCTCAATTGCATGGTCCCTCCTCCTTTTTAATTAGATAAAAAGGGTTTTTAATATACCAACCTCTCCACCTATATATCTGAATTTTTATTGAATAGAGAGGAAGTGTCAAGATAAATCCCCCAGAGTATCTAACATTAAAGAGAGCTTTGCATAACCCCCTTTTACACTGAGGGTTATATCCCCTTCCGGGTCGGAGACCACTCCAGGTCGGAGACCAGACCCCCAAAAATTAACTTAAAATAACCCATAATTACAGCTTCTTTCTGAGAGCTTTGAAAAATTCAAAGCTCTCATTAAAAGGTATTTACAAAGTAACTACTTTTTAGCTATAAAATAGTTATAGTGTCAAGCATAATTGAAAAAAGTCTTGACACATTATTTTTTAACTGGCTATTCAATTGAAGGTCTTTTTTATTTAAAAATAAAGAGGGGAGGTCAGGAAAGGTGAACATCATAGTATTCTTAAAACAGGTGCCTGATACAGAGACTCAGATCAGGATCACGGAGGATAAGAGTTCCATTGTAAAGGATGATATCAAATGGATAATCAATCCTTATGATGAATTTGCAATTGAAGAGGCACTCAGGATCAAGGAAAAATTCGGAGGTGAGGTTACCATTGTAAGTGCAGGGCCAAAGAGGGTGGTAGAATCCATAAGGACAGCACTTGCTATGGGAGCTGATAAGGGAATCCTGATAAATGATCCTGCGCTGGACGACAGCGATTCCTTGGCATATGCCAAGGTGCTTTCCCAGGCTGTAAAAGACCTTTCATATGATATACTCTTTACTGGTCAGCGAGGAATTGATGATGACAACGGCATAGTGGGAGCGGCTATTGCAGAATTTTTGGGAATACCCCATCTTGCAGTTGTTACCAAAGTGGAGATTTCTGAGGATCAGAAAAAGGTAAAGGTGCATAGACCTGTTGAGGGTCAGACATGGGTTATGGAGGCTCCGCTTCCGGCACTAATTACGGCCCAGAAAGGTTTAAATGAGCCAAGGTATGCCTCACTTCCTGGTATCATGAAGGCAAAGAAAAAGCCCTTAGAGGAAAAGACCTTGCAAGACCTTGGTCTTGACGCCTCAGAGTTTGGGAAAGATAAGAGAAAACTCAAGGTAGTGGAACTCAATCCTCCACCAGAGAGAAAGCCTGGAAAGATTATAGATGGAGAGACACCTGAAGAGAAGGCAGAAAAATTGGTAAAGCTTCTTCATGAAGAGGCAAAAGTAATTTAGCTTAGGGAGGGAATAAGATCATGGCAAAAGGAGTAATGACCATAGCTGAACAGAGGGATAATGATATACGAAAGATTACATATGAGATAGTCAGTGAAGGAAGAAGACTTGCAGATAAATTGGGGCAAGAACAGGTAACTGTGCTTTTGGGGGCAAACATAAAGGATAAGGTAGGGCAGATTGCACAATATGGTTCTGATAAGGTAATTGTGGCTGATGATCCAAGGCTTGAAAAATACACCCCTGATGCATATGTGGAGGTAATATCTCAGATAGTTAAGCAGTATGAACCTCAGATTCTACTGCTTGGGGCATCTGCACAGGGAAAAGATCTTTCTGCAAGGCTCTCTGCAAGGCTCAATGTGGGAATGGCACAGGATTGCACCCGTTTTGACATAAAGGATGGAAATTTAGTGGCAATCCGCCCCATATATGCGGGTAAGGCATATGCAACTGTTACCTATTCAGGTGAAAGTCTACCCCAGATGGCAACTGCAAGACCAAATGTGATGAGTATGAACGAGCCTGACAGCGGCAGGCAATTTGAAATTATTGATGCAGAATTTAACTTGGATGATTCCATACTCAAGACCCAGATGGTGGATGTGATAAAGGATGAGAAGGCTAAGATAGATCTTACTGAGGCTGATAAGATTGTATCTGGTGGAAGAGGTATGAAAGGGCCAGAAAACTTTAAGATCTTGGAGGAGCTTGCAGATCTTATTGGTGGAACTGTAGGTGCATCCAGAGCCGCAGTGGATGCAGGATGGAGGCCCCATTCTGATCAGGTTGGACAGACCGGTAAGGTGGTATCTCCCAATCTCTATATTGCATGTGGAATCTCTGGTGCAATTCAGCATCTTGCAGGTATGGGCACATCTAAGATTATAGTTGCAATAAATAAGGATCCGGATGCCCCTATATTTAAAAAGGCAGACTATGGAGTAGTAGATGACCTCTTTAAGATCGTCCCTGTCTTAACTAAGGAGATAAAGAAGATGCTTGAATCTTAAAGTGATTGAGATAAAAAAAGGGGAATTTATGATTCCCCTTTTTTTATTTTTATTTCAATCCGGATGTGCCGTTGCCAATATCTTAAACTCTTTCCTCCAAAAAGAGAGCCTGACTTAATCTTAGCAACGAGCACCCCAGATTGCAAAGAATGAGTAATATAGGAGATTACTAAAAGTCAAGCCTTTAATTGGAACTTTTGCTTTTACATAAGGGAAAGGGATAGGGTCTTTTAAAATCTGGCACAAAGGGAGGAGGCTGTTTTGGCACATACTTTTCAGGTAATTGTACAAATAGATCTTCAAACCCTAAGGATAAGGCATGCTCATATACAGTATTAAATTCCTCTTCTCTTAGGATTCTATTAAGATCAGGATCTCTATTTCTGATTACAGGATAGTATTGACTCATCAGACTCAAAGGAAGTTCCTTTCCGAATTCAATAAATAGCATAGAAAGTGCATCTATGGAATTTTTTATCTTACCTGGTAGGATAAGGTGTCTTACCAGAACCCCCCTCTTTGCTATACAATTACTATCTAAGCTTAAAAACCCCTTCTGCCTTATCATCTCTGATATGGCATCCAATGCCACTTTAGGATAATCTTTACACATAGAGAGGGCCTGAGAAAGGGATGGATCTGAATATTTAAAATCAGGGAGATAGATATCACAAAAAGGCTCTGCTATCTTTAAAATCTCCACGGATTGATAACCTGAAAGATTAAATATGATCGGTATATACACCCCTTCTTTCCTCAGAGAATATATTAGAGAAAATATATGGGGAAAGAAATGGTCAGGGGTAACAAAATTAAGATTATGCACTCTATATTCCTCAATCATCTTCAGTATCCTGTCTCTCATTTCAAAAAGATTTATATACTCCCCCATCCCTTTATGGGATATCTGATAATTTTGACAGTATGAACACTTAAGGGAGCAGCCAGACAGAAAAACTGTGCCTGATCCCCTCTCCCCACTAATGGGAGGCTCTTCTCCAAAATGAGGGCCAATATATGCCACTTTTAGTTGATAGGATTCTCTGCAGTACCCTTTATTGAAGTGGGTTCTATCAATCTTACATGACCTTGGACAAAGGATGCAACGCCTGTATAGTTTTTCCCATTTAAAGGGGAGGAGTCCACCGATTTGTCCTTCCATCATATGACCAGAGGTTCCTTAGCGCTCTTCTGGAGGTATACTGTGGATTGCGGGCCCACATGAGCAATTGCTCATGTGCCTCATTTATCTTTTTAAATAGCTCTTCATCCCCTCCCACATCAGGATGGTAGAGCTTTGCAAGCTTTTTATATGCTGCCTTTATCTTATGTATATGCCCATCACTTAAAAGCTCCTCTGCCTTAAGTTTTAGAAGCCTTATGGACTTTCTTTCCTGTGGAGTTAGTCTGGGTCTAAGGCTTTTATCAGGCTTTAACTGCTGAGGGAGAACCTCCTCTGTATGGTTCTTACTTAAAAGAATATGGGATGCATGACTCTTTGAGGTATTATTTACAAGCCTATACCATTCCTCTCCTGAAGAGAGTATGAGTTCCTTTAGATCTTCAGCAGGCTTCCTCCAGCGTTTTCTCTTGTAGCTGAACCTGGATACCTTATCAGACCAAAAAGGTAGTATATCCAAAATCACATGGGATTCATTAAAGAAAAAGGTGGCATATTGAGTGTTAAATGCCTTGAGGAGCCCTTTTGAAAGAGATAAAACCCATAACATCTGGGTCCTACATTGGGGGGTGCAATATCTCCTTCTGGGTCTTATATCATGGGTGCCACATGAGATGCATCTATTTCTGATCTTATAATCTTTAACCTTTATAAGCTCCATAAGATATGCTTCCTGAAAAAGAAAATAGATTTTTAATTTATTACGAAAGCACCTTTAAATCAAGCACTACTATTATACTGTTGACTAAGGGGAGGGCTTTAAAATATAGTTCTAAAAATTTTAAAATCCTAAATAATAATGATGTATAGATTGATTATAGTGCTAATCTTTTTAATGACCTTTTGCTGTGCCTATCCAGAGATTACAGATAGAGAGATTCAAAGACAAGGAAAGGAAAATCCATTAAAGAAGGAATCCTCCCTTTCAAGCTCCCTACCTTCTTCTAAGCCAAAGCCCATAAAGGATCAGCCTGTTGGTATTATGGAGCTATCCAAGATACCAGAAATTGTACATGTCCCAGAAATAAAAGAGACAGAGATCCATAGAGAAAAGAAGAAGGAAGAGGAAAAGAAACCCCTTAAGATAGAGAGAAAGAAAAAGAAAAAATCAGTAAAAAAGACGAGACCCCTTTCAACTCAGGAGATCATTGACTCTGCGCTCAATCTCATTGAAAAGGCAAATGATCAATGGGAGAAGGGAGAGATAAATGGGGCATTGAAGAGTCTGGATAGGGCATATGAGACCATAATGAAGATCAGCGATAGCTCAGAGCCTGAGATATTACAGCAGAAAGAGGATATAAGATATACTATTGCAAAGAGGATCATGGAGGTATATTCATCAAGATTTACTGTGGTAAATGGGAATCATTCTGCCATCCCCTTAGTTATGAATAGATATGTTAAAAAGGCGCTTGAACTCTTTACCGGTAAAGAAAAGGGATGGTTTTTAAGGGCATATAGAAGATCTGGCAGATATAGACCCATGATAATAAGGAAACTTAAAGAGGCAGGGCTTCCTCAAGAGCTATCTTGGCTCCCATTAATTGAAAGTGGATTTAGTGTGCAGGCACTATCAAGGGCAAGGGCATTGGGGCTTTGGCAATTTATTGCATCCACCGGTTATAAGTTTGGCCTCAAAAGAAACAGATGGATAGACGAAAGAATGGACCCTGAAAAGTCCACTGATGCAGCCATCTCTTATCTAAAAGAGCTGCACAATATTTTTGGTGATTGGACAACTGTACTTGCTGCATATAACTGTGGTGAGTTAAGGGTATTAAATGCCATAAGAAGACAGAGGATAAATTATCTTGACAACTTCTGGGATCTTTATGAAGCCCTTCCTCAGGAAACCGCCTTTTATGTTCCAAAATTCCTTGCGGTTCTCCATATACTAAAGGATCCAAAAAAATATGGAATAGAGCTTCCAAGTGTAGATGCAGAACTTGTGGGAGAGAAGGTTACCATAAATAAGAGATGTCATCTAAAGGCAATTGCAAAGGCAATTGGGGTTGACTATCGTATGCTCAAAGAACTAAATCCAGAATTGCGACATGCTATCACCCCTGATGAACCATATAATCTAAAGATTCCCCCTGGGAAGGCGGAGCTGTTGTTATCAAAGATAGAGCAGTTACCTGAATGGTCTTTTCCTGTACCATCCTATATTGTCTATAGAGTTAAACATGGAGATACCCTATCTGAGATTGCAAAGCGGTATCATACCTCAGTGCGTAGGATAATGCTTGCAAATGGACTTAAAAGCAAAAATTATCTAAGGGTCGGATGGAAGCTGAAGATTCCGACTGTATCAAAGGCATATAAGAGGACATCCTCCAAGCCCTCTTATAAAAAGAGTTCCATTAAGACATTTACCTATGTGGTAAGGAAGGGGGATTCTCTCTGGAAGATTGCAAGGAGATTTGGAACCACCACTGAGGCCATAAAGACCCTAAATGGTCTTAAGAGTAATATGCTTTCCATAGGTCAGGTGTTAAAGATATATTCAAAGAGGATTTCATCATCGCGAAGGCTTAGGCCATATATTACCAGATCTGGGGATAATCCCTATATAATTGCAAAGAGGTTTGGAATGAGTTTAAGAGAATTCCTATCTGTTAATAATCTTTCCAAAAAAAGCATAATCTATCCTGGTCAAAAATTCTGGGTATTTGAAAAAAGACCTTAGAGACTAAGCCATATTGACATATCTTATGAGATTCTCTATTCTTAGATCTTTCTTATGGATATCATATTTAACAGGCAGCTTCATAGACTCTACACTCTGTGGTTAAAGAGCCCTAAGGGAAGAATTATAGATCTCATTCTTAAAGAGGTCATCGCTGATATATTTTTTAATATCCCAAATTGTAGACTCTTAGAGATCGGATGTGGCACAGGGCTACATATGAAGGTGCTAAAAGAGATGGGTCTTGAAGTATGGGGTGTGGATGCCTCTCCATACATGATAAAAGAGGCAAGAAAGGTGATAGGATCAGAATCTGTGTTAAGATTAGCAGATGCATATAGACTTCCTTTCTTTGATAATGAGTTTGATGGAGCATTATTTATAAACACCTTAGAGTTCCTTAATTCTCCGCAGGTTGCAATAAGAGAGGCAGCAAGAGTATCTAAAAGATATATATTCATATTGGCAGTAAATGGGCTTTCCCTATCCTATCTTTACCAAAAATTCCATTCCATCTTTTTTAAAGACATATTTAGCTATATAAGAAATATAAACAGATGGAATCTGCTCTATTTTATAAGACAGTCCTTGGGAGATGTTCCCATAAGCTGGTATGGAAAGGGGGTGGAATCCTCTTGGAAGAATTTTTTGATCTTGCTTGTCCATCATCGTGCATCTGATATTAAGAAAAAGATGGAATTTGAGATGAAAATAAGGAGGACATTTGGGGTTGCAGATGCAGCCACAAGGAGTATGGAGATATGAAAGAGGCCTATCTATATGAAAAGCTACCTCAAGAGAGGGTAAGGTGTAATCTATGTAATCATCACTGTATCATTAAAGAGGGTGCAAAGGGTATATGTGGGGTAAGGGAGAATCGCAAGGGGGTGCTCTATACATTGGTCTATGATAAGGTGATTGCCTCCAACTTAGATCCCATTGAAAAGAAACCTCTTTACCATTTTTTGCCCGGAAGCACATCTTATTCCATTGCCACTGTGGGGTGCAACTTCAGATGTGTGTTCTGTCAAAACTCAGATATCTCCCAGATGCCAAGGGATCATGGAATGATTATGGGAGACAGGATAACACCTGAAGAGATTGTATCTTCCTCCCTTAGACTGGGGGCAAGTTCCATATCCTATACCTATACAGAGCCCACGGTCTATTTTGAATTGGCCCTGGACTGCGCAAGATCTGCCACAAAGAAGGGGCTTAAAAATGTCTTTGTAACCAATGGATACATGAGTGAAGATTCCTTAAGAGAGATATATCCTGATCTTCATGGTGCAAATGTGGATCTTAAATCCTTTAAAGACTCTTTTTATAAAAGGGAATGTGGGGCAAGGGTTGAGCCTGTGCTAAAGAATATCCAATTGATGAAAGAGATGGGAATATGGGTTGAAGTTACTACACTGTTGATCCCTGGGCTTAATGATTCAAAAGAGGAATTAAGGGATATTGCAAGATTTTTAAAGGAGATTGACCCTGATATTCCCTGGCATATAAGTAGATTCCATCCTCAATATAGGCTTACTCACATTCCACCTACTCCTACTTCTCTTATACATATGGCAAAGGACATTGGCTATGAAGAGGGGCTAAGATTTGTCTATACTGGAAATATTCCAGGAGATGTGGGTGAAAATACATTTTGCCCTGAATGTGGCACCCTTCTTATTGAGCGATTTGGATTCTATATAAAAAAGAATCTATTAAAGGAAGGTAGGTGCCCCAAATGTAATGAGAAGATCCCTGGGATATGGAAGATATAAGATTCAGAGGAGGAATTGGTGGAACCAAACCTGATATGGATAGATCTTGAAATGACAGGGCTTGATCCTGATAGAGACTATATATTAGAGATTGCCACCATTGTCACAGACAGCCATTGTAACATAATTGCTGAAGGCCCTAATATTGCTATTAATTATCCAGAGGAGATACTCTGTAAGATGGACAATTGGAGTAGGAGGCAACACAACAGCTCTGGCCTTATGGAAAGGATCAGACATTCCTCCTATAACTGCCATATGGCAGAGGAAGAGACCCTGCGTTTTTTGTCAGATTATTGCAAAAAGGGGGAAAGCCCTCTATGTGGAAACTCTGTCTGGCAGGATAGGCTCTTCCTCAGAAGGCATATGCCCAAGCTGGAGTCTTTCTTCCATTATCGTAATATTGATGTAAGTTCCCTCAAGGAGCTGGTTCGTAGATGGTATCCATCTCTCCCTCAATATCAGAAGAAAAAAACCCATCTTGCACTCTTTGATATAAAAGAGTCCATAAATGAGCTACTTTATTATAAAAAGATGGTCTTTATATCTACCTAAAGCCTCCTTACCACCCCCAGGTGAGATATTTATGGATAGAATCAGATGCCTTTCTTCCTGCACCCATTGCTAAGATAACCGTTGCCTGACCTGTTACGATATCTCCTCCTGCCCAAACCGCCTTCTTAGTAGTCTTTCCTGTTTCAGGATCTGCTACAATATATCCCCACTTATTGAGTTTTAGCCCTTCAGTAGACCGGGTAAGAAGTGGATTTGCTCCCGCCCCAATTGCAATCACCACAAGATCACATTCCATCTCAAAATTGGAGCCCTCTATAGGTACAGGTCTTCTGCGACCACTTTCATCTGGCTCTCCAAGCTCCATCCTGATACATTCCATAGCCACCACCCTTCCCTTTTCATCTCCAATAAAGCGAACTGGAGTGGTCAATAGGTGAAATTCAATCCCTTCCTCTTCGGCATGGTGAATCTCTGCAAGCCTTGCAGGCATCTCCTCTCTGGATCTTCTATATACAATTCTTACCCTATCAGCACCCAATCTCATAGCGGTTCTTGCAGCATCCATTGCCACATTGCCTCCACCTATAACTGCAACATTCTTTCCAATGGCAATGGGTGTATCATATTCTGGAAATAGATATGCCTTCATGAGATTAGAACGGGTAAGATATTCATTTGCAGAATAGATACCCACCAAGTTCTCTCCTGGTATATTCATAAATCGGGGAAGCCCTGCTCCAACTCCAATAAAAACCGCATCATATCCCTCATCAAAGAGCTCATCCACTGTAACACTTCTTCCTACCACCACATTACATTCAATCTTAACCCCAAGCCTCTCTAAATAATTTACCTCTGAAAAGACGATATCCTTTGGAAGCCTGAATTCAGGAATCCCATATACAAGCACACCACCTGGTTTGTGAAATGCCTCAAATACAGTAACTTCATGTCCTTTTAGTATAAGATCACCTGCCACTGTCAAACCCGCAGGCCCTGATCCCACAACTGCCACCCTCTTACCAGTGGGATCAGCCTTGGGGGGGAGCTCTCCTCTGCCATGTTCTCTTTCCCAATCAGCGGCAAATCGCTCAAGATTCCCTATTGCAACAGGCTCACCCTTTTTACCCAATATGCATTGCCCCTCGCACTGTATCTCCTGTGGGCATACCCTTCCGCATATGGCTGGCAGACTGTTTTTCTCCCATATCTTCCTTATTGCAGCAGAGAAATCCCCTTCTCTGATCAATCTGATAAATCCCGGTATATCCACAGATACAGGGCATCCCTTTACACAGGATGGATTTTTACATTGAAGACAACGTTTTGCCTCTTCCATTGCAAGCTCTGGGCTATATCCTAAAGGGACCTCTTTAAAATTCCTCTTTCTTATATCAGGTGCCTGCTCTGGCATCTTTTGCCTTGGAATCTTTGCCTTTCCTTTTTCTGCCATCTTATCCCCCTTAAAGAATAATGATTAACTCAATTTACATTCATGCAAAAATTTTTCATATGCCCTTTTTTCCTCTTCCTTATATGCCTCAAGCCTCTTGCTGAGTTCATCAAAATCCACTAAATGTCCATCAAATTCAGGGCCATCTACACATGCAAACATTGTCTTCCCCCCTACTGTCACCCTGCAACATCCACACATTCCTGTTCCATCCACCATTATTGGATTCAGACTCACAATGGTCTTCACCCCATATTGCTTAGTGAGTTCACATAGAAATTTCATCATGGGAACCGGGCCTATCCCCACCACTAACTTTATCTCATCTTTTTCTAAGAACTCTTTTAAAAGATCAGTAACAAAGCCCTTTCTACCATAAGAGCCATCATCAGTGCATATATGAAGTTCATCTGAAGCGGCCCTCATCTTATCTTCTAATATGAGAAGCTCCTTTGTCCTTGCACCTATTATGGCAATCACATAATTACCCATTTGCTTAAGGGCACGGGTTATAGGGTGAAGCACGGCAATACCTGTTCCACCACCTACACATGCCACCTTTCCCACCTTTTCAAGATGGGTTGGTCTTCCTAAGGGGCCTATGACATCCTGGTATCTGTCTCCCACCTGGAGAGTCTTAAATAATGCCGTAGATTTTCCCACAACCTGATATATGATCGTAATAGTTCCTTTTTCAGGATCTGTATCTGCCATCGTAAGGGGTATCCTTTCCCCTGTTTCATTTGCCTTTAAGATGACAAATTGACCTGGCCTTGCCTTTTGAGCTATCTTAGGAGCACTTATCTCATTTAATATTATGCTTCCTTTTGCAAGCTCTTCCCTCCTTACTATCTCAAACATCAGAAGACCTCCATCAACTTAAATTTTAAAAGGAAGATGATCATTAACATAAGTGACATATAGTTGTCAAAATTTTTTAAAAAATTATTTAATGAAATCATCTCTAAGATATAATATGGGAATAGATTATGAAAGAATTGATCCGGGCATTAAAAAGGCATCCTGACCTCAGAGAATCATTTATATATTATAGATATCTAAGGCCCAATGAGCCAAGATATTCAGATATTGAACTCCCTTCTATATTAAAAGAGATCCTGAAAAAAAATGGCATATCTCATCTTTACAGCCATCAGGCGGAGGCCATCTCCAGGCTCAGAAAAGGGAAAAATGTATTAGTAGCTACTCCTACTTCAAGCGGTAAAAGCCTTATCTTTAATATTTATACAATTGAAATGATTCTTAAAGACCCCTCCACCAAGGCCCTTTATCTATTTCCACTAAAGGCACTGGAGCAGGATCAATTAAAGGGGCTTTATGAAATTATAACAGATATTGATAATACATTAATTTCAGTTGAGATATATGATGGAGATACTCCTATTTCAAAGAGAAAGAGGATCAGGGCCAATCCACCAAATATACTCATCACCAATCCAGATATGTTACATATGGGCATACTTGCCAATCATAGCTCCTGGAAAGGTTTCTTTGAACATCTATCTTTGGTAGTAATTGATGAGGTGCATGTATACAGGGGAATATTTGGCTCTCATATGGCACAGATACTGCGGAGATTGAGGAGAATCTGTAGATACTATGGATCTGATCCCAGATTTATAATGCTATCAGGCACAATTCAAAACCCTCAGACATTTTCAAGGGCTCTCATAGGGGAAGAGGCAGACACCATAAACATTAGTGGAGCTCCATCATCAGGTCAGCATTTTCTCTTTTTTAACCCTGTTATTAGCTCAAACTTCTTCTCTGCAAGGCTTTTTGTGGAATGTATAAAGAGAGGATTCAGGACAATATGCTTTACTCAGGCAAGAAAGATAACTGAACTCATCTATCTCTGGGCCATGCAATTGGCACCATACATGAAAGACAAGATTAGCTCATATAGGGCCGGATTTCTCCCTGAAGAGCGAAGGGAGATTGAAAAGGCACTATTTAGAGGTAGACTTTTAGGAGTAATCTCAACCAGTGCCCTTGAGATGGGTATTGATATAGGCTACCTGGATGTCTGTATCTTGGTCGGATATCCGGGAACCATAATCAACACCTGGCAGAGGACAGGAAGGGTGGGAAGAAAGGGCAATGAGTCTTTAGTAGTGCTCGTTGCAAAACCAGATGCCTTAGATCAATATTTTATGAAAAATCCTCATGAGCTATTTGAAAGGCCCTTTGAATCAGTAATATTAGACCCCACAAATCCCTATATATTGAAAGATCATCTAAGCTGTGCCGCTTCAGAACTACCCTTAACCTCTAAGGATTACTCCATATGGAGATATGATCTAAGCCATATCTTAAAGGATATGGAGCTGGAAGGAAGGCTGATATGCACAATAGATACGGACACCGAACCTGAATGGTTTTCCAAAAAGATGAGACCGCATTTGAAGATAAATATAAGGACAGCGGGAGAGAGCTATACCATACTTGATGGGAAGGGACATAGAACTATTGGGTCCATTGACAGCATAAGGGCATTTAAGGAGTGCCATCCTGGAGCCATCTATCTTCATAGAGGGAAAAACTATATTATAGAAGCATTGGATACTGAAAAGAAGAATATAATAGCAGAAGAGACCGATTTCTCCTATTTTACAAATGCTCATACCGAAAAAGAGACAGAGATTTTAGAGATCCAAAGGGAAAGGGATGTTTATCAATTTACAGTAAAAAGTGGCATATTAAAGGTTACTGAAAAAGTGGTAGGTTATGAAAAGAGAGCATTGCCAGGGCAGGAGCTGATGGGAATTTACCCTCTAAAACTTCCACCTCAGATCTTTGAAACAAAGGGAATCTGGATTGAAATACCACCCCATATTCAGAGACACTTAGAAAGCACTGGATTCCATTATATGGGAGCAATCCATGCAATTGAACATGCTGCAATTGGAATTTTTCCTCTCTTTTCTATGTGTGATAGAAATGATCTTGGAGGCATTAGCTATACATTTCATCCCCAGATAAAAAAGGGGGCCATATTCTTATATGATGGATATCCAGGGGGGGTGGGGCTCTGTGAAAAGGCATTTGAAGTGGTAGAAGAGTTGATGAGTAAGACATTGGAAATTACAGAGGCATGTGAATGTGAAAATGGGTGCCCTTCGTGTATCCATTCCCCCAAATGTGGTTCTGGAAACAGACCACTGGATAAAAAGGGGGCCATTGAGACATTGAAACTCTTATTGGGGAAAATTGTTCCCATAGTAGGGACAGAGCAGAATTATAGCCAAAGGAAAATTACAACCGAAAGAGAAAAGATCTCTGATACCTGGCTTAATAGGATAATATATTTAGATCTGGAGACCCAGAGGCTTGCCCATGAGGTAGGTGGTTGGCACAATGCCCATCTTATGGGGGTATCTGTGGGGGTTATCTATGACAGTATGGATCAAAGATTTTATGTCTTTAAAGAAGATGAAGTGGATCTTCTCATAAGGCATCTTCAAAAGGCAGATCTAATTGTAGGATTTAATATTAAGAGATTTGATTATAAGGTCTTAAGTGCATACACTAAGTTGGATCTAAGTGATCTTAATACCTTTGATATACTTGAATATATCTATAAAAAGACAGGGCGAAGACTGAGCTTAGACCATCTTGCCCGGGAGACCTTAAATATAAAAAAATGGGCAGATGGGATTCAGGCGGTTAAATGGTTTAGAGAGGGAGATATGAAAAATCTCATTAGATATTGCAAGGAGGATGTTAGAATCACCAAAGAGCTATTTCATTTTGGAATGACCCAAGGTATGCTCATATATAGGGATAAGTATACCCAAAGAAGGGTTAGACTCCCGGTAAATTGGAATTTTAAGATAAAATTTAGGTGATTTTATATGAAAGAATTTATAGATAAGATAAAGCCTCTTTCAGTTTTAAAAGAGAGATTGGAAGGTCTAAGGAAAGAGAAAATAATTGTATTTACAAATGGATGTTTTGATATTCTCCATCCAGGTCATATACGGTATCTCTATGAGGCAAAAAGACTGGGGGATATACTGATAGTGGCAGTTAACAGTGATGATTCAATCAGGAGAATAAAAGGAGAACAAAGACCCATAATGGATGAAAGGGCAAGATCAGAGATGCTATCTGTCCTTCCATTTGTGGATTTTATTACCATATTTGATGAAGATACCCCTTATAATCTGATTAAGGAGATCAGACCTCATATCTTGGTTAAAGGGGGGGATTGGGAAGAAGACAGGATTGTGGGTGCTGATATTGTAAGGGCCTTAGGAGGTAGGGTGGTCAGAATACCATATATTGAGGGTTATTCTACCACCTCCATTATTGAAAGGATAAAAGAAAAATTTTAGACTTTAAGTAATCATCAATAATTGTTATATCTTAAAATGTATGCGCCCATAGCTCAGTTGGATAGAGCGGTGGACTACGAATCCACAGGTCGCAGGTTCAAGTCCTGCTGGGCGCATTTAATTAAGCATATTAAATCTCCTGTATCTTAAGGCCATAAGCAGGATAAGAAAGAGAGTAAGAATTATAATCTTCACATAAAGATTGGCAAATACTAAATAACAATAACTAATAACAGGTATTAACATTAGCTGTGTCATTCCTTTTAATAGTGGAATTTCTTTAATATATCTTGCCATATGTAGACTGTATTTATAATAAAGAGAAATAAATCTCCTGCCTGATTCAAAGGTAATAAGATACGTATCCCTAAAACTTTTAAGTATCTTCACATATGGATGGATTGGGGATCCATATGCTGCAGTTGCAATAAAACATCCTCCTCCACCACTTGCAACTCCTATACTCTCCGTACTCCTTCCAGGTGCACCAGGAGGAGGTGGTGGTTCAGAGGAGCCGCTTTCTGCCATGCATATACCACCAACTGAATCCATAAGCCTTATAAATGATCTCTTTGCAAGATATATGAATTTTTTTGAAATGGATGGCTTAAGATATGCACTCTGTCCAGTCTTTGGAACTATCCTAACTATCAGATCACTCCCATAATA
>CBFDUE010000029.1:0-25576 GCA_965613025.1 uncultured bacterium
ATGATACGGCGACCACCGAGATCTACACCTAAGCCTTCGTCGGCAGCGTCAGATGTGTATAAGAGACAGAGATGGTGGTCTTGTAATGTAAAAAAGGAGGAGAGAAGATGGAAAGAGAAGAAATTGCAAAAATAGTAAAAGATATTATTGTAGAAAAACTTGGAGTTGATGGAAGTGAAGTTAGCGAAAATGCTTCTTTCGTTGATGACCTTGGTGCTGATTCTCTTGATACTGTAGAACTTGTTATGGATTTTGAAGAAAAGTTTGGACTTGAAATTCCTGATGAAGATGCTGAAAAAATAAGAACAGTTGGTGATGCAATAAACTATATTGCAGAGAAGAAAAAATGAAAAAAATTGTTGTAACAGGTCTTGGTTGTGTTACTCCTGTTGGAAATGATTTAAGAACAACATGGGAAAATCTTATAAATGGTGTAAGTGGAATAGATACTATTAAAAGTTTTGAGGTTTCTGAATTTGATACGAAAATTGGTGCAGAAGTAAAAAACTTTGAAATTGACTTTATCCATCCAAGAGAAAAAAGAAAGATGGATAATTTCGTCCAGTTTGCTTTAAAGGCAACTGATGAAGCGATTAAAGATAGTGGATTAGAAATTGAAAAAGAAGATAAAGAAAAGGTTGGTGTAATAATAGGAGCAGGAATAGGTGGCCTTAGAGTAATTGAAAAACAACATGAAATACTTCTTAAATCGGGTCCAAAAAGGGTCTCTCCATTTCTAATTCCAATGTTAATACCTGATATGGCTGCAGGACAGGTAGCAATTTATTATGGATTAAAAGGAGTAAATTTTGCAACTGTAAGTGCCTGTGCATCAGGTGCTCACGCTCTCGGTTCTGCCATTTGTTTCATGAGGGAAAGCAACTACGATATTATAATTGCAGGTGGAACAGAATCCTGTATTACACCATTAGGACTTGCTGGTTTTTGTTCAATGAAAGCACTATCAACAAGAAATGACCAGCCACAAAAAGCGTCAAGACCTTTTGATAAAGAGAGAGATGGTTTTATTATGGGTGAAGGAGCAGGAATTGTTATCCTTGAAACAGAAGAGCATGCTAAAAAGAGAGGAGCAAAAATATATGCTGAATTTGCTGGCTATGGAATGAGTTGCGATGCCTATCATATGACAGCCCCTGACCCATCTGGAGAAGGTGCATATCTTGCAATGAAACATGCTCTTATAAATTCTAAAGTCCCTTTAGAAGAAGTTGATTATATAAATGCTCACGGAACTTCTACAAAATTGAATGATAAAAGTGAAACAGTTGGAATAAAAAAGACCTTTGGTGAAAGAGCGTATGAAATACCTGTTAGTTCAATAAAATCAATGGTAGGACATCTCCTTGGGGCAGCAGGAGGAGTTGAATTTGTTATAACCTGTATGACAATAAAAGAAAATATAATCCCACCCACTATTAACTATGAATACCCTGACCCTGAATGTGATTTAAATTATGTTCCAAACGAAGCAATTGAAGAAAAAGTAAAAGTTGCTCTCTCAAATTCCTTTGGATTTGGTGGACATAATATTACACTTGTTGCTAAAAAATACGAATAAAAAGGAGAAAAATATGGAATATTTCCTCACAGA
The DNA here is from genome assembly GCA_965613025.1 of uncultured bacterium. Lineage (GTDB taxonomy): Bacteria > Desulfobacterota > DSM-4660 > Desulfatiglandales > JALVMZ01 > CAYTXJ01. Next base: position 1,613 of record CBFDUE010000029.1, read on the forward strand.
AGAACAACAGATGATAAAAGACCTTGCAAGGAAAATAGCAGAAGAGAAAATTTTACCAAAGAGAGCAGAGTATGATGAAAACGAAACATTCCCTCACGATATAGTTAAAATTCTTGCTGATTCAGACCTGTTTGGTGTTTTTGTTCCAGAAGAATATGGAGGACTTGGTTATGGTATATTTGAACTATGTCTTGTCATTGAAGAACTAAGCAAGGTCTGTGGTGGAATTGCTCTGTCTTATGCAGGAACTGCTCTTGGAACTTTTCCAATAGTCCTTTTTGGAAATGAAGAACAGAAAAAAAAATACCTTCCACCAATTGCAAAAGGAGAAAAACTTGCTGCGTTTGCAGTAACTGAACCAGAAGCAGGAAGCGATATAACAACATTGAACACAACTGCAAAAAAAGAAGGGGATTATTATATTCTAAATGGAACAAAACAATGGATAACAAATGGTGGAGAAGCAGAAATATATGTAGTAATCGCATCAACTGACAAAACAAAAGGAGCAAGAGGTTCAACTGCTTTTATTTTAGAAAAAGGATGGGATGGCTTTGAATTCGGGAAAAAAGAGAAAAAACTTGGAATTCGTGCTTCTGCAACAAGAGAACTTGTTTTTACAAACTGTAAAGTTCCAAAAGAAAATGTTCTTGGAAGAGAAGGTATGGGATTTTTAATAACAATTAAAAACTTTGATACAAGCAGACCAGGGGTTGCAGCACAGGCACTTGGAATTGCTGAAGGTGCCTATGAAGCAGCCCTTGAATATTCCCATCAGAGAAAACAATTCGGACAACCTATAAGTTCATTCCAGGCAATTCAACATATGCTTGCAGATATGGCAACTCAAATAGAGGCAGCAAGATTATTGATTTACCAGACAGCAAAAACAATTGATTCAGGAGCAAAAAATTACTCAAAAGAATCTGCAATGTGTAAACTTTTTGCTTCTGATGTTGCTATGAAAGTTACAACAGATGCAATCCAGATATTCGGTGGATATGGATATATGAAGGACTATCCTGTTGAGAAAATGTTTAGAGATGCAAAAATAACACAGATATATGAAGGAACAAATCAGATACAAAGAAATGTTATTGCCATTGAACTAATAAAAGAACTTGCCAGAAAAAAGAAGTAATTTTGTGGAGGACGGTCCTCCACAAACTCTTCAAGAAATATAATGAAGTTTAAAATAAAGAAACATTAGGGACTCATATTTTATTCCTCTTCGTCCTTCAATTCATCAAGTATTTTTTTTATTAATGGCTTGATTTCAGAAAGTCTTTCTTTTACTACTTTCCAAACTATTTCATAATCCACTCCAAAATAAAAATGTATGATTTTGTCTCTCGTTTTAGCCATCTGACTCCACGGAATATTTTTATACCTTTCCATTATAGATTTTGGTATATTCTTCGCTGCCTCTCCTATTACTTCAATTTCTCTTACCACAGCACTTTTGGTCTTTTCGTCCATCATAAATTCATCAAAATCCATATTACCTATGAAATCCTCTATCTTTTCTATCAGCCCTTCAAGCACAGGCCCCACAATAAATCTATCAAACCGTTCTATGGCATCTATTTTGAGTGCAGGATCTCCGGCATGCCCAGCTTCATCAGGTGCCTCTAAGTGTAATATCAGCAGATCATTTCTTTCTATGTTTTCAAAAAGCGCACTCACCTTCCCTCTATAATTGGTATCAATATATCCAGTTGCACCTCTTACATGTATTGGGGTAAGACCAGCAGCTATTCCAAGCCCCTTTACCAGATCCACTGCTGAAATCACCACACCTCCTATCCCATATCTATCTCTTAAGGTGGGCATATTAGGTCTTCTGCCCTCACCCCATAGCCATATGGAATTTGCCTCTAAAAGCCCTTTATTCCTGCGACTTATGTTAACTGGATGATTATTTAGTATCTTCCATGAATTCCAGATCAGTTCCCCTACTTCAGTCTCTCTTATATTTTTAAGGTATGAGCTTACATCCTTACCTAAGAGGTCATGAGGGGGAATGGTCTTTGGAATCTCTCTAATATTATTCCAAATAAGTATATGTCTATATGCCACTCCTTTGAATATGGATATGGAATCATTATGGATATCTTCCCTAAGTGCCTCAATAAGTGGATATGCCTCCTCATTGGATATATCTCCTGCACTATGACTCATCATCACAATCTCCGAAGATGATCTGTGGGAAAGGGATACCAGATTCATTCTAAAGACCGTGTCATTGTCATTAAGTATGATACCTTGACTTAATGCCTCAAGAGGGGCTCTGCCATTGTGGTAAACCTTTGGATCATAGCCAAGGATACTCATTATGGCTATATCACTTCCAGGGTGCATTCCCTCTGGAATGGTATGCACCAAGCCACATCGGACAGATGCGATCCTATCCATATTGGGGGTCTTTGCCACCTCAAGGGGAGTCTTACCATTTAGCTCCTCTAAGGGATAATCCCCCATTCCATCTCCAATAAGGATAATATATCTCTTTTCTGTACCCATCTTTACTTTATCCTTCCTCCACCCTGATCATCACAGTGGGATCGGTAAGCACATCAAGGGTGTCAATTTCTGAGAGGGCCTCTTTGATATCCCTTTCCTTAGCTTCATGGGTAAGCATCACCACCGGGACAGATCCCCCAAACCTTCTTCCTTTCTGAATAACAGAATGGATACTTATCCCATGACTACCCAGTATGCCTGATATCTTTGAAAGCACACCGGGCCTATCTATAACAGAGAATCTGAAATAGTACACACTCTGTAGCTCATCCATGTCCTGGATTCTAATATCTTCAATGAAAGGCCTGAAATGAGCAAGGGGAGGTAGAAAAGAATTTGTCCCAGACCTTATGATCCTTGAAATATTAATAATATCAGCTACAACAGCACTTCCCGTTGGCCTTGCCCCTGCTCCCATTCCCCAGTACAGATTTGGGCCTAAGAAGTCCCCTTCAAGATATATGGCATTAAAGGCACCATCTACCTTTGCCATTATATGATCCTTAGGTATCATACATGGATGCACCCTTGCCTGTATCTTATTATCTATGATCTTTGATATGGCAAGCAGTTTAATCCTATAGCCAAATTCTCCTGCATATCTTATATCATCTTCAGTAATCTTTGATATACCTTCTCTATAAATCGCTTTAAAGGGCATGGGAATTCCAAATGCAAGGGAGGTGAGTATTGCAAGCTTATGCGCCGCATCGGTTCCGTCCACATCCAAGGTAGGGGGATCTTCTGCATATCCAAGCCGTATGGCCTCATTGACTGCCTTTTCGTATGATATACCATCGTCTGTCATACGACTTAGTATATAGTTAGAGGTTCCATTGAGTATCCCTCTTATTGACCTTATCTGATTTGAACAGATTCCCTCTTTTAGTGCCTTTATAATAGGGATTCCACCTGCAACAGATGCCTCAAAGCCTATACTTACCCCCTTGATCTGTGCCAGTTCAAATATCTCCTTTCCATATTCAGCCAGCAGGGCCTTATTTGCGGTCACCACATGCTTTCCCTCTGATATGGCTCCCAGGATATACTCCTTTGCATGGTCAGTGCCTCCTATAAGTTCCACCACAATATGTATATCAGGGTCATTTATCAAATCCCAGGCATCCTTTGTAAGAAGGGAACTGTGAATTTCAATGGGTCTTGGCCTTTCAAGGTCAATATCTGCCACCTTTTTTAGATGTAGCTTACATCCTATCCTGCTATTTATTAATTCCCTGTTTTTAAGCAGGATCTCAATGGTTCCGGCTCCCACAGTTCCAAAACCTATTATTCCTATATTTATCACCTCCATTCAGATCTCCTTCCTGAATCAAAGAATCTGTTTTATACCCCTTATCGCCTGTCGGATCCTATGGGGATTCTCTACTAAGGCAAAACGGACATAACCGTCCCCATACTCTCCAAATCCTTTACCTGGGGCTACAGCCACCTTGGCCTTAGTAAGTAAAAGTTTTGAAAATTCCACTGATCCCATCTTTTGAAAAGGCTCGGGTATCCTTGCCCAGACAAACATGGTTGCCTTGGGTCTTTCCACATACCATCCGATCCTGTTAAGCCCATTGACTAAGGTATCCCTTCTCTTTCTATATGTCTCTACTATCTCCTCCACACATCCATAGGGGCCATTGAGGGCAATAATAGATGCTATCTGAATAGGCTGGAATATACCATAGTCAAGATAGCTCTTGATCCTTTTGAGGGCAAATATCATATCCCTGTTTCCCACACAAAAACCCACCCTCCAGCCAGGCATGGAATAGCTCTTTGAAAGGCTAAAGAATTCCACAGCTATATCCTTTGCACCCGGAACCTGCATAAGACTTGGGGGACGGTAACCGTCAAATACCAGATCTGCGTATGCAAAATCGTGTATTAAGAGGATATTATGGTCTTTGCAGAAATCCACCACCTTTTCAAAAAACTCATAGTCTACCACATTAGTGGTGGGATTGTGCGGATAAGAGATAATAAGCATCTTGGGATTAGGCCAGGTCTGTTTTGTGGCTATTATAAGATCTTCAAAGAAATCCCTATCAGGTCCTATGGGGATGCTCCGAAGATCTCCTCCTGCAATAATAGGAGCATATTGATGTATGGGATATGTGGGATTGGGGGCAAATACCACATCCCCTGGGCCTATGATTGCAAGGACCAGATGGGAAAGTCCCTCTTTTGCACCAATGGTAACTATGGCCTCTGTTTCAGGGTCAATATCCACATCAAATCTTCTCTTATACCAGTTTGAGATGGCCTCTCTTAACTTTCTGATTCCAGCAGAGGCAGAGTAGCGATGATTTTTCCCCTTTTTTGCTGCATCAATAAGCTTGTCAACAATATGCTTGGGAGTGGGAATATTGGGATTTCCCATTCCAAGATCAATGATATCTTCTCCCTTTCTTCTTAGCTCAAGTTTAAGGGAATCAATGGTGCTAAATATATATGGAGGTAATCTGCTAAGTCTTCTAAATTGCATCTCTCCTCCCTTTTTAAAAAATATATAAATTGTTTTTTACAGAATCTGAATTCTTTGGTAAATATAAAAAAATCTTTGGGGGAGAAAGTGTATGCTATTTAATAGAAAGGATATAAGGGGCGAACTTGAAAAAGAGGGATTTAAGAACTTAGGTAATATATTCTGGAATGCTCCAACCCCAATTCTATATGAAGAGGCAATCAGAAGGAGAGAAGGGCATCTTGCCCATCTTGGTCCTCTGGTAGTTAGAACAGGGCATCATGTGGGTAGATCCCCAAAAGACCGCTTTATTGTAAGAGAGCCTTCAAGCATGGAAAAGGTCTGGTGGGGGGATGTAAATATAGGGATTGAAGAGGATCGGTTTAATAATCTCCTGTATAGGCTTCAGGCATATCTTCAGACAAAAGATATATTTGTACAGGACTGCTATGCAGGAGCTGATCCTAAATACAGGATACCTGTAAGGGTGATCACAGAGACGGCCTGGCATAATCTCTTTGCAAGAAACATGTTTATACAGATGAAGAGTGAGGATGAGATAGAGACCCATAAACCTAAGTTCACTGTGATACATTCTCCCAGGTTTCACGCTCTGCCTGAGGTGGATGGAACAACATCTGAGGCATTTATTCTGCTTCACCTTGGAAGAAATCTGGTCTTAATAGGTGGAACCAGCTATGCAGGGGAGATAAAAAAGTCCATCTTTACCATGCTAAATTATGTCTATCCCCAGGAAGAGGTGCTTTCAATGCATTGCTCTGTAAATATGTCAGAGGATGGGGAGGATGTGGCGGTCTTCTTTGGGCTCTCTGGCACAGGCAAGACCACCCTTTCATCAACCCCAGACAGAATCCTCATTGGGGATGATGAACATGGATGGAGTGAAAATGGGGTATTTAATTTTGAAGGTGGTTGCTATGCAAAGGTAATAAGACTTTCAAAAGAGGATGAGCCAGAGATATATGAATGCACAAGAAAATTCGGAACTATCCTTGAAAATGTAAGTATGGATCTCATAAGCCGCAGACTGGATCTAAATGACGACTCTCTTACTGAGAATACCCGTGCTGCTTATCCCATCTCCCATCTTCCCAATGCCACCAGAAAAGGAATGTGTGGTCATCCAAAGAATGTGATAATGCTTACCTATGATGCATTTGGGGTTATGCCTCCTGTTGCAAGACTGAGCATTGGGCAGGCCGTCTTTCACTTTTTAAGTGGATATACCGCAAAGGTGGCAGGAACAGAGATAGGGGTAAAGGAGCCACAGGCAACATTTAGTGCCTGCTTTGGTGCACCCTTTATGGCACTTCCTCCCTCTGTCTATGCCCGGCTTTTTATGGAAAAGATAAAGAGGCATAGGGTTCAGTGTTGGCTCATAAACACAGGGAACATAGGAGATCCATATGGGAAGACCAAGAGAATAAGTATTGAATTTACAAGGAAGATAGTAAGGGCTGTATTAAATAATGGATTTGAAGGGATAGGCTTTAAGGATGATCCCATATTTGGATTTCAGATTCCAGAGGGGTGCGACGGGATAGATAGTAATATATTGGATCCCAGAAGATGCACAACTGATCTTGAAGACTATGAAAAGAGGGCTAAAAGACTTGCTAAGAATTTTATTTCAAACTTTAAGGCATATGAAAAGGAGGTTTCAGAAGAGGTATTGGTAGCTAAACCAAGGTTATAACTATTCCTTCCATCCATGAATTCCAATGAGATCCACAAATCTGCACCCCCCAAGATTTGTCTCTTTAAAGCTGCCTTTTCTCTTTACAAGCTTTATTAGTTCTTGGCTGTATTTCCCTCCCACTGGAATAACTAACCTTCCCCCTTCCTTTAGCTGATCCATAAGTGGAGGGGGAATCCTTGGGGCTCCTGCTGTAACTATTATGGCATCATAGGGGGCAAATTCTTCCCAACCCAAGGTGCCATCATAGGCCTTAAAAAAGATATTATCATAGCCTAACTCTGATAGCACCGCTTTTGCCTTATCAAGCAATGGAGCAATCCTTTCAATAGTATAGACCGTATCAGAGAGCTCCGCTAAGATAGCTGTCTGATATCCGCTTCCAGTTCCGATCTCCAAGGTCTTCTCATCCCCTTTTAGCTCTAAGGCCTCTGTCATTAATGCCACCATATAGGGCTGGGATATGGTCTGATCATTATCAATGGGAAGGGGATGGTCATCATAGGCCTCATCCCAGAGGGATCTGTCCACAAAGAGATGCCTTGGAACCTTTCTCATCGCCTCAATTACACGTCTGTCCCTAATCCCCCTTGTAATTATCTGGGTATCTACCATCCTCTTTCGCATTTCAGTAAATTCATCCATACAAAATGGCCTTCCTTTTAGCTCAATATTTAAGCCTACTTAGATATTGGAGACTGGGCCATAGATCCTCTTCTCTATGGGGTTCCAATGTGATTGCCTTAATATCTATCTTATGTATTTTAATAAGATTAAAGAGCTCTTTAAAATTGATCTTTCCTGCTCCCAATGCCCTATGATGATCTTGGCTTCCGTCATTGTCGTGGAGATGAAGCTGTCTAATAAGAGGAGAAAGAGATAATACCCATTCCCTTAGAGGAACTCTGCTAAAGGCACTTAGATGCCCCACATCTAAGCATATGCCTATATTATCCTCTCCTATGGATTGAATCAGAGTGGAAAGCTCTTGGGGGGTCTTTTCAAATACATTTTCAATATTCATCCATACTCCTTCCTTTTTAAGAGATCTGGATAACCATCTCCAGAAGTCCACGCTGTCCTTTAACCATTGCTCCCTCATACCCCAATATCTCTTTTCATCCCAGCCGCTATGAAATACAGCCACCTTGGGCCTAAGAATGGGGATCAGATATATAAACTGCTCTAATCTTTTCCTTGAGGCCTTTCTTATCTCTGGTTCAGGAGAACCCAAAGAGAGATCTACAAATGGTGCATGAAGAGTTACCTTTAGATTGGCAGATCTCAACACACGTGCAATATCTCTAAAATCCTCAATGGAATAGGTATCAAGGCACACACCATCAATTCCGATCTCAGGGTTTATCTTATATCTTAAAACCAGATCAAGATACCCCTCTTTTAAGAGAGAAAAAGGGCAATTTACATACAGAATCTCTTTCAGGCTGTCCATAGATTGCCTTCTTGACAATATGTAACTTTTCAAGTCTTAATAATACGAAAAGGTATATTAATCAAGTCCATAGGAGGATAGGGATGAGGTCCTATCTTATAGATGAGATAGTTCCCTCTGATATGGAAAAGATAGATGAATACCTAAGGGAAAGGGCTATCCCATCAAATATCAAAGGGATCTTCTGGGTGGAGATGCCTGAAGAGAGGCTCACCCGGCTCCAATCAGATCATAAGGGATGCAGACCCCATGTATTTGCAGTGGAGCTTGGAGACAACTGGGTAAAGATGGAGTTTTTAATCAGAAATCTCAAGCATATGAGGTGCAATTGCGGGGGGTATTGCACCACGTATCAGAGGGAATATATAATGGAATTTGCCGATAATATGCTCCGTTCTTTAAATATCAGGACATAAGATTATTATCTTTCAAAGAGTTCTTTCCTTATCTCCTCTTTTATGGTTGAAGAGGCCTTTTTGTCACCCAAAAGTCCTACCCTTATGCTCACCTGAGTCTCTTGGGATGAGATGTATTTAAATGATATATTGATGGGTTCATTGTCTAATCCCACCGCTTTGATATTTCCAGAGGTAAGACCATGTCTTGAGCTTTTTATCTTAATCTTAATTCTTTTTAAAGTCCTGAGAGTAGCATCCCATGTATCCATGAAAGGAGCCTGATATATGACAATGAGCTTCCCTTCATAGTATTTATATCCCACAATACCCATAGCTGTTCCCGCTATAAAACCCGCTCCTACAGCACATCCTGCCAAAGATAGGAGCATAAACAGGATTAAGGGCCTCTTATACACCTTCATGGATTCACTCCTCCTTGGTCTAAGATAAAGAGTTAACTTTTATATATCCTCTATAGCCCAAGTCCAAGTCTTTCCAGATTACAATATCTCTTCACTGAAAGCTTTGAAAAATTCAAAGCTTTCACTTCAGTAGCTTCAGCAGATCTTGAAGCTCATACCTCATATATCTAATAAATTCTTTAAGATCCTCTTTTCGCTGTCTCTCCCTAAGCCTCTTTTTTGCACCTTCAATGGTAAGTCTCTCTTCATAAAGAAGCCTCTTTATCTCTAAGATAAGCTCCACATCCTTCCTTTCATAGGTTCTGTGCTTGGAATCAGCCCTCTTTGGTCTTATCTGAGGAAATTCACTCTCCCAAAACCTCAAGACATACGGTTTTACACCCACAATACGACTCACTTCACCAATTCTGAAGTATCGCTTATCTTCAGGTATCTTACATCTATGCTTCCCTAAGCCTTCCACCCAATTCCTTTTGGATGCTCTGAATTATTCTGTTGTGCACCTGATCAACTTCACTTCCATCCAGAGTCCGCTTAGAGGACCTATATATAATCCTGAATGCAAGGGCCTTAAATCCTGGAGGGATCTTACCTCCTTCAAACAGGTCAAAGACCCTGACAGATTCAACAATCTCCCCACCCACCTTCTGTATCAATTCTTTTACTGTATCACTCCTTATCTCCTTCTTTAAAACCACAGAAAGATCCCTCCATACCGCCGGATATCTGGGAAGTGGAGAAAAGCTCTTCACAACACTCCTTCCCTTTAAAAGCTCTAAGAGATTGAGTTGAAGCACATAAAAGGGGATCTCCTCCATATCAAAGGCCTGAATCACCTCAGTAGAGATTCTGCCCATATCACCTACAATCCTGTCCCTATCCAAGAGGATAGAGACACTGTATTCTTCATACCAGGGAAAGTCTGATATATCAAGAAAATACTTTGAAATTCCAATACATTTTAATAAAAGTTCAAGTATTCCTTTAATATCATAGAAATCCACATCCCTCTCTTCCCCATACCATTCCTTTTGCTGATATCTGCCTGTAATTGCCACTATAAGTGAGGGGATCTCATCAGGAAGTGGCTGATCTTTGCTCTTAAAGAATACATTTCCCAGTTCAAATAATCTGAGGTTCCTCTCTCCATGGTTTATATTTCTCTTTACAGTGTCAATAATTCCTGGAAGAAGAGTGGTCCTAAGTATGCTCTGCTCTGAACTTAGGGGATTTTTTAGCTCCATATAGGATCTGAGGGGGCTTTGTTGAGGAATATGTAGATAGTCTAAGTATCTTGGGTTTATAAAGGAATATGTGATAGTTTCAGATATACCACAACCTATGAGTATATCCTTTATCTCTTCGTATATCCTTTGCTCAGGTCTTTCCTTAAATTGGGTCCTCCTTATATGGGGAAATGTTGAAGGGATACTATCATATCCCTTAAGCCTTGCAATCTCCTCCATGAGATCCACTTCCCTTTCTATATCCACTCTATAGCTTGGTGGAATAACCTCAATGAATTCATTATCAATCTCTTTTACCTGCATCCTCAAGGATCTAAGATACCTGATTATTTCATCCCTTTTAAGCTCTGTTCCAAGAAAGGCATTTGTCTTATGGATGCTTAGCCTTATGGGGACTATCTTCCTCTTTTTAGGATAGTTGTCTATTATTCCCTTTGCTACCTTTCCTCCAGCATATCTTCTAATTAAAAACATTGCCCTCTTTAATGCCCTCGGGACTCCATCTATATCCACTCCCCTTTCAAACCTATAAGATGCCTCTGTAGAGATTCCTAAGGACTTTGCCCCCCTTCTAATAGTTATGGGGTCAAAGAAGGCACTTTCAATGAGCACATCCTGAGATCCTTCAAATATCTCAGAATTCAGCCCTCCCATAATGCCTGCAATGGCAACAGATCTTTCTGCATCGCATATCATAAGCACGTCTTCATTCAACCTGTGGGTCTTCCCATCCAAGGTGGTAAAGAGTTCATCTGGCTTTGCTCTCTTAACCACTATACGACTTCCTCTGAGTCTCTGAAGGTCAAATGCATGAAGCGGCTGTCCCATCTCAAGCATAACATAGTTTGTAATATCCACTATATTATTGATAGCACGGATCCCTGAGATAAAGAGCCTATATCTCATCCAAAATGGTGCTCTCTTTATATCTATACCTCTTATCACCCCTGCACAATATCTGGGACAACCTTCAGGATCCTCAATAGTTATGTCAGTTATATCTTCTATGGGAATATCATCTCCCTCATCTATGATATCTGCATCCTTTAGCTCTTTTCCAGTAAGTGCGCATATCTCTCTTGCAATGCCTAAGATAGACACACAATCTGCCCTGTTTGGAGTAATGGAAATATCCATTGCCCAGTCTTCCACTGAAAGCACACTGGTTATAGGAACACCTATAGGAGTATCTTCAGGAAGCTCCATGATTCCGCTGTGATCATCTGTTAGCCTCATCTCATCTTCAGCAAGCAGTATCCCTTCTGAAATCTCTCCTCTTAATTTCACCTCCTTTACCCTATTACCTCCAGGCAAGACTGTCCCTGGAAGAGCTATTGGCACCTTTAGCCCTTCCCTAAGATTAGGAGCACCTGATACTACCTGAAGCACTCTATCACCCATATCCACATCACAGAGCATGAGTCTATCGGCATTGGGATGGGATCTTACAGATACAATCTTTGCACAGAGCACATCCCTAAGCCCCTCTCCCAATGGCTCAACCGCCTCTACCTCTAAACCATGCATGGTAAGAAGCTCTTTGAGCTCATGGATATCTATATCCACATCCACAAATTCCTTAATCCAGTTAAGACTTACTCTCACCTCTTTCCCTCTCCTTGTGGAAGATAGCTCTCTGGACTAAAACTGTTGGATAAATCTTATGTCATTTTTAAAAAAGAGATGGATATCATCAATTCCATATCTCAGCATGGCAATCCGCTCCATACCCATTCCAAATGCAAAACCTGAATAGATTTCAGGATCATATCCCACATATCTATAGACTTCGGGGTCCACCATGCCTGATCCCAATATCTCAAGCCAACCGCTTCCACCACATGTCCTGCAGCCCTTGCCTTTGCAGATTACACACTCTATATCCACCTCAGCACTGGGCTCTGTAAAAGGGAAAAAGCTCGGTCTGAATCTTACCTTGGTATCTTTACCGAACATCTCATGCGCAAATTCTATAAGCACTCCTTTAAGATCTCCAAAGGTAACTCCTCTATCCACTAACAGCCCTTCCAGTTGATGAAACATGGGGGTATGAGATATATCAGAGTCTCTTCTGTAGACCTTTCCTGGAGCAATTATGGCAACAGGCGGAGCCTGACTTTCCATTACCCTGACCTGTATAGGGGATGTGTGTGTCCTCAATAGCACATTTTCACTAAAATAGAAGGTGTCCTGCATATCCCTTGCAGGATGATCCTTTGGAATGTTTAAGGCCTCAAAATTGTAGTAGTCAAGCTCAACCTCTGGCCCTTCTGCAATACTGAATCCCATCCTGCAAAATACCTCACAGGCCTCCCTGATAATCTGGGTTATGGGATGAAGATGCCCCCTCTGAGGCACTCTTCCAGGAAGTGTAATATCTATAGCAACTTTTTCTTCTTCTTTGGATTCAGAGAGCTTCCTTTTCTTTTCTTCAAATGCACCTATTATCTTCTCTTTTATCTGGTTTGCGATCTTTCCTATACGAGGACGTTCTTCCTTTGGAAGGCTTCCCAAGCTTTTAAGAAGCTTTGTAATCTCTCCCTTTTTGCCTATATATCTTATCCTGAACCTTTCAAGATCCTTTTCATCTTCAATGGATTCAAGCTCTTTAAGTGCAGCTCTTTCAATTTCAAGAAGCCTCTCTTCCATCTCTTTCCTACCTTACCATCTCCACCACCTTATCAAATGCCTCAGGGTCCCTGATTGCCATCTCTGCAAGGACCTTCCGATTAAGATCAATTCCTGCCTTGTGCAGTCTTCCCATAAATTGGCTATAGCTCAATCCCCTCTCCCTTACAGCGGCATTTATTCTGGCAATCCAGAGCCTTCTAAATTCCCTCTTCCTCACCTTCCTATCCCTATATGAATATGCCCATGCCCTTCGCACCGCAATGAGTGCCACCTTATAGGATCTGCTTCTCGCCCCCCTATATCCCTTTGCCGCCTTTAATATCTTCTTTCTCCTTCTGCGTGCCTTAAAACCACGTTTTACCCTTGGCATGATCTCACCTCACTACTTATAAGTTTCCTAACATCCTAATTACCCTCTTTTTCTCACTGCTTCCCACAGTGGTCATCTGTCTAAGTCTCCTCTTCCTCTTTGCGCTCTTCTTAGTGAGCAGATGGCTCTTACATGCCTTTCTCCTTGCAATCTTTCCTGAGCCTGTAATCCTGAATCTCTTTGCCGCACTTCTGTTTGTCTTCATCTTAGGCATCTCTTTTCCTCCCTTACACACATCTAACTCTTTGGAGCAATGACCATAGTCATACGCCATCCCTCTGCCTTTGGGGCCTGATCAATCACTCCCACATCAGAAAGCTCTTCTGCAACCCTTCTGAGTATCTCAACTCCATTTTCCATATATGCCCTCTCCCTTCCCCTAAACATCAAGGTTATCTTGACCTTATCGTTTCTGGAAAGAAACTTTCTGATGTTATTAAGTTTAAATGCCAGATCATGGTCATCAATCCTTGGCCTTAATCTTATCTCCTTTATATTAATTGTCTTTGCCTTCTTTTTCGCCTCCTGTGACCTCTTTTTTGCCTGATATTTGAGCTTTCCATAATCCATTATTCTACAGACTGGAGGATCTGCATTAGGTGCCACCTCCACCAAATCAAGCCCTTCACTTCTGGCCCTATTAAGTGCCTCCGGTAAAGAGACAATTCCTATCTGCTTTCCATCCTGAGCTATCAGTCTTACATATCTACTCCTTATCTGCTCATTTATCCTGTGATCTTCAAATCTCTTTACTATAGCATCTACCTCCTTTTTTTACATTCATCTTTTATACGTTCAATCAACTCTTCTATCATTAAAGAGATATTTGTTCCATCCCTAAGTCTTACTGTAAGCCTTTGCTCTTTTACTTCCTTATCTCCTATGATCACCATATAGGGAATCTTTTTAAGTTGGGCCTCTCTTACTTTAAAACCCAGCTTTTCATTCCTAAAATCCTCCTCTACCCTTATTCCTGCCTCTTTAAGACTATTTAAGACCCTGTATCCAAATTCCACATGCCTGTCTGCAAGGCTTAGCACAATGGCCTGAACCGGTGAAAGCCATAAGGGAAATGCTCCACCATAGTGCTCTATAAGGACACCAATAAACCTTTCAATGGCTCCCAGAACTACCCTATGAATCATTACAGGTCTCTTTCGCTGACCGTCTTTATCCACATATAAGAGGTCAAATCTTTCAGGTAATGTAAAATCGCACTGAATAGTTGCACATTGCCACCTTCTCTGCAAGGCATCTTTTAGCTTTACATCTATCTTTGGGCCATAAAATGCTCCCTCTCCTTCATTGATATCATAGTCAAGACCCAGATCTTTCAATGCGCCCTCAAGAGCTGAAGTGGCCCTTTCCCAATCTTCATCAGAACCTATGGACTTCTCTGGCCTTGTGCTCAGCTCCAATTCATATTCAAAGCCAAAGATTCCCATGACATCGTCCACAAATTGAAGCACACCCTTTATCTCACTATTTAATTGATCAGGAGCGCAGATGATATGGGCATCATCCTGGGTAAATTCCCTTACCCTTAAAAGCCCATGCAGGACCCCTGATCTTTCATGTCTATGTACAAGGCCAAGTTCAAAATATCTCTTGGGGAGCTCCCTATAGCTCCTTATCTTTGAATTATATATCAGCATATGTGCAAGGCAGTTCATGGGTTTTATCCCATAGGACTGCCTATCTATCTCGGTGAAATACATATTCTCTTTATAATTTTCAAAATGGCCAGACCTCTTCCAGAGCTCTGTCTTTAGTAGCTGAGGGCCTTTAACCATCTCATATCCACGCCTGAGATGCTCTTCAATCTCAAATTCTTCAATTATATGTCTCAGTATGGCCCCCTTAGGATGCCATATAATTAGGCCTGCTCCCACCTCCTCATGAATTGAAAATAGCTCCAGCTCTTTTCCAAGGCGGATATGATCCCTCTTTTTTGCCTCTTCAAGCCTCTTTAAATACTGTCTTAAAAGCTCATCACTTGGAAATGCTACACCGTATATCCTGCTCAGCATCTTTCTCTTTTCATCACCCCTCCAATATGCACCTGCAACCTTCATAAGCTTAAAGGATCTTACAAAACCTGTGGAGGGCACATGAGGACCACGGCATAGATCCACAAAATCTCCGTTTCTATAGATAGATACTGTCTCATCCTCAATCTCATTGAGTATCTCTACCTTGTAGTGTTCCCCTAAGGAGGAAAAGAGCTTAATGGCATCTTCCTTACTGATCTCTTCTCTTTTAAAGGGTATATCTCTGCCTACAATCTCCCTCATCTTATCCTCTATCTCAGGGAGATCTTCTTCTCTAAAAGGTCTCTTATAGTCAAAATCATAATAGAAGCCATCCTCTATGGCAGGCCCTATGGTGATCTTTACTTCAGGGAATAGCTCCTTTACTGCCATGGCCATAACATGGGCGGTGCTGTGGCGTAGAATCTCCTGACCTTCAGGAGATTCCATATAGATAGGCTGGACCTGTTCATTGGGTTGGATCTCTGAATATAGATCTATTAACCTTCCATCTACCCTGGCAGCTATTACCCTATTGCTTTCAAAATTTGAGCTCTCTTTTAATGCCTCAATTGCAATCATCTGTTTAAATTTAGTGCTCCTCTTTAAGGTGTGCCTTGGATTTGGCAATCTTAAAGCTCACTCCACCCATAATAATAACCCATATTACCTCCGCAAACCAGCTATGTAATATCTCCCATACTATTCCAGCACCCACAAATGTAGGTATTATCATCACAATACAGATTCCCAATGCCCTTGGCCAATCCATTTTTCCCCTCCCTAAAAAATAAAATATGGTAGGCACGACGGGATTTGAACCCGTGACCTCTACCGTGTCGGGGTAGCGCTCTCCCCCTGAGCTACGTGCCTCCATATTATTTGGGCAAATGATTATCAGTATTGCTCTGATATGTCAAGAAGATTGTTTTGCACTGTTTTCAGACATTACCTTAAACCAGTAATGCATATAGTGGAGACCTGAACTTATGGTAAAGACTCCTGTAACGTAGCAGAGATATTTATAAGAAGGGGAAAAAAAGGAGCCAACCATGATATCCTTGGAAAGGGCTATAAGTATCACCGTAAATTGAAGGCAGGTATTAATCTTGCTTAATCTGGATGGACTCACATTAAGGTGAATACCAGAAAGAAACAGGATCAGGACACCTAAAAGTATTAGTATGTCCCTGCTTATGGCAAGCACAGTCAACCAGGGTGGAATAATCTCCTTAATGGAAAGGGTTACAAATGAGGTAACAAGGAGAAATTTATCTGCTATAGGATCAAGATAGGTTCCCAAAGGGCTCTTTTGATTGATCTTTCTTGCTAAAAAGCCATCCAATCCATCGCTTATGGCTGCTATTGCAAAACAGAAGAGTGCCAGTTTAAATTGCTCTTCTATCAGATATATGATTAATATGGGAGTAAGTATAATTCTTAAAGCGGTTATAAGATTTGGAATGGTCATGTAATCTCTACCTCAAATGAAGATATATACTATCTGTGCTTCTGTCTTTTCCGATCTTATCCGCATCCATTGCAAATATGGTTGTTAATCTTTCAAGTAGGAGATCTCTATCAAGATATGTGCGGACTAAATAGGTAATTTTTCCTTTTTCTAAAATTCGTGGAATCACATCTTTTATTTTGTCATCTTTTTTAAGCTGTTCTTCTATCTTTCTAAGTTCCTTAAAATTTTTAATATTTTCAAAAGTGACATATAAGATATTTAGAGGAATATTCATTGACTTTAGGTGGGTGATAATATCGGTGATGAGCTGGGAACTTATAAGGGATACCGTCTCTTCCATCACAGAGGAGGTCTTTTTAGCTTCTGCAAGGTCTTTAAATATCTGTCTTGAAGAGATGATCTTCTTTGCCTTTACATCAAAAGAGCTTAGATTTAGTGATATATATTCCCCTTCTTTTAGGAGAAATTCTCCATATATAACCAGATCAACCCCATAGATCTTACCCCATCTGTATATCAGATCTTCATTTAGCTCTATCTGCATCATATCTCTTATATCCATCTCCTGAGGCGGCATATTAACCAATCTGTTTATTGGCTCAAATCCACTCTCTTCAAACTCTCTATATAACAATAGCTCTACAGGGAGAAGGGCCTGCTCTTTGAAGGGATCTTTCCACCAGCAAAAGACCCGATTTTTGTCAAATGAAAACTGAGATACCATAAAAAGCACCTTCAAGGAGGGAATTGCATCCTCTATAAGATGATATCTTTTTAGAAGCTCATGCACCTTTTTCTGATTAAACTTTATATTTGCCATCACATATAGTGTGCCAGAGAGTTCAGCCTCTTTTTCAATTGAAAAATTCTCTACCAGCTCTTCTGCCTTAGGAATCAATTCCCCAACTATATCTTGAAAACTTCCTAAGATTAAATCTTTCCCAATGTTATCAAGTATATACCTCTGAAACCCTCTCTGAAATGCATCCCTTATAGCAGCCCTCTTAGCCGTTGCCACATCACCCTCTACAATCCTTGAATATCCAATTTCAAAAAGATCCTTTGAAAAGGAAGAGCTTGTATTAATAATCAGCACTAAGCATAAGAGAAAAAGGGCTATAAAATGTAATCTACAATGCTTCATAGAAATATTCTATCTCCCTCCTTAAGCTTTCCCTATCACTGACATCTATCCATAACATATTCCTTTCCTTTTTAAACCATGTAATCTGCCTCTTTGCATATCTTCTGGTATCCCTCTGAATCAACCTAATAGCCGTATCCATTGACCATTCACCCTGAATTACTCTAACCATATGTCTATATCCAATGGATTGCATACTCTTTAACTCAGGTCCATATCCATGCTTTAGGAGCCATTTAGTCTCATCCAATAGACCCTCTTCAATCATCTTTAAGGTTCTCCTGTTTATCCTATCATATAGAGCTCCTCTATCCATAAAAAGACATATCTTAAGGCTTTCAAACAGATTATCACTAAATCTATGGCTCCTAACAAGCTCTGAAAACCTTTTTCTCGTAAGCTCTATCACCTCCAATGCCCGTGTTATCCTGATCCTATCTCTGGGATGTATATTAATTGCTGCTTCTGGATCCAGCTCTTTAAGCCTCTGATATAATCCCTGAAGCCCTATCTCTTCCATCTCTTTCTGGATCTTCTCCCTGACCCTTTTAACTCCTGGAGGAAGTCTCATCAGACCACCCAAAAGGGTCCTGATATAGAGCCCAGTTCCTCCCACAATAAGACATCTTTTCCCACGTTCATATATCTCTTTGATCTTTTCAATTGCCAATCTTCTATAGATTGCTGCATTGAATTCTTGATCTGGATCTACAATATCAATCAGATGATGTGGAATCCCTTTTCTTTCCTCTTCTAAGACCTTTGCAGTCCCTATATTCATATAACGATACACCTGCATGGAATCCGCGTTTATTATCTCAGCATTAAAATCTCTTGCCATCTCAATTGCAAGTCTACTCTTACCTGTTGCAGTGGGTCCAGTAATTATAACGATCTTGGGTTTGGCATCTCCCATTTTCAATCTTCTATATCCTATTAAACATCCTATCGAGGTCACTGAATGTGATCTTTTTAATTATGGGTCTTCCATGGGGGCAATGGGTGGGAGTGCGAGAATTTAGGAGATCCTCTAAGAGCCTCAATATTTCCATATCCCCAATGCTATCCCCCGCCTTTATGGCGGCATGGCATGCCATCTTCTGAGCAATCTCTTCCATTATATCTTCTTCCTGTTTGCCGGATTCAAATATACTTAATAGATCCATTATAAGGGATCTGGGCTCCACTTTTGAAAGGATTGCAGGAACAGCTAAGAGCTGAAATGTATTTGGGCCAAAGGGTTCAATATCAATGGAAAGGGCTCTTATTCTTTCCATATATCTTTTAATCAAAAGGGCCTCTTTTGAAGAAAATTCTAAGATAGTAGGGATTAAAAGATTTTGCTTATCTGTCATTCTGTCTTTGACACCCTCTTTTATGCGTTCATAGAGTATCCTTTCATGTGCCGCATGCTGATCCATTATCACAAGGCCATCAGGAGTCTCCCAGAGGATATACATCTCTTTAAGTCTTCCTATTATTCGGTAAGATGAAGAAGGTGAAGGAATCTTACTAAAGCTCAGATCTCTGCTTTGAATATATGGAGTTTTAGTATCAGATACGGCTTTGGGAATCTCTTCCTCTACCTGAAAGACCTTTCTAAATTCCCTTCTCAGTGCATCATTTAAGATATTTTCAACCAATCTATAAACTCTATAAGGCTCTTTAAATCTCACCTCCTGTTTTGTTGGATGTATATTTATATCTACTGAGGAAGGGGATATTTCTAAAAATACTATCACATAGGGATATCTCCTACTTCCGATCCTCTTACCATATATATCTAAGATGGTTCTTAGTATCCCTCTTTCTCTTACATTTCTTCTATTTACATATATCAGAATCCTGTCTGCTCTTGATCTTGTAATATCTGGTAGCCCAAGATATGCAATAGCTTTTATATCCCCATCATCTATCTCATTTTTAAGCATCAATGAGGCAATCTCTTTTCCAAAGATTGTGGAAAATCTCTGGAAAGGATCTTGAATAGAAGGAACATTTAAAAGAAGCCTTTTTTCTGTCTCTAAGGAGAAATGAATATGGGTAAATGGAACGCAGATTCTTAAAAATGTCTCCATGACATGGGTCTCTTCCGTATTTTTTGATTTTAAAAATCTTCTTCTGACCGGAACATTATAGAAGAGGTCTCTTACAATCACGGTAGTGCCTTTTACACAACCAGATGGCTCAATAGATTTAAGTTTCCCACCTTGCATCCAAAGCCTATGACCTGTATCCTGATCCTCTGTTCGGGTGATAATTTCCATCCTGGAAACAGCACCAATACTTGCAAGCGCCTCCCCCCTAAATCCCATAGTATGTATGCTATACAGGTCAGATACAGTAGATATCTTGCTCGTGGCATGTCTTTCAATGCATAGAAGCAGATCATCCCGTGTCATACCTGTTCCATCATCCGTTACCCTTATATATCTCCTACCCCCTGCCTCAATCCTCACCCTTATCCTTCGGGCATCTGCATCTATACTGTTATCAATGAGCTCCCTTACCACAGAAGAAGGCCTTTCAATCACCTCTCCTGCGGCAATCTTAGAGCTTATCTCCTCTGGAAGTATCCTTATCCTATTCATGTCTTCTCCTCTGATTTTGATTGATTCTATTTTATGAATCTATTATGGTCAATGAGAGCTTTGAATTTTTCAAAGCTCTCGGAAAGAAGCTGTAATTGGGGGTTATTTTAAGTTAATTTTGGGGGTCTGGGGGTATAACCCCCAGTGTAAAATGGAGTTATGTAAAGTTCTCGTCAATGACTATAATGGAGCTTGATGAGTTTAAAAAGAGGGTTAAGGGGCATAGGGAGAGACTTAGAAAGAGATTCTTGGAAGGGGGGATTGAGCGCTTCTCTGATGAAGAGGTCATAGAGTTTCTGCTTACACTTGGAACCCCCAGAAAGGATGTAAAACCTCAGGCAAGAGAGGCATTAAGGCGTTTTGGAAGCCTTGCAGGGGTTCTTTCTGCTCCCATAGAGAAATTGATGGAGATAAGGGGCATAGGTCCTAAGAATGCCATGTATCTTAGCCTTGTTCACCATGTGGCAAAGAGATACCTGAAAGATAGGGTGAAAAAGAGAGAGGTATTCACCTCCTCTAAGGAGGTATTTGAGTATCTATTCTATACCATGAAGGACTTAAAGAGGGAGATCTTTAAGGTGCTGCTTTTAAATAGAAAAAATGAGCTTATAGATGATAAGGATCTATTTTATGGAACACTGTCTCAGAGCGCGGTATATCCAAGAGAGGTGATTTCCCTTGCTCTTGAAATGGGAGCTGCATCCCTTATCTTCGTGCACAATCATCCATCCGGAGATCCAACTCCATCTAAGGAAGACAGGATAATTACAAGAGATCTTTTATGGGCATGTCATATTATGCAGATTACAGTGTTAGATCATATTATCTTAGGTAAAGGCTCATATTTCAGTTTTGCCGATCAGGGTCTAATAAGGGAATATATGGAAAGATACTATAAGGTCATAAATTCCATAAATGAATAATCTCTCTTATCTATTTTTCTTCCAATCCCAACTGTTTAATAAGCTCATTAATGTATATCATCCCTTTCTTTATAAGAATTCTCATGGCCCTTTCATCCAAAGCTATCCATTGATCCTCCCTTAGATCTTTTCTACCTGAAATCCATTTTATCTGTTGCCTTTTGATCTTCTGAGGACTCTTAAATTCCTCTTTTATGGTGGCTTCTGGGACCCTCTGCTCCAGCTTACGAGATTCCTCCAATGGATCATAGTAATATATAAGTATTGCCCCTGCTCTTAGCAATCTTACATCTTCTTTAAGCTCAGCCTGGGGGCTCTTAGAGATCCCTATAATGAGCCTATTAAAATCTCTATCAACAGCAAAGTACAGTTGATCATTAGTATAGGTTACAGGGAGAGGCAAAGAATTGAAGAGCTCTGCCAATTGCCTCAGTCTCTTTTGTAACGCCTTTCTATCAAGTGCATGTAAATTTTCTTCCCAATATTCTTTCACATTAAATATATGACAATTTTGTTTTATTATATTATACAAAATTAGGAGGAATATTATGAAGGGAATTTTTAATCAAAGTCCCTTAAAAATATATCTGTAAAAAGGTATCCATTACCTTTTTTAATATCTTTTAGAGATCTTATGGTATAGCCCTTTCCAATCTTTAATCTAAAAGTATAGAGATCCATTATAGATTGGTTACACTGTATCAATTTAGGCCCTGCCTCTATTTTTATATTTCCTTTAAATAAAAGAGTTGATCTTTTTAAATTAATTTGGGCCATAGATGCTTCAATTGTAGTTATTCCAGGGCCTGTATTATATATTATCTCTACCTTTATAGGCCTCATAACTATCTTACTTATCTTCTTATCCTTAAAGAGGGGGGAAAGATGTGATCCTAAATTATCAGATAATCTATGGATTAAATAGTCTTTGGTGCATCTTTTATCTTCTTTTCTCTTCTCTTTGCTATTTTGATAATCCTTGAAATAATCTAAATTAAATCTAATCTTAACATTTCTTAAAATTGCATCTTTAAAAAGAGAGGTCCTAAAAAATCCGATTCTCTTTTTCTTAATCCTTAAAGAATCTGCCTTAATATAGAATATCTCTTTTCCCTTAACGAAGTCAGTATAGTTAAGTCCATCAATTTCAAATCTTTTACCCTGAGCCCTAAGTCCTGACTTTATAGTTTTATCCCCTCTTTTTTCATATATCTTAAAGAGATAAGATAGAGATATAAGAAGGCATATGAATATTAAGAAAAACCCTATATTTTTTATTTTATCTTTATGCTCAGTTTTCATATAAGATCCATTGTATGGAATAGATTATGAATGTCAAATTTGGTATGTGGTCAAAATCATATAAGGAATTAATTGTATCATTATTTTTGACTCTTCTTATATCCCTAATTTCCTACTCTGTATCTGCAAACAACAGCATAATTGATATTAAATTTAAAGAAAACAGAGTCTGGATGAATATTAAAAATGCCAACATAGTAGATGTGCTAAGAGAGCTTTCAAAGAGAAGTGGGATTAAGATAATAGTAGGTTCTGGAATAAATGGAAAGATATCTATTGAAATTCATGGTATCCCCTTAGATAAGGCCATTGGAAGGATATGTAAATCCAATGCCTTAGTATATAAGTATGATCAAAAAGACCAGATCTATAAGATACTTCAGGCATCCATATTTAAAAAAAGGGAAAGAAGTGAAGATGCCATTTATATAGATAATAGCTGTGCAGAAAAAGAGCGTCCTTCCTATATTAAAGGTGAATTGTTGATAAGATACAAAAAAGGGATCGATTTAGAAAAATTAAGGAAATTTCATGAATCCATTGGAAGCAGGGTGATTGATGAGATACCTAAGAGGAGGATTCAACGCATAAGGTTAAAAGAGGGGCTAACAGAGGAAGAGGCCATAAGACTATATTATGACTCTGGTCTTGTGGATCTGGCTGAAAAACATGCCCTCAGATATCCCCAGGGAAGTTTTCCAGATGACCCTTATATAACTTTGCAATGGGCAATGGGAAAAATCAGCGCATTTGATGCATGGAGGGTTACTCAGGGGAAACCTGAGGTAATAGTTGCGGTTATTGATACAGGTGTGGACTACTCCAATCCTGATCTAAGCGAAAATATCTGGATAAATGCAGCAGAATTAAACGGAGAGCAGGGCAAGGATGATGATGGAAACGGGTATGTGGATGATATATATGGATATGACTTTGCAGATAATGACCCAGACCCCATGGATGTGGACGGACACGGAACATTTGTGGCTGGAATAATTGGTGCAAAAGGAAATAACGGGATAGGAATTTCAGGAGTATGCTGGAATGTAAAGATAATGCCACTTAAGGTTCAGGCAGATGATTCACAATATATGGAATCTGAAGCTGTTATAGAGGCAATTGAATATGCCATAGAAAAGGGGGCAGATATAGTAAACTGTAGCTTTGGAGGCTCCCAATTCCAACAACTTGAATATGATGCCTTCAATTCTTTAAAGGAGAGAGGTATAATAGTGGTATGTGCAGCGGGAAATGATGGTAAAAACC
>CBFDUE010000030.1:0-25319 GCA_965613025.1 uncultured bacterium
ATGAAGATATGGTTAAAAAGTCAATTGAGGGACTTATTGAAAAAAGGAAAGAAATTTTAGAAAAGGTGATTGAAGAATATGAGCCTAAGATGAATGAATTAGAAATAGAATTAGATGAATCTTGCACAAATTTAATTGCCTTATATCAGCCAAAAGCAGGAAACTTAAGAACTATTATTATGATTTTAAAAATGAATAATGATTTAGAAAGAATTGGCGATTTAGCAGTAAATATATCAGAAAGTGCCTTATTTTTGATAGAAAGACCACCGGTTAAACCTTTAATTCATATTCAAAGAATGGCAGAAGAGGCTATAGGTATGTTAAAGACCTCAATTGATTCTTTTATAAATAGAGATGCAAAATTGACAAAGTCTGTATGTGAGAAAGATGTAATCGTTGACAATTTAAGAGATCAGATCATAAGGGAACTAATTACCTATATGTGTTCTGATTCCTCTACTATTGAATGTTCAATCCATTTAATAAGAATCTCCCGTTCCTTAGAACGCATAGCAGATTTATCCACAAACATTTGTGAAAATGTAATGTTTATGGTGGAAGGCAAAGTCATAAAACATAAAAAAGATGAATTTTAGGCTGATCTTGGACAGTTGCAAAAAAATAATTTAGTGATATCAAGCACATAACTGTTCATTCAGTGTTGACGTTGGTTTTGGCCGGCTCTGCCCCCAGCAACTGTCCAAAAAATTAAGTATGTATCAGATAATTGCTGTTATATTTCATTGAATAACGGAATCTCTTTTCAAGCTCTTTTACCTCTTCTACTCTTGCAGGATCTAAGAAGAAGTTATAAAAATCGTCTTTTACATACTTCTTAGAAGATATGGCTAATTCAAGATGATATAGGGCATCAATAGATCTATCACATACAGGATATCCCTTATCATCTAAGGGTATATTGTGCTTGTAGCAGACTCTGCTAATATTGTTTATATCCACCAATTTTATTATGGCATCTTTTGTAAGAATCAGATTGCCCACCCCTGCAAGATCAGGTATATAACCACCCTCTTTTACCATTCTTTTTAATCTCTTTACCATCTCATCTAAATTTATTAAGGTCTTCTTAGCCAATTTTGAAAGATAATTTGGAGAGTCTGGGTACATTCTTCTTAGAAGGGAGTAGACATATTCATAATTTAAGGGAGTAAAAGGGTCAACGATTTCCCCTTCTACAAATTCCTGAAGCCCACATAAGAGAATATCTTCTCTACCATCCGCCTTATATGTAACCACAAATTCATTGGATAGTGCCATAAAATCAGGGGCCAAATATGTTTCAAGTATCTTTACCCTTCTGATCTCTTCTAAGACTTCAGCTCTTGTCTTAAAATGTGTTCTAAAAATTCTGAGCATCTTTATTGGCCTTGCCTTTGGATAATTTATTATACCATCAAGTTCAACCCCTTTTAGTTCATCTTCAAGGTCTCTTCTTTTAAGCATCTCCAGTATATGGGATCTAAGCCCCTGCCTATAATGTCTTCTAAATACATATTCGGTGTGCCTTTTTATAAAATTGAGTTCTAAGATGTCTTTCTCTCTTATTATGTCCATATCTCTTATATCCATAGGATCACCTTCTTTTAGGAAGAAGTGGGAGAGAATTTAATTAGTGTTTTAAAAGGTATGTGATTTAAGATTATTACAGAAAGCGCAAGAAATAGGGTTGGAAAAAAGAAGCATCCATGCCAGAGTATGGCAGCAGAAAGGGCTTCTTCCTTTCCAATACCCAACAATATGAGAGCATATTGAACAGATATATGAAATGTCCCTATGAATCCAGGGCCAGATGGGACAGATACTCCAAGGGTTGCCATTGTAAGAACAGTAAATGTGGCTCTAAAAGGGATGGAGATTTGGAGTGATCTGCATATCAAAAATATCTGAACAAGTGACAATCCCCAAAGAAGATAAGAAAGGATTAGTGTAAGATAGATCCTATATGGGCTTCCAAGTGAGACAATTCCCTTTGAAAAATTTAGAATGCCTTCTAAGATCCTTTTCCTCAGATATTCTCCTGTAAAGAATAGGAATCTATCTAAGATCTTTATAACCGTTTTTTCCTTTTTCTTGAGCCCCACAATTATGCTCAGAGATAAAAGAAATAATAAGAACAGGATAGAACCTGAAATAGCCAATTCCTCTCTTATATGCTTGAACCTCCCAGAGAGGGGCATTAGATATAGACCGATAGATAAAAAGGAGAGAATCGCAATTCCATCAAAGAGCCTTTCTGTCACAATGCTTCCAAATGCAGAACTTGCACTGAGCTTTTCTATCTTGGAAAGATAATTTGCTCTTATCAATTCTCCTACTCTCATAGGAAATATACAATTAGCACCAAATCCTATAATAATTGAGGAAAATCTGGATTGAAAAGAGCATCTCTTTATATGGTCAAGTAAAAATCTCCATCTAACCGTTCTGATAATATACTGAAGGCCTGTAAGCAGAATAACAGTAATGCTCAGAAAGGGGTCTTCACCTTTTAAGATATGGAGTAGCTTTGAGATATTTAGGCCTTTAAATGCAAGTAAAAGAAAAAAGATGCTTATAATAATTCCTAAAAATACTCTAAATTTTTTCCATTTTATCAAATTTAGTTAATCCTTATTAAACTTTTTAAATATCTCCTCTGCCATATCTATATCCAGTGATATCTGATAGGCAAGTTCAGAAGGTGTGGTAAATTTGACTTCATCCCGTATCCTTTCAATAAAGGCTATTTTCATTTCCTCTCCCAGGATATTTTTTGAAAACCCTAATATATGGGTTTCCACAGAAAGGGATGTATCATCAAAGGTTGGATTTGTTCCGATATTTGTCACCCCTGCCCATCTTTTCCCTCCTATCATCACCTCCACCGCATAGACCCCCTGTCTGGGAAGCAGTTCGGTTTTGGGTAAAAGATTTGCCGTAGGAAAATTTAAAACTTCCTTACCTCTGCCTCTACCTTTTACAATAGTTCCCTTGATAGCATAATTCCTTCCCAATAGCTTTCTTGCTGCACCTACATTACCATCCCTTATATATCTCCTTATAAGGGTGCTGGATACTGTAAGTCCATCTATCTTAACAGGTTCTACCACATGGACCTTAAAACCATGCCTTTTTCCCAGTTCTTTTAATAATCTTATATCTCCCTCTCTCTTATACCCAAAATTGTAATCATATCCCACAACTAACTCCTTAACACCCATTTTTCCAACAAGGATATCCTCTACAAAGTCCCTTGCTCTTATAGATGAAAATTCCTTTGTAAATGGAAGGCAGAATATCAGCTCAATCCCTGCCTCTGTGATGAGGGCCATCTTTTCATCTGTATCTGTTAAAAGAGAGGGGATTACCCCATCACCCAAGATCTTAAGGGGATGGGGGTCAAATGTCATAACCGCTGATATACCCTTGATGCTTTCTGCCCTTTCAATTACCTTCCTAAATAGGGAAAGATGCCCCCTATGGACACCGTCAAAATTTCCAATAGTAAGCACAATGTCCCTATAGGTTAATTTAGTATCAGTGGATATATCTCTAATTATTTTACCCTTTTCCATATCAATTGAGATATTGACATTTTTTTGAAGCTAATATAAAGTTTAAAATACAATATTTCAATATGTAAAGATGCCGAAGTGGCGGAACTGGTAGACGCGCTAGGTTCAGGGTCTAGTGGGTGATATGCCCGTAGGGGTTCGAGTCCCCTCTTCGGCACCATTAGAGGGACAAAGGCCTGCTCATTTAAGAGCAGGCTTTTTAATGAAAGGATTTTGCCATGATAACTCTTTTAGATTATGGTGCAGGTAATGTAAGGAGTGTTATTAATGCATTTATCCATATAGGTGAAAGGATAAAGGTGGCCAGAGAGCCTGAAGATATTATGAGCGCAGAAATTTTGGTATTTCCTGGAGTGGGTGCCTTTGGTAGCATGATAGATGCCTTAAAGAAAAAGGGATTTTTTGATCCCCTTAGAGAGTATATCTTCAAAGACAGGCCATTTTTAGGAATCTGTTTAGGACTTCAGGCGCTTTTTGAAAAGAGTGAAGAATCTCCTGAAGTGCCAGGCCTCTGTATATTCAGAGGGATAGTAAGAAGATTTAGGTGTGATCTTTCCATACCTCATATGGGCTGGAATGGGCTATCTCAGAGGAAGAGCTCAAGGATATTTAATGGGCTAAGAGGGGTAGAGAAATTCTATTTTGTCCACTCTTATCATGTAGACCCTGTAGATTCAGATATCATCCTTACCACAACCGATTATGGATATCCGTTTGTAAGTGCAATTGAGAAGGGAAATATCATTGCAGTTCAATTTCATCCTGAAAAGAGCGGGAAGACCGGACTTAGGATCTTAGAAAATTTCTTATCTATAGCTAAGCCAAGACAGTGGATATTTAAAGATCGCAAGACTCGCTTTGCAAAGAGGATAATTGCATGTCTGGATGTAAGATCCAATGATGAAGGCGATCTTGTGGTAACAAAGGGGGACAGATACGATGTCAGAGAAGAGGGGAGAGTCAGAAACCTGGGGAAACCCGTATCCCTTGCAAGGAGATACTATCAGCAGGGTGCAGATGAGATAACATTTTTAAATATTACTGGCTTTAGGAACTTTCCTCTAAGGGATATGCCCATGCTTGAGGTCTTGAAACTTACCTCTGAAAATGTCTTTGTTCCCCTTACCATAGGAGGTGGTATTCAAGACTATACAGATAGGGATGGAAGATATTATTCTGCCTTGGAGGTAGCTTCAGAATATTTCAGATCTGGTGCTGATAAGGTATCTATTGGAACAGATGCGGTTAAGATTGCCCAAGATTTTCTCAAAAAGGGTGGGGCTACAGGCAAGAGCTCTATTGAGACGATCTCAAAGGTGTATGGAAGACAGGCAGTTGTAGTCTCTATTGATCCCAGAAGGGTATATGTGTCTTCAAGGAGAGAGAGTAGATATAGGCTCATTGAAACTCGCATTCCAGGTCCTGATGGTGAAAGATTCTGTTATTATCAATGCACTGTTAAGGGAGGAAGAGAGGGAAGGGAGCTGGATGCGATTACCCTTGCAAAGATCTGTGAAGAGCTTGGTGCAGGTGAAATCTTATTAAACTGTATAGACAGAGACGGAACCAGATTGGGATATGATATTGAACTCATTGAGGCCGTGAAATCAGAGGTAAAGATTCCAATAATTGCATCAAGTGGAGCTGGCAAGGTGGAGCATTTTTTAGAGGTCTTTGAAAAGACAGATGTGGAGGCCGCCCTTGCAGCAGGTATATTTCATAGAAATGAGGTTTCCATTGAGAAGGTAAAAGAATATCTTAAAGGAAAGATAGAGATAAGAATGGAATAAGATATAAAGATGCGAATAATTTTAAGAATCTTCCTTATATCTTTAATTCTCATTCCACTACCCCTCTTAAGTCCCATATTAAAAGGAGAAGAGATCGCAATATATCTTGAATTTCCTCCTAAGACCCATCCCACCTCTCATCCTCCCTTTTCACTTGTGGTATTTATTGCATATTGCATCTTTTTAATCTGTGTTATTACCCCCTTTTTGATCCATCTAATTAGAACTGAAAAGATCAATAGATCCGATTCTTTGAAATCCTTTCCATGGTGGGGATGGTTATCCATAGGAGGGCTTATCGTTTCATGGATATTGGCATGGACACGTTTTAAATGGTTTTCCATGTTTCAACCCCATACCTTTACTCCCATATGGATTTCATATATATTTCTTATTAATGCATTGACCTATAAAAGAAAAGGTAGCTGTCTATTTTTGGCAGATAAGAGGCGTTTTTTTATCCTGTTTTTAACCAGTGCAGCATTTTGGTGGTTTTTTGAATACTTAAATAGGTTTATTCAGAACTGGTATTATATAGGAAAGGAATTTGGAAGCATTGAGTATTTTATATTTGCAACCCTACCTTTTTCCACTGTGCTTCCTGCAATTCTTAGCACAAAAGAGCTAATTCTTACATTTTCCTGGCCATATAGATTTGAAAGATTCAAGGTCATAAAGATTAGATATCCCAAGCTATGTGCTATTATAGTCATCTTAATTAGTGGGCTGCTTTTAAGCCTACTTTCGTTATATAGAGAGATTCTGTTTCCGTTTGTTTGGATATCTCCAGTGCTGATAGTTTCTTCATTTCAGACCCTGATGGGTGAAGAAAATATCTTTACTCCAATAAGTAGAGGAGACTGGAAGGATTTAGTAAGTGCGGCTGGATCTGCCCTTGTCTGTGGGTTCTTTTGGGAGATGTGGAATTTCTATAGCTTCTCTAAGTGGAAATACAATATTCCATATGTGGATATATTCCATATCTTTGAAATGCCTCTACTTGGTTATGGAGGATATCTACCCTTTGGGCTTGAATGTCTGGCAATATACAGATATCTATTTGATAGAAGAAGTCATCAGTAATGAAAAAGAGAATCGCCCTTATTATTAATCCCTTAGTTCTTAGAGATAATAAGAAATGTAGGTTCTTGAAAAGACTCATCCGTCTTCTAAGGGGACATGAAATTGAAATGCTTGTCTTTCAATCACCTACAGAGCTTAAGAGTCATCTCCGTTCATCCAGATATGATGTAATCTGTATCGCTGGAGGTGATGGAACACTTAATTGCGTTATAAATTCATTAAAAGACCCAGGCCATATTCCCATATCCTTAATTCCGCTTGGGACCTCCAATTCCTTCTCTAAGGAGCTCAATATCTCCTTAGATCCTTTGAAGATAGCAGCAGTTATTAAAGGGGATAGGATAAGAATGGTGGATATGGGGGTGGCGAATGGTAGAAGGTTTATATTGGTATTGGGTGTGGGATTTGATGCTATGGTATGTTTGAATATGAGAAAGATGGCTAATTGTAGATATAGAGGATACTTTCGTTATATCATACCCATAATAAAGGCCTTTAGGGGATACAGGGTCCCTAAGCTACATATATCTGTAGATGGTATTAAGGTTAAAGGGGGAATGGCAGTTATCAGTAATTCAAGATATTATGGATGGATCTTTAAGGTAACAGATAGGGCAAGATGTGATTCAGGAAAGTTGGATATATGTGTTTTCTCTGCAAAGAGTATATGGGAATTTATAATATATTCCTTTTTTTCTTCAGTGGGGAGACTTTCAACCACTAAGGGGGTAGGATATCTTCAAGGAGAGGAGATATCAATAGATTCTAAGATCAGATGTCCATTTCAGATAGATGGAGATTTTGGAGGTTTTGTCCCTATAAACGCATATGTTATACCTCAGGGCATACCATTTTCGGTGCCATAAATGGTAATCTTTTATTCTTTACTTAGGTAAAGATATTTCTTAGTTAAAGATATTAAAAACTTTATTGGGAAGGGGAGGTAATATGAAAGAGGTAGTTATAGTTTCGGCCTGTAGAAGTGCAATAGGCACATTTGGGGGCACACTCAGAGATATGAATGCAGCAACCATTGCAGCCCCCATTATGAAAGAGGCCATAAAGAGGGCAGGAATTGAACCTGATATGATTGATGATGTGAGGTTTGGATGCTGTATGGAACCTGCTGATACCCTTAATGTGGCAAGGGTGGCTGCTCTTATGGCCGGGATTCCTGAACACATAACTGCTGTAACCATCAATAGGGTATGTATATCAGGCATGGAGGCAGTTATTTCAGGTATGGCTATGATACAGACCGGCATGGCCGAGATAATATTGGCAGGGGGCACGGAACATATGTCAGGTGTTCCTTATGCAGTACCAGGGGCAAGATGGGGCTGTAGGCTTCAGGATCAGACCTTTGTGGATATGTTGATCCATGCACTTCACTGTGGCTCTCATCTGCTCCCTGGCCCTGAAAAGGGGCCCTTAAAGGAAGGGATGCCCCTGGAGCTATTTAAGGGAAAGCCATATATAATGGGGCACACTGCGGAATTCCTTGCCCAGATGTATAATATATCCAGAGAGGAGATGGATGAGGTTGCCCTTAGAAGCCATAATAATGCAGAAAGAGCCACTCTAAATGGAGATTTTAAAGAGGAGATAGTTCCTCTGGAAGTTCCTCAGAAAAAGGGTAAGCCACCTATTATATTTGACAAGGATGAACACTTCAGGCCAGGACTCACATATGAGCAGTTAGCCAAGCTACCTCCTGCATTTATACCTAAGATAGGAAAAGTGACTGCTGGAAACTCATCCGGAATAAATGATGGATCAAGCGCAATGGTGATAATGTCAATGGATAAGGCAAAGGAGCTGGGAATAAAGCCTCTGGCCCGTATAAAGGCAATCGGAAAGGGTGCATGCCATCCATCGGTGATGGGACTATCACCTGTTCCCGCTGTAAGGGATCTTTTAAATAGATCAGGACTAAAGCTATCTGATTTTGAACTCATTGAGGTCAATGAAGCATTTGCAGCTCAATATCTGGCAGTGGAAAAGGAGCTGGGTTTAAACAGAGAGATCACCAATGTAAATGGCTCTGGTATCGGCCTTGGTCATCCAGTGGGTTCCACTGGGTGCAGGATAATGGTGACCCTTCTCTATGCCATGAAAAAGAGGGGAAAGACTTTGGGACTTGCCACTCTATGTGGTGGTGGAGGGGTGTCAATGGCATGTGTCTTAGAGATGATTTAGATTGATAAAATGGTATTGACAAATGCAAGAGGATAAATAGATTCATATAAAAAAATGGCGGTGTAGCTCAGCGGTCAGAGCATGCGGCTCATATCCGCAGTGTCACTGGTTCGAATCCAGTCACCGCCATAATTTTATGCTATTGACAGATGCTCAGGCTCTTTTAATATTTTTAAGATAAGAGCCGAAAGAGATGGGATACTTTAATGATTATCAGATAGGGATACTGGGTGAGGCATTGAGAATAGCAGAGGAGAGCACCGGAGAGTATTTTAAATTTTCCCACAGACAATGGAAGAACCTAAGGTATGATCTGAAGATCCATTCAGATCTTAAAGGTGAATTTCATCAGGATGTATTTGCGATACTCTATAGATTCGGCCCCTTTTCTGAAGAGATGGGGCTGTTTCAAAAAGATCACTTCTATTTTATATACCTTCAGGAAAATACCATACTAAATGCTATAAAGAGGGACAGAGATATCGGTTTGCTCCCTCTGCTGATATATGTGCTTACCCACGAGCTGGTGCACATTGTGCGATTTTGTAATTTCAACCAGTTGTTTGAAGTTAGTCTTAAGAGGCGACTTGAAGAAGAAAGAATTGTCCATTCTATAACATACGATATATTAAAAGATATATCTGTTCCCGCTCTTTCCCATGTCTTGGATGTATATAGAGACTTTAGGATTGATAATATTCTTGGAGGAGGTGATACAGCATGCCCATATATGAATATGAGTGCACAAGCTGCGGTGAGATAGTTGAAGAGTGGCAGAAATTTTCTGATCCACCCTTAGAGAGGTGTAAGAGGTGTGGTGGGAAGATGAAAAAGCTGATCTCACAGAGTACCTTTCACCTGAAAGGAACAGGCTGGTATGTAACAGATTATGCAAGGAAACAGGAAAAGAGGCCTGAAAGTAAAAAGAAGGAAGAAAAGAAGGATTCAACAAAAAAGAAAGACACAGAGTGATCTCTTAGAGGGGGATTGAAGCCCCCCTCTAAGGGACTTCTGAATCAGGTGAGATATGAAGAAATTTTACCGTGGTAAAGATCAGGAAAGGATATTAAACAGGCTGGAGAGGCTTGAAAAGAGGGAGGCACTTCAGAGGGATAGATTTTTTAAGTTCAAATTGCCAGAGATTCATAACCGTCTCTCTCAGGTATTGTTGATGGAGAAGATCATTGAGACCGAAAATCCAAAGGCGGTCTCTGATCTGATCCTTAAAGGGTTGAAACAGGCCTTAAAGGCAAATGAATTTGAATTTAAATATTTTATTGCCCCTATCAGAGATCTGGTTCCCCATCCCAATCCTATCTCCCTATATATGACTCAGTATGTGCTGGAAGTTATGATAAATGATCCCAATGTCATAGAGATATACGGCACTGATCTGGATATATACAGGGCCATAAACAATGTGATTACCCAGATCAACATGAAGTTTGAAAAGACTGAAGAAGAGATATTGGAACAGCTATCTCGTAATAGATCTCTTACACCAGGTTCACGAGAATATGATATTGCCTTAGAGCAGATGTTTTATAAGAAGATGGGTGAACCCCAAAAGGTTTAATGGTTTTTATAAAGTTTCCCTTGATATGTGTTTCTCTCCTGAAGCCTTTTTCTTATTAAATGGAGTGTCTTATTCTTTTCAAGAGACCATTGAGGGGCAATCAATTCAGAGGGTATGGGATCTCCGCTTAGACGATGAATGACCATGTCTGGTGGAAGGTTTTCTAAGATATCCACTACAATATCAATATAGGCATCTCTTTCAAGGCAACGATATCTTCCACTCTTCCATAGCTCTTCCATCTGTGTTCCTCTTGTTATATAGAGGTGATGAATCTTTATCCCCCATATGGGAAGTTTAGATATATATTGTGCTGTCTGAATCATCATCTTCCGATCTTCTCCAGGAAGCCCTAATATTATATGGACACATACATCTATCCCATAATCACTGCACATCTTAACAGCCCTTTCAAAGCATTTAACATCATGTCCTCTATTGATAAGCCTCAGGGTTTTGTCATGTGCTGACTGAAGGCCCAATTCTATCCATACCATATATCTATTCTTATATGTGCTTATTAGATTGAGGATCTGTTCATCTAAACAATCAGGCCTTGTGCCGATAGCAAGACCTATAATGTTTGGGTATCTAAGGGCCTCATCATAGATGCCCTTGAGCCTATCAACAGATCCATAGGTATTTGTAAAAGACTGAAAATAGGCAATAAATCTTTTAGCCCCATATCTTTTATCTAAGAACTTGCTCCATTCCTCCACCTGTTTGGATATGGAAATACCCTTATCAATCATCGCTCCTGTCCCTGAGCCCCTTCTATCACAGAATATACAGCCCCTATCTGATATGGTCCCATCCCTATTGGGACATCCAAGCCCGGCATCAATGGGAATCTTTTGAATACGTTGCCCAAATTTCTCTTTAAAAAAGCTATTTAATGATCTATATCTTTCCATAAGATATGAGATTAATCTTACGTAGGCTATGAGATTATTATATCACTATATCATATCCTCTTTAATCTTTGGATGGTTAAGTTTATCTTGTAATTGTTATGCAGATGCTCCTTTAAGAGTAGCTGTAAGTATATTACCTCAGAAGTATTTTGTAGAAAAGATAGGGGGTGAAAGGGTAGATGTAGTGGCCATGATTCCTGCAGGAGCAAGTCCTGTTACATTCGAACCTAAGGCCTCTAAGCTTAAGTTATTAAAGGGTTGTAAGATATATTTCAGTATTGATGTGCCTTTTGAAAAGGCATGGATTAATAAATTTCTAAAGATCTCAAGAGATATGGAGATAGTCAGGACATATGAGGGAATTGAAAGGAGGATAAGAGGAAGATCTGATCCCCATATATGGCTATCTCCTCCTTTAGTATTTCAACAGACACGAAATATCTTACGTGCCTTAATTGATAAAGATCCTCTAAGCACCTCTTTCTATATTAAAAATTATAGAGAATTTATAGAAGAGATTGGGAATTTGGACTCTCAACTGCTTGAGATATTTAAGGGTGTGGGAAAGAGGAACCACTTTGTGGTCTATCATCCGTCCTGGACATACTTTGCAAAGGCATATAACTTAGAGCAGATTCCAATTGAAAAGGAGGGAAAAGAACCTTCTCTTTCACAATTAAGACATATATTTGAGCTTTTAAGGAGGCTCAATATTGATACCATCTTTTACCAGATCCAATTTCCCTCAAGGAGTGTCAATATTTTGGCAAAAGAGCTTGGATGCAGAGCAATTCCCTTAGATCCCCTTGCCTATGGATGGAAAGAGGAGCTCCTTAGAAGTGCCAAATTAATAAGGGCGGCCTTAAGATGATAGATTTATTAGCTTAGCTCTTAGATCGCAAACCTATCCATACCATTATTTCTCTTTTATAGGGTGAGGACATAATCCCTGTATCCAGATAGGGACTTTTTGTTCATTATCCTTTTTGAAGCATTACTACCCTGGCAATACCAGATAGATCCTTTGAAATTTCAATCTTACTATACTTAGCAGATCTCACTGCTATATCATATACCTTTTCTGATTGATCATATCCCATTTCCATGATTAACCAGCCATGAGGATTAAGATAGTGATGGGCTTGGGATATGATTCTATATATGAATTTAAGCCCATCTTTTCCTCCATCTAAGGCAATCCTTGGCTCCCACTCTCTGATCTCCCTTGAAAGATTGGGTATATGATCTGTTGGGATATACGGAGGATTGGATACTATGATATGGAATAGATTTTTAGTAAATTTTATTGGAGAAAATAGATCTCCTAAGATGAGATTCATTCTCTCATATACATTATGGGTTTTAGCATTTTGTATAGCAATTTTTAAGGCATTAAGAGATATATCTGTGCAATAGAAATGGCAGTTGGGTATCTCCTTTAAAAGACTTATTGATATATTTCCACACCCTACACCAATATCCATAAATCTTAAGATCTCTTCATCTTTCCATTTAGACTTTCTGTATTTCTCTATTGCACATTCAACCAGATGTTCTGTCTCTACTCTTGGTATCATAACATCAGGAGTAACCTTAAATTCTAAGGACCAGAATTCCCTCTTTCCTATAATGTAATAGAGTGGCTCTCCCTTTATCCTTCTTCTGACAAGCTCTCTATACAAGGATATCTCTTTTTGAGTTAAGGGCTTTTCCATATCCAGATAGAGCCTGAGTCTATCTATTTTAAGTGCATGACACAGCAACAATTCTGCACACAACCTTGGTAATTCTATCTTTTTATCTTTCAGGTAATTGTATGAGGTGTGGAGAAGATCACGAACGATCCAACTTTTTTTCATCTGCTTCTGCTCTTTTAAGTGCCTCTGCCTGAAAGTGGGCGATTAATGGCTCAATGATCATATCCAGATTTCCCTGCAGTATATCCTCAAGCCTATATAGGGTGAGTCCGATCCTATGATCAGTAACTCTTCCCTGGGGGAAATTATATGTCCGTATCTTTTCACTTCTATCTCCAGAGCCCACCATGGTTCTTCTTTCCTGTGAGATCTTTTCTTCCTGCTCTCTTCTTTGAAGTTCATATAGTCGGGACCTCAGTATCTTTAATGCCTTTGCCTTGTTTTTGTGCTGAGACCTTTCATCCTGGCATGTAACTACAAGACCTGTGGGTATATGGGTAATTCTTACAGCAGAATCAGTAACATTTACATGTTGTCCCCCATGTCCAGATGCCCTGAATACATCAATTCTAAGGTCATCAGGCCTGATATCCACCTCTATTTCATCTGCCTCTGGAAGAACCGCAACAGAAACAGCAGAGGTATGGATTCTCCCCTGAGATTCGGTCTCTGGTATCCTCTGGACCCTATGAATACCTCTTTCATATTTTAAATAGCTATACACCTTATTGCCAGAGATAAGCGCTATCACCTCTTTAAATCCACCAAGCCCCGTTTCATGGCTACTCATTATCTCAGTCTTCCATCCCTTCATCTCTGCATATCTACAATACATCCTGAAGAGATCAGCTGCAAACAGGCATGCCTCCTCTCCCCCTGTTCCTGCCCTGATTTCCAAAAGTATATTCTTTTCATCATTGGGATCTTTGGGAAGTAAGAGGATCTTTAATTCTCTTTCAGCAGATTGCAGTTCCTCTTCTAATCTGTCTATCTCTTCTTTTGCAAGGCGTCTTATATCAGGATCAGGATCACTTAAAAGTGTCTTACTCTCTTTTAACTCTTGTTCTATTGTTCGGTATCTTCTCAGGGCCTCTACAACAGGTTTTAAGGATGCATGCTCTTTTAAATATCTTTGATAGAGCT
This sequence comes from uncultured bacterium, assembly GCA_965613025.1. Taxonomy (GTDB): domain Bacteria; phylum Desulfobacterota; class DSM-4660; order Desulfatiglandales; family JALVMZ01; genus CAYTXJ01. The sequence goes on from CBFDUE010000030.1 coordinate 13,981, forward strand.
TATGATCTTTAATGACTTCAGGGCGTTCAAGCTCTTTTTCAAGTTCAGAGAATCTGTCCTCTATCTTTTGAAGTGACTGAAACACCTCTTACTTTTCAGGCTTCCTTTTCCTTCCTTAGGTGAGCATATCTGCTTCTAAATCTCTCAACCCTTCCTGTGGTATCCACTATCTTCTGTTTACCGGTCAGAAAAGGGTGACATTTGGCACATATCTCCACCTTTATCTCCTTTTTTGTAGAGCCTGTCTCAAATTCATATCCACAGGCGCACCTGACCTTTGCCCTGTAATACTTTGGATGAATCCCCTTTTTCATATCCAATCCCTCCTTTCACCTTGAGAGCTTTGCATAACCCCTTCTTACACTGGGGGTTATACCCCCAGACCCCCAAAATTAACTTAAAATAACCCATAATTACAGCTTTTTATGAGAGCTTTGAAAAATTCAAAGCTCTCCACCTTAGGATGAATTGCTCATAGAATCTAAAAAGTCTTTATTATTTTTAGTCCCTCTCATTTTATCAAGTAAAAATTCCATACTATCCACTGTGGATAGAGGGGCAAGTAATTTTCTTAATATCCATATTCTGTTAAGATCATTTTTATCAACAAGAAGCTCCTCTTTCCTGGTACCTGATCGATTAATATCAATTGCAGGGAATATCCTTCTATCTGCAAGCTTTCTGTCAAGATGAATCTCCATATTACCAGTTCCTTTAAATTCTTCAAATATGACCTCATCCATCCTGCTTCCAGTATCAATCAATGCAGTGGCAATAATGGTAAGGCTTCCTCCCTCTTCCAGGTTTCTGGCTGCCCCAAAGAATCTCTTGGGTTTGTGAAGCGCATTTGAATCCAATCCACCAGATAGTATCTTCCCACTGGGTGGAACTACTGCATTATATGCCCTGGCCAATCTGGTGATGCTATCCAGAAGTATCAGTACATCCCTTTTATGCTCCACTAACCTCTTTGCCTTCTCTAATACCATCTCTGCCACCTGAACATGTCGGTGCTGAGGTTCATCAAAGGTTGAACTTATCACCTCAGCTTCCACAGAACGTTGCATATCTGTTACCTCTTCAGGCCTTTCATCAATCAATAGCACTATCTTATATATCTCTTTGTGATTAATGGTCACGCTATTTGCTATATTTTGAAGCAGCATGGTCTTTCCAGTCCTTGGGGGAGCCACAATGAGTCCCCTCTGACCCTTTCCAATGGGAGTTAAAAGATCCATTATACGGGTTGAAAAATTGTCTGGAGTAGTTTCAAGCTTTATCCTTTCCATGGGATATAGAGGAGTAAGATTATCAAACAGGATCTTTTCTCTTGCCACATCAGGGTCTTCATGATTTATCTCCTCTACCTTGAGGAGGGCAAAATATCTCTCAGAGTCCTTAGGTGGCCTTATCTGTCCAGAGATGGTATCACCTGTTCTGAGATTAAAGCGTCTGATCTGGGAAGGAGATACATATATATCATCTGGCCCTGGAAGATAGTTGGAGTCAGGTGATCGGAGGAATCCAAATCCATCGGGTAATACCTCCAGCACCCCTTCAGCATATATCTGCCCATTTCTTTCAGAATGTGCCTGAAGTATGGCATAGATAAGATCCTGTTTTGGCATTCCAGTTGCACCTTCTATATTGAGGTCCCTTGCAAGCTCATTTAATTCATTGATCTTCATCCTCTTTAATTCTGTTAAATTCATATTTCTTTCCCCTTTTTTTCTTTTAGCCACTTTTAATATATCTCTCCAATCGGTTTTAATTGAATGGTTTAATAGAATTTTCCCTAATTCATAATTCTAAGCCTTTAAAGCCAAGAAGAACCCATTCTCTTTTCGGAATATCCACACTGAAAGGCGACTAATTCACAGTTAGCAGCCCTTCTATCTAAATGGACGGTATTTGACTTAATAAATTTAAAACTATCCATTGTCAAGTATCTTATTTAAAAATATATTCATATCTTCAGGAATAGGTATGCTGAATTCCAAAAATCTCTTTTTGTGTGGATGAAAGAATTTAATGAACTGTGCATGTAGCAATTGCCTTTTGACATATCCTTCCAGTCCTTCCAGATTATTCCTCTTCCACCATCTCTTGCCCGGCCCATAGATGGAATCACCTACTATAGGGTATCCCATGTGTGAAAGATGCACCCTTATCTGATGAGTTCTTCCTGTCTTAGGATATACCTTAAGTAAGGAAAACCCTAAGGCAGATCTTCTAATTAGCTCCCATTCAGTAACAGCAGATCTTCCCCCCTCTTTTAAGACCGCCATCTTTTTCCTGTTCTTTGGATGCCGACCTATGGAAAGTTCAATCTTACCCTTTTTATGATCTATTATACCATGAACCACACACATATATCTTTTGTGAATCTCTCCCCTTTTAAACTGTTCAGATAGGCTAAGATGGATCTTATCATCCTTTGCAACTAAGAGTAGCCCCGAGGTGTCTTTATCTAATCTATGCACAATTCCTGGCCTCATTCTTCCTCCAACCTGAGAAAGCCGATTCATATGTTTTAAAAGGCCATGCACCAATGTACCTCTCTGATGTCCAGGTGAAGGATGAATCACGATACCCGCTGGTTTATTTATTACTAATAAGTACGGGTCTTCATATAATATCTCAAATTCCACATCTTCAGGGATAAGTTCTACTGAGGGGGAGATCTCCACTATGACACCTTCAATTCTATCTCCCCCCTTTACCCTGTAGCTCTGCTTCTGAGTCCTTCCATTTACAAAGATCTTACCTTCTCTTATGGCAGCCTGTATCCGATTCCTGGTAAGATCTTTAACCCTCCTCTGTATTAGGATATCAAGCCTTAGCCCTATTTCCCTTTCTGAAACAATAAATGAAAATTCTCTTTTCCTTATATCTTCCAAGCTATCAAGATATAATGCTATCCAGATCTCTCTCTACCTGCTCCTCTTCAATATTCCTTGCAAGGGATATCTCCTTAACAAGCAGGTTCCTTGCCATATCCAGTATTCGCTTTTCCCCAAATGAAAGCTCCTTTTCCTTTTTAAGCATTAATAGGCTTCTGTAGACCTCTGCTACTTCAAATATGGAACCTGTCTTTATCTTATCCATATATTCCCTGTATCTTCTATTCCAGGTCTGATTGCCATTAAGGGGCTCTCTCTTCTTTAATATGGATATGATCTTAGGTATATCCTCTTCGCCAATCAGATTTCGCAGGCCCACCTGTTTTACATTTTGAGTTGGAATCATGATCTTCATGTCGTTATCAATCAGACGCATTATATAAAAGTCCTGTTTACAACCTGAAACTTCCTTAGTCTCTATCTTTTCAATTACCCCAACACCATGTGCTGGATAAACTGCCAAATCTCCTATCTTAAACATTATCCACTCCCCCTAAAAAGGATTTACCCGCCCTGGAAAACCCAGGGCGGGTATGTAATTAGATTTAGAGCTTAAGGAGTATCCCCATAGCAGGTAATATGGGTGCAATAACAAGGGATACTACTGACATAAGCTTGATAAGGATGTTCATAGCAGGACCAGATGTATCTTTAAATGGATCTCCAACTGTATCTCCAACAACTGCTGCCTTATGATTTTCAGAGCCCTTTCCGCCCAGATTCCCTGCCTCGATATATTTTTTGGCATTATCCCATGCACCTCCTCCATTTGCCATAAACAGAGCCAGAAATGCACCCATAACCGTTGCACCCAAAAGCATTCCACCTAAGGTCTGCTTACCTAAAAGAAATCCCACAAGCACTGGAGTGAGCACCGCAACCAGCCCAGGAGCTATCATCTTTTTAAGTGCCGCATTGGTTGCAATGGTTACACACTTTGCAGGTTCAGGCTTTGCCCCTTCCTTTCCTTCCAATAGACCTGGAATCTCCCTAAACTGTCTTCTTATCTCCTCCACAATACTAAAGGCCGCTTCTCCCACTGAAGTCATGGTAAGGGCCGCACAGACCATGGGGACAATTGCACCTATAAACGCACCGATTACCACATAGGGATTCATGATACTCAGACTTTCAAAGCTAAGTCCCGCTGCCTGGGTATATGCCACAAAGAGAGCCAATGCAGTTAGAGCAGCAGATCCAATAGCAAATCCCTTACCTATTGCAGCAGTGGTATTTCCAAGGGCATCTAAGCTGTCAGTGATCTTTCTTGTCTCAGGTCCTAAGCCCGACATCTCTGATATTCCACCTGCATTATCCGCAATGGGGCCATAGGCATCAACCGTCATAGTAGCTCCAACGGTTGCAAGCATACCCACAGCACTGAGCCCTATTCCATAGATACCTGCAGCCTTATATGCAATAAAGGTAGCAATACAGATACCCAGGATGGGAAGATAGGTGGATTGCATACCTACTGCAAGTCCTGCAATAATTACAGTGGCAGGACCTGTCTTGGACTGCTCTGCTATCCTTCTTATAGGTGGGCCTGAGGTATAGTATTCTGCTAATAGCCCAATTGCAATACCGCATAGCAGCCCAGAAAATATTGCCCAGAATGCCCCCATGGGCATGGCAATCCCTTTAATAATTATCAAAGTTAAGATGACAAATATAATTGCTGCCACAAAGGTTGTATATCTTAAGGCCGCTGCCGGATTGATCCTTTCAAATATCTTTATGGAAAACACACCCACAAACGAGCTTAAAAGACCTGCCATAACCACCAAAATGGGTGTTGCCATATATTTTAACTTTATGATTACAGGGTCAAGGCCTTTAAGAATAGGGTGTGCAGACAAAAATTCAGGTGTAATGCTCAGTGTGGCACCTATGGCAATGGTGGCAACCACTGATCCCACATAGGATTCAAATATATCTGCTCCCATTCCCGCAATATCACCCACATTATCACCCACATTATCTGCAATCACTCCAGGATTTCTGGGATCATCTTCAGGAATTCCGGCCTCTACCTTACCTACAAGATCGGCTCCCACATCCGCTGCCTTTGTATATACTCCACCTCCCACACGGGCAAATAGGGCAATGGAGCTCGCTCCCATGGCAAACCCATTTATAAATTTTGCACTCTCCGGGCTCTTTCCATAGATCCAGAACCAGAATCCCAGACCTAAAAGCCCAAGACTCGCCACTGCCAGACCCATAACAGAGCCCGAAAAATAAGAGACATTAAGGGCCTTAGCCTGGCCAAACTTGTTGGCAGCCTCAGCCGTTCTGGAATTACCCCTTGTTGCAGCGGTCATCCCTGAAAATCCTGCAAGCATGGAACAGAAAGCTCCTGTTACAAAAGCAATGGCAGTCTTCCATGAGATAAAGGCGCCCAAGAGAATGAATACCGCTGTAATAAAGAATAAGAGTACAAAATACTCCCTCTTTAAAAAGGCCATTGCCCCTTCATGGATCATGCTTTCAAGCTCCTGCATGGTCTCATTACCATTAGGCTGCTTTTTTACATATGAGTATATGAACCAAGCAATGATCAGACCCACAATCCCCAGAAACGGCGCATAGACTGTTAATCCTTGCATTAGTCAATTACCTCCTTATTCTCTAATAAATTTAAGGGATTTACCCTATTCATCGTATAATCAATCCCTCTTTGCACAAACCATATACATGCCATAGCACCCATTTCCACAACTCTCTCTACCATATCCTGCTGCTCAGCATAGAATTCACTTAAAACAAATTCCTCAATGGACTCTCCATAGAGTGGTCTTCCAATACCTATCTTAAGCCTGTTGAATTCATTGCTATTTAGATACTCCATTACAGACTCCACACCCTTATGTCCACCGGCTCCTCCTTTCCTCACCACCTTAATCCTGCCCAAAGGGAGATCCAGATCATCATGCACAACTAACATGTTTCTATAGTCCACACCTATCTCCTCAACCCAGAGGAAAATCGCTTCACCACTTCGGTTCATATAAGTAAGAGGACATACCATAACTACCTTTTTCCCTTCCAATTCTACAAAAAGATAACGCGAAAAGAATCTCTCCTTTTCAATCCTTTTACCCATTGACCCTGCCAGTGCATCCAATACCATAAATCCGATGTTATGGCGGGTCTTATTAAATCTCTTTCCCGGATTTCCCAATCCGGCAATAAAAAAGATCTCTCTTGTATTTTCCACCCCCTTTCCTCTTTGGACTTTTTATACTTAAATCAACTCTCTTCCTTTTTCTCTTCTACTTCCTCTTCAGCCTCCTTTTCCTCCTCTTCTGCAGCCTCAGGTGATGTTACCACTGCCACAGCCTGCTCTGGATCTTCATCAATCTTAATCTCCTTGGGAATCTCCAAGTCTTTAATATGTAATGCATCACCTATGTCCAGTTGGGATACATCTGCTTCAATATGATCCATCAGATATTTGGGAAGACAGGTTATACTAAGTTCGCGCACAATCTGCTGGAGCACCCCACCTTTTTGAACTCCAACAGGTGTATTAATAAGACGAATGGGAACATCCACACTTATCTCCCTGTCCATAGAAAGTTCATAAAAATCCACATGTAATATCTCATCGGTTATGGGATTCTGCTGAAGATCTTTTAAAAGCACCAACCTCTTCTCTTTTCCTTTACCATCTCTTTCTATATTTAATTCAATAAATATATTCTCTTCCTTGGTGGCCTTTATAATCCTATGAATTTCAGAAAGCTCCACCGTTAACATCACATTTTCCTTCCCAGGCCCATAACATATGCAGGGTACAAGCTTTTTTACCCTCAGCTTCTTTGCCCAAGACTTCCCCTTTTGCTCCCTTAGCTGTGCCCTAACTGCTATCTGCTTCATCTGATCCTCCAAGATAAATTTTTCACAAAGTCCTCTAAAAAAATGCCCCTCATCTTGAGGGGCAAAGATCTTAGACAAATAGAGTGCTTACTGACTCCGAATTATATATTCTCTTAATGGTCTCACCCAGCAATTCCGCAACAGATAAGACCTTTATCTTTGTGCATCTCTTTCCCTTTTCCCCAAGCGGAATGGTATTGGTTACTACAAGCTCCTCAATGGGCGATTCATTTATCCTTTCAATCGCAGGCCCGGAAAGCACCGCATGGGTGCAACATGCATATATATTTTTACTACCCCTCTCTTTTAAGGCAAAGGCCGCTTGAGTTAAAGTGCCACCAGTGTCAACCATATCATCCAATATAACAGCGGTCTTTCCATCCACATTGCCGATGATATTCATTGCCTCAGATACATTAGGGGCCTCTCTCCTTTTATCAATTATAGCCAAAGAGGTATTTAGTCTCTTTGCAAAGGCCCTCGCCCTTTCCACACCACCTGCGTCTGGCGCAACGATAACAAGATCATTTTGAAAATTCTTTTTTATATATTTTAACAATATGGGAGCAGCAAAGATGTTGTCCACAGGTATATTAAAATAGCCCTGAATCTGCCCTGCATGTAAATCCATGGATACCACCCTATGAGCACCTGCAACAGTGATAAGGTCTGCAACCAGCTTTGCACTTATGGGAACCCGTGGCTTTACCTTCCTGTCCTGTCTTCCATATCCATAATAGGGAATCACCGCAGTAATTCGTTTTGCAGATGCCCTTCTAAAGGCATCCATCATGATGAGGAGTTCCATGAGATTATCATTTACAGGAGGGCATGTAGACTGTATCACAAATACATCTTTTCCCCTTATATTTTCATGTATCTCTATCTGTATCTCACCATCACTAAAGGTGGTAGCGGTGATATCTCCTGGGGGTATACCAAGATATTCACTCACCTCATAGGTAAGCTCTGGATTTGATGATCCTCCAAAAAGTTTTATCCCTTCCATCTTAAGACAAATTTCTGGCTGGGGTGGGAGGATTCGAACCTCCGAATGCGGGCTCCAAAGGCCCGTGTCTTACCCCTTGACGACACCCCAGCTACCTTATCGTTCTAAATCTCCTTAACCAAAAAAACATCCCCCACCTGGTGGGAGATCATAATATCTTTTGCCTCTTTAGCATCATCAATATCTTTATAGATACCAAAAACCGATGGCCCACTACCGCTCATTAATACTCCCTCTGGTTCGGTTTTCGAAAGCAGGTTTTCAATCTCTTTCACAACTGGATACCTTTCACTTACAACCTCTTCAAGATCATTTCTCAGGATTTCAGAAACGGAGAAGTCTTCAATATCTTGAAATGAAATATTATTGCTATTTTCATATCCTGTCAACTCTAATTTAACATTTTCATAGGCCCACTTTGTAGATACCCGGACAGGAGGACATACCAATACATACCAAAAGGAGGGAATATGGGGAATTTCTTCAAGAATATCACCTATTCCCCTTGCAATTGAACTCTTACATCTTAAAAAAAAGGGCACATCTGCCCCTATCTCCTTAGCTATATTATGAAGGGTTGTGAAAGTAAGAGCGTTTTTAAAGATAGAATTAAGTAAGACCAATAGTCTTGCTGCATCACTACTTCCACCACCAAGCCCAGCAGCAACAGGGATGTTTTTGACAATCTTAATACTTACCCCTCCTTTTATACCTGAACTCTTAAAAAACCTATCTGCTGCTATCCAGAGCAGATTATCCTTTCCCTTGGGGATATTATCACTTTCAGTAAGTATCTCTATGGTCTCTTCTGAAAGGGTTCTTACGTAAATAAAATCATACAGGGAGACAGGAATCATTATGGAGTTAATCTCATGGTATCCATCCTCCCTTCTATTTAATACCCTGAGATGGAGGTTTAACTTTGCAGGAGCCTTGATGAATGCCTCTATTCCCATACCTTTAAAGTTAGATATAGGGTATTCCCCTGCCTATTTATAAGAAAGAGTATTATATCACCCTTTTTATATCCTCTTATCTTATTTACAAAATCAGATAGGTCCTTAATAGGAGATTGATCTATCTCCAGTATGATATCTCCCTCCCTTATTCCTGCCTCATATGCAGGGGAGTGGGGCATTACATCAACTACCACTACACCCTCTTTACCTTCGATACCAAATCTTTTTGCCAGTTCAGGTGTAATATCCTCTACCCTCATACCCAGACGGATCCCCTTTTCTGTTTCTACCTGGGCCATCTCCTCACCCTTTTCTTTCAGCTTTCCAATCTTTACAGTAAAACTCATCACCTTTCCTTTTCTAAGCACATCCACCTTTACCCTCTTTCCAGGGGGTGTGCATCCCACCATATAGGGAAGTTCATTCATATGTCTTATCTCTTTGCCGTCATATCTGATGATCACATCTCCTCTCTTTATACCTGCTTTGTCAGCAGGCCCATCAGGGGTGACATCCGCAACCAACGCACCCTTTTGGTCTTTGAGATGCAGTTTTTCCATAAGCTCAGGGGTTATCTTCTGGATCATCACACCCAGCCATCCCCTTATCACCTTACCCTTCTTAAGTTGAGGAAGCAGATTTTTTACCATATTTATAGGAATGGCAAACCCTATTCCAATATTTCCTCCACTCTTAGTAAATATGGCCGTATTAATGCCAACCACATTACCATTTATATCCAGAAGTGGTCCCCCTGAATTTCCAGGATTTATGGATGCATCGGTCTGGATAAAATTTTCATACCCCCCTGTCCCTATCTGCCTATACTTTGCACTGACAATTCCCGCTGTTACGGTATGCCCCAATCCAAATGGGTTTCCAATGGCCACAACCCAGTCTCCCACCTGCAATTTATCAGAATCTCCTAAGGGAAGCGGTTTTAGTGGCTCTTCAGGATCAATCTTAATAAGTGCAACATCTGTCTTGGGATCTCTACCAACTATCTTTGCCCTATATTCCTTTTCATTTACAAGTATTACCTTTATCTCATCGGTCTTTTCTACCACATGATTGTTAGTCAGGATATAGCCATCCTTATCAATAATAAATCCGGTGCCCAGACTCTTCTGTCTGTATTCTCTGGGGATCTGATCTCTAAAGAATCTCTCAAAGAAGTCCCTAAATGGATCCTTTTCACCAAAGGGTGACCAGAATTCAAATAGGGGTGATCTGCCCTTAATTACCTTTACAGCGCTGATATTTACAACAGAGTCCTGAACCTTTTTAACAAGATCTGCAAAAGAAGGTGGGATAACGGCCTTAAGGGCAAATGAATACGATGTAAAAAAGGTTATGGAGATAATAGATATAAATATTGTAAAAAATAATTTAATCCTTTTAGTCATCATGAAAAATCCTCCCAAGGATCTTATTTTGTTAGCTTTACAAAACGGAGTCTAAGATCCGTCAATATGCTATTTAATAATCTCTCTTCTTCGGCATCCAGATTCCCCTTTGTCTTTTCTTTCAGCATAGCAATTGTATCAATAGTATGCCTTGCAAGTTCCATGTCCTTTTTCTTTTGCCCAGTCTGGGGATCTGGTATTTCACCCATATGAAGCAGGGCTGAAGAGCTAAGACTGATTATAAAGGAGCTAAAGTTTACCTCTGGAAGAGGTGCCCTCTGCCTTTCCTCCTTACCCCTCTTAGCCTTATCTTCCCTCTCTCTCTTTTTCTCCTCTTCCTTTACCTCTTCTTTTAATCTGCCCTCCTCATCAAGAGCCCTACGATCTTTTATGACAAAGCCCTTTCCTTCTATATCCATCCTCTTTCCTCCTTCAATTAGAGTTCTATCTTTCTTGCAGAAAATATGTGCGACATACCTTTTAGTTCATCCAATACCTCTTCTTTAACAGACACGTTGGTGCTGAGGAGAATCACATTCTGCCTCTTTTCCTTTTCTTGACCCACATGCATCCTCTGAATATTAACATTGTGTTTTCCAAGCACACTTCCTATCTTGCCAATTACTCCAGGTATATCTTCATTGTGTATCAATAGCATATGCCCTTCAGGCACTGCCTCTAAGTAAAAATTGTTTATTCTAAGCACCCGAGGCATTGTCTTTCCAAATATGGTGCCTGATATTATATTTTCTCCCTCACTTGCCTTTACCTTTACAGAGATTAGGGATGCAAAATCTTCTGACCTCTCGGTCTTGCTTTCCATCACCTCTATGCCCCTGTCTTTAGCAATAAAGGGGGCATTTACAAAATTGACCTCTTCACCAACCACCTTACTTAGAAGCCCTTTGAGAAGTGCCGTGGTTATGGGAGATAGATCGTAAGAGGTGATGGTGCCTTTATAGGTTATCTGAACCCCCTCTATGGGAGTTTCAACCAGCTGGCTATGAAACATGCCGATCTTTTCTGCAAGCACCGCATAGGGCCGAAGGACATTCAGCAGTTCAGAACTTATAGATGGCACATTTACCGCATTCTTTACTGTGCCATGGAGCAGATAGTCCACCATCTGCTCAGCTATCTGACGGGCCACATTTTCCTGTGCCTCACGGGTAGATGCTCC
>CBFDUE010000031.1:0-24690 GCA_965613025.1 uncultured bacterium
AATCTCTTTATCTTTCTTACTCCGCATATAATTGAGACTCCTGAAGAGGCAAAAAAGGTCTATGAAGAGAAGAGGGGCTCATTCTATGGCCTTAAAGGGGGGGAGGTAAAACTATATGAAAGATGAGGAATTTTTATCACAGGTTCCCCTTTTCCATTCCCTTTCAGAGGAGGCTATGAAGGGGCTTTTGGCAAATATACGCAAGATAAGATTTAAGAAGGGAGAGGCCCTCTTTAAGAAGGGAATGGATGGAGATTCGCTATTTATAATTAAAAGAGGTAAGGTAAAGATAGTGATCGGTTCAGAGGATGGGGAGGAGATAATTCTTGCCATCTTCTCTGTGGGAGATTTTTTTGGTGAGATGTCACTTCTGGATGGAATGCCCAGATCTGCAGATGCAGTTGCAATTGAGGATACAGAGGTTATGATGTTAAATCGTAGGGAGTTTATCAATTTTCTCATCGGAAATGAACAGGCCATAAGATCCATACTTCAGTCCCTCTCCATGCGTCTTAGAAAGACCGACGATATGCTGGAAGACACCTGTTTCCTCAATATCTCTGACAGGGTAAGGAAAAAGCTGCTTGAGCTTGCTGAAAGCTATGGAATAGAGGAGAAAAAGAGCATATTAATTGATCTGGATATAACTCAAAGAGAGCTTGCTGGAATGGTTGGGGCAACAAGGGAAAGTGTGAATAAGAGTCTAAGGATACTGAGAGAAAAGGGGATTATCTCTACTGAAGGTGGAAGGATAAGGATACATAATCTGAGTCTGTTAAGGAAAAGACATTCTTGAGAGCTTTGAATTTTTCAAAGCTCTCAGAAAAAGCTGTAATTATGGGTTATTTTAAGTTAATTTTCGGGGGTCTGGGGGTATAACCCCCAGTGTAAAAAGGGTTATGCAAAGGTCTCATTCTTAAATAGGAGAGATAAGATGAAGAGGAAGATACTATTGATCGGAGCCATAATATGTATATTTCAATTTTTTTATCTTCCTCTGGGCTCAGCAAAGAGGCTGATGCCAGAATACATATTTAAGGCTCCCCCAATGAATTACTACTTCAGGCTTAAAGGCGTAATTTTCAGCTTTACTTCTCCTGCTGGAGCAAAAGGGATTGGACAAGTGGCAGCACAATTGCTTTATATGAGGCTTCTTAAAAGAGGAGTATTTGAAGAGATCATCAGTGAAATTGAAAGGGGTGAGATTGGCCAGGAGGAGCAATTAAGGATTACAAAGGAAAGGGGCTATGATCTTATAATCAATGGCAAAGTATTGTGCTGTTTTGATGGAAGGCCCATGTTTAGCACAAGGGCAACAGAGGAATTTAAGGTCTTTGATGTAAAGAATGGCAATCTCCTTTGGCATGCTATGGCAGTTGGTATAAGTGAACCTATAGAGGAAAAGGATTATATATTTTATAGAAGAAAGGCCAAATCTTCCCTTTCAATAGAGCAACTTTTGGAGATAAACGCAGAGAAATTTATAAATCTATTGCTCTATGAATCACCTGAGATAGCCCTAATGACAAAAGATATGAAGATGGTGGAGGCAGGTTTCCACTTCATAAAGATCAAAGACTATGAAAGAGCCATGCTCTATTTTAAAAAGGCACTTAAGATTAACCCACAAAATCCATATGCCTATCTGAATTTGGGCTATATTTATCAGAATACGGGAAGGCCTAAGGATGCGGAAAAGATGTATAAGAAGGTCTTGGAAATTAATCCAGCAGATATAATCAGAGACTCAACCGATCCCACTGTTGTGGGGATGAGGCTTGTGGATCTTGCAAAGAGAAATCTTCAAGAGCTGAAATTGAAATAGGAGAGGGCTTAGTTAACAGAGTTGAAACTTTCTAAGAAAAAGATAAAGAGGATAAGGAGATTAAGTGAAGAAGGCCATAGCATAGAAGAGATATCTAAACAATTAAGTATCCCCCTAAATGAAGTTAATAGGATCTTAAAAGAGTCATACAAAAAAAAGAGGAGACTTGATAGGGAAGATAGGGGAAGGCCAGAGGAATACCTTTTTAGATTTCTTGAATTTGCTCTCTTAGCAGTTCCGCTGATTTCCCCCTTTGTATTTTTAAGATCGCTATATGACTATGCCAATATGCCTCAAAATGTGTTTATCTTAAATTCCACTTTGATATTAATCTCTATATATCTCTTTTATTCCATCTTAAAGGGAGAGTTAAGACTTAGAAAAGGACCTTTTAATCTTCCTCTTATTGCATTTTTTATATGGTCATTTATTTCCACACTGTATGCCCATAATAAATTTGAGGCCTATTTTTCATGGATTCCATGGGGGGCAGTAATCCTGTATTTTTTTCTTTCCCAGAGTGTCTTAAAAGATAGAAAGAAGATACTTTTGATTCCAAAGATAATAGTATTTGTAGGGGTCTTTGCTTCCATAGTTGGGATATTACAGTATCTTTTTAATTTCAGATTCATTCCTCAGAGTGTCCCCCCTGCGGTTACCTTTGCAAATAAGAATATGGCCGCTCATATAATGGTGCTTTCTATTCCCCTCTGTTACGTATTATTTTTGATAGCAAAGGAAAGGTATCTGCAGGGTTTTTATGTATTTGGAACCATAACGCTTTTGAGCTTTTTGGTATATACTAAGACCCGTGCTGCATGGGTTGCGTTTTTTGTAGAGCTCTGTCTTTTTGTGGTGCTCCTCTTTTATGAAAAGATAAGGTGTAATAGCTCCATTAAAGAGATATATACAGTGCAGAGGCTGTATCTTACAGGTATTATTATCCTTTTTTCCCTGATCTTAATAAACATATCCCCTAAGGGTTTTGATCTAAGCGGATTTAAGATGATAGAAGATCGCATATCCACCATTACAGATTTTGTAAAGGCGAAAGTCCATAAGACAGAGGTTAAAGGTATTGAAGCGGGCAAAAGAGAGAATCCCCACACTGAATCTCAAAGACCATATACGACAATTGATCTTAGGATTGCCATATGGAGAAATACCTTAGAGATGATAAAAGAAAGATTTTGGTTTGGATGGGGGCTTGGAAATCATAGAATATATTATCCCTTATATCATCAGAAGGTCATAAAGGAAAGGGTATTTAGCGAAAGCTTTCAACTTCATCATGCACACAATGACTATGTCCAGGCGTTTGCAGAGATGGGTGCTGTGGGCATGGCTATTTTTCTATGGCTATTTGTTATGGTTGTAATCTCCTTCTACAGGCTCATATCACCCAATTTTGAAAGACGCCTTAGATTGCTCTTTATAGGGATTGCTACCACCTTAATCGGGATAGCAGTAAATGCATTCTTTAGCTTTCCCTTTAATAGATCCATTCCTCCTCTCTTTTCCCTGCTTTTACTTTTGGTAGTCTCTCATTTTAGTGATGAAAGAGGTGAGATAATTTTAAAGAACAGATATATAATTTTGTTTTTATTAATATCTTCAGGCATCTTATCCATTTTTAGTATCAGATATTCTAAAGACTTTATAAAAAGTGATTCACACTATGCAAAGATGACCAAATTGGAAAGGCTTAGGAGATGGAACGATGTGATTAGAGAGGGAAAGATTGCCGCCTACTATGCCCCTTATAGAAAGAAGATCTATTCATACATAGGTAGAGCCTATGTGGAGATAGGTAAGCCAGAAAAGGCGGTAGAGGCACTAAATCAGGTCATTAAGGCATATCCCAATCATATGAATGCGCTCTTAAATCTTGGTGTTGCATATGCCAATATGAAAAAATACGATAAGGCTCTTAAGACATACGAAAAGGTTATAAGAATAAAACCTGACTATGCAAAGGTGCATAACAATCTTGGAAATATCTATATTGCAAAAGGTATGATAAACAGGGCATATGAAGAGTTTAAGAAAGGGGCTGAATATGACCCCAAAAATTCCATAATATGGTTTAACTTGGGGGTAGCTGCTGTAAAGACCGCAAGATACAGAGAGGCGAGAGATGCATTTGAAAAGGCTGTCAAACTGAATCCCAAATGGGATATGGCATACAGAAATTTAGGACTCCTCTATCTCAAATATCTGAGAGATAAAAAGAAAGGGGTGGAGTATATACAAAAAGCACTACAGATAAATCCCAAACTCAAAGATGCAAGAAGGCTCAGACAGATAATAAGAAGGATAAAGCCCCTTCCTTAACCTTTGACCGCATTAAAACCAAGATCAAATGCCTTTAGATTACTCTCTAAGAAGGCCTTCTTTGTGCCCTGTTCAATGGTCTTTTTCATAAGATCTGCACTTATTGGAATCTTACCAGATCCGATCAATGCACCCAGCATAACCATATTTAGAGAGAGGGGATTTCCACTCTTCTCTGCAAGCTCATTTCCGTCAAATGCCATTACCTCTTTAACCTTATCTTTTAACTTTTCAAGGATCATATCCACCGGTGGATACTCCCCCTGTCCTATGGCAACAGTAAAGGGTGGAAGAGGTGCTGTATTTGTAATTATGGTGGTATCTGGACTGCATTTCTTAAGTGTCCTAAGGGTTTCCAATGGTTCAAATCCAACTAAGATATCTGCTTCCCCATCTGATACAATGGAACTTGTTATATCCCCCAGCACCACCGTGGATTCAACCACACCGCCCCGTTGAGCCATTCCGTGAATTTCGCTTACCACCACATCTATTCCAGCACTTACCGCTGCTTCACCAAGCAGTCTGGATGCAAGAAGATTCCCTTGACCACCCACACCAACTATTACACATCTTATTGCGTCCATCTTTTCCCCCTTTTATTAGTCTTTTGCAGGGACAATGGCCCTTTCAGGGCATATCTGAGCACATACAGAGCAGCCAATACAGAGATTCTTATCTATATATACCTTTCCCTCTTCCACATACATGGCAGGACATGCAAACTGATCAACACAGACCCTGTGGTTTTTGCATCTATTATGATCCACCTGAAAAGGTCTTGCCTTTCGTGCCTTTCCTATTGCCTTTGCAAATAGTGGGCAATATTCCTGTGAGATAATTACAGAAAGTCCATCGTATTCATACGATGCCTTTACTGCCTCAATGGTCTTCTTCACATTATAGGGGTGTACAACGTGCACATCCTTAACACCACAGCCCCGAACCACCTGCTCAATGGATATCCTTGTCCTCTTTACACCCAGAGGTTCGGTATCCACACCTGGGTGGGGTTGATGCCCTGTCATGGCAGTGGTGCCATTGTCAAGGATAACCAGAGTAAATCTGTGATTATTATGAACAGCATCAATAAGCCCTGTTATTCCAGAGTGGAAAAAGGTGGAATCTCCAATAAAGCATACTACCTTCTGATCTGTTGCCTTTGAAAATCCGCATGAGGTGCTAACCGATGATCCCATACAGATAACCAGATCGCCCATCTTGAGAGGGGGGAGAAGTCCAAGGGTATAACAACCGATATCAGTAGGATATATGGTATCCTCTCCATATACCTTCTTTATGGCATAGTAAGTGGCCCTATGGGGGCATCCCGCACAGAGATTGGGAGGCCTCTGGGGTAGCTGAGGCAGATCTGATAGATCTACTATCTTTGAAAATTCATAAGAGACATTAAAATACTCTGCTATGGCTTCCCTTACCATTCTTGGATCATATTCATACAGTCTGCTAAGCCTTCCTACCCCCTTTCCCTTTATGGGTATATTAATACCTCCGTCTTGTGCAATGGCTTTAAGATCATTTTCCACAATCCCTTCAAGCTCCTCTACCACAAGCACCTTTTCAAGCCCATTTAAAAATTCTCCGATGAGTTTCTCTGGCATTGGCCATGAAAAACCCAGCTTAAGAATCTTTACCCTATTATCAATCCCCAGATCCTTAACCGCATCCTTTACATAGTTAAAGCTCACACCATTTGTTACAATACCCCATGGGCCAGATCCCATGATCTCATTATATGGAGAGCTTTCTGAGAGCTGTTGTGCCTTTTCATATTTTTCAAGAAGAAGTTTGTGTAGATTTCTGGATACCGCAGGCACACATACATAATGAAATGGATCCTTATTAAAATGGCTCTTTGTCTTTCTCTCTTTGATATCTCCCAGCCTTACAGGCCCTCTTATATGATTGAGCCTTGTGGTGGTTCTGAGAAGAACCGGAAGCTGTAATTCTTCAGATAGATCAAAGGCATATATTGTCATATCCTTCATCTCTTGACAGTTGGTGGGCTCAAGCATGGGGACAGATGCCATTCTGGCATAGAAGCGGTTGTCCTGTTCATTCTGACTGGAAAATAGATATGGATCATCGGCACTGACTATTACCATTCCACCCTGAACCCCAGTATAGGCCAGTGTCATAAAAGGATCTGCCGCCACATTTAGTCCCACATGTTTCATGGTAACCATAGTTCTTAGCCCTGAGATCGCTGCCCCTGCTGCTACTTCAAGTGCCACCTTCTCATTGGTGGAATATTCAAAATAGAGATCTGTCTCTTTGCTAATGTTGAAGAACTGGAGCGGGATTTCAGATGAGGGGGTGCCAGGATAGCATGTGGCAAATGCAAGACCCGCCTCAATAGCCCCCCTTGCTATGGCCTCATTGCCCAAGAGTAACATGACCCTTCCAGGTTCATCTATCAAAAGTCTATGCATAATTTACCCCCATTTTATATTTTAAATGTCTCTTCGTGGCCTGCGTATTTCTTCCTCAGTTTGGGTTTTTCAATCTTGCCGGTGGGATTCCTGGGAACATCATCAAAGAAGATCTTCTTAGGCCTCTTATATCTTGGAAGCTCCTCACAATACTTGATCACCTCTTCTTCAGTCATCTCCTTGCCTTCCTTTACCTTGATGATAGCTGCCACTATCTCGCCGAGTCTTTCATCTGGAATGCCTATCACCGCAGCATCCTGAACCTTTGGATTTGCCATTAAAAACTCCTCTATCTCTACTGGAAAGATGTTCTCTCCCCCTGTGATTATCACATCCTTTTTCCTATCCACAAGCCAGATAAAACCCTCTTCATCATATCGTGCCATATCACCGGTAAGTAGCCATCCGTCCACAATGGTCTTGGCAGTGGCTTCAGGATTCTTATAGTATTCTTTCATAACTCCAGGCCCCTTTACAATCAGCTCTCCCACCTCACCCTGGGGCACCTCATTTAGTTTATCATCCACGATCTTACATTCCCAATCAAAACCGGGCTTTCCAATGGAACCCACCTTGTGAAGATTTTCCATTCCTAAGTGCACACATCCAGGCCCTGTGGATTCACTGAGACCATAGTTTGTGTCATACTGTTGCCACGAAAACAGATCTAACCAGTTCTTTATCAGGCTTGGAGGCACAGGTTGAGCCCCTATATGCATAAGCCTCCACTGACTGAGTCTATAATCTTCAAGTCTGACTTCTCCCCTTTCAATGGCAATCAGTATATCCTGTGCCCAGGGGACAAGCAAGAATACCACTGTAACTCCCTCTTCTGATATGGCCTCTAAGATCCATTCAGGTCTAATACCTTTTAAAAGGACCGCTTTAGCACCCACAATGAAATTTCCAAACCAATGCATCTTTGAGCCTGTATGATACAGAGGGGGAATGCAGAGGAAGTTGTCAATATGGGTCTGATTATGATGCCGATTTTCCACAATACATGCAGCCTCCAAGTTTCTGTGTGTAAGTAATATGGGTTTTGGAGTGCCTGTGGTGCCGGAGGTAAAGTAGAGTGCAGCATCGTCTAAAAGACCAATAGGTATCTTTGGATCCTCTTTAGAGCTATATTCAATTACATCCTCAAAGTGCTCTGCGAAATAGGGACGGCTTTCTTTTGAGCCCACATATATAAAGTCTTTTAAGGTATCAATATGATCCTTTATACCCTCTACCCTCTCTATAAACTCCTCTCCAAAGAATATGGCCTTTGCCTCTGCGATTTCTGCACAATATCTGATATCATCTGCTGTAAATCTGAAATTGAGTGGGACTGCCCATGCCCCTGTCCTGAGTATTCCAAAATATATGGGAAGCCACTCAAGACAGTTCATCATAAGATGGATGACCTTATCCCCTTTCTTTATTCCACGCTGTAAAAGGGCATTAGCAACTCTGTTTGCAAGATCATCAAATTCTTTCCAACTTATCTCCCTCCTAAAACCCTTTGCAGGCTCCCTCTCTATGAGAGCCACCTCATTCCCATACATCCTTGCATTTCTTGCAAGAATCTCTGTGATAATCATTTATGGCCCCCTAAAAGCTATATTTTAGCTATAAAATGACTATAGTTTATGGATATATGGCCTGTCAAGTGGATATAGTCAAAGGTTTAACTTCTTAGATACTCCTTAGCAATGTAGAGAAAGGGTGAGTCGGGAAATAATTTTACAAATTCTTGAGAGATCTCTTTACTCTCTTTAGCCCTTCCTGTAAGTCTATAGATCCTTGCAAGGGATAGCATCACCTGCTGCTTTAGATATCCAGTGGTCTTTCCTTTTAGATCATTTAATATCTCTTCTGCCTTTAGATATTCTCCCTTTTGCTCATAACATGCCGAGATACAGAGTCTTGCAAATGGGGTATAGGGAGAGTCATTTCCTATCTCTTTTAAAAACCTTTTGTACAATCCTATCGCATCATCCCATCTCTTTTCTCTAAACTTGATATACGCAAGTTGGCATGTGGCAGGGAGCACAGCCTTTGAATGGGAATATTCATCCATGATCCTTTCAAGTATCTTTTCTGATTTTGAAAGCTCTTTTTTATCTCCTGATCGGATAAATTTAGAAAATCTGACATATCCCTTATTGTATAGCTCAAGCCCCTTCCTGTTTTCATATCTGAGATAGAGCCCAACTCCTCCACTCACCACTAATAGAATCAGGGCAATTATCCCTAAGATCTTGAGCTTTTCCAGATTTTCCCTTGCATAATCAATGAGCTTAGAGGAAATACTTACAATCTCTTCTGGATCTCTTATGATATCCTTTCTTCTCTTAACTTTTGCCATTCAATGCTTCCCTTTACCTTTCTGATAACCCTTATATCGGTGATCTTAGTAGTTGGATATTGCCCCTCTTCATCCTTTTCCAGATACTTTACCATATCCCAGATAGTATTAAGTGCCATACTTACTCCCACCAAGGCCTCCATCTCAACCCCTGTCTTTGCTCTTGCCTTTACAGTGCATCTTACAATTACATAACTATCAGAAAGTTGAAAATCAAATCTTACCGATTCTATGGGGAGGGGATGGCAGTGGGGAATTAAGAGATGGGTCTTCTTAACTGAGAGCATACCTGCAATCTCAGCCACCTTAAAAGGATCGCCCTTCTGGATCTCCCCCTGTCTTATCTTTTCAATGGTATCAGGAAGAAGATGAATCTGGCCTTCTGCCTCAGCTATCCTTTCAATCACATCCTTTTTAGAGATATCTACCATTCCCATATTCAGGTCCCCATCTCCCATGAAGATAGGTATCTCTTTTGCTCTTCAGTAAGCTCATCTATCTCCACTCCCATTGACCTGAGTTTTAGTCTTGCTATCTCCTGATCTATCTCTTTGGGGACAGGATAGACCCTTTTTTCAAGCTTTTCATGGTTTTTGGATATGTATTCCACAGAGAGTGCCTGATTTGCAAAGCTCATATCCATAACTGCCGATGGATGCCCTTCAGCAGCTGCAAGATTTATAAGCCTTCCCTCACCTAAGAGATAGATCCTCCTTTTATCTTTAAGGGTAAATTCCTCTACAAATTCTCTTACCTTTCGCCTGGAGATAGAGAGGGAATCAAGTTCTTTAATATCTATCTCCACATCAAAATGTCCTGAATTACATACAATTGCACCATCTTTCATCTTTAAAAAATGCTCTTTTCTAATAACAGATATATCTCCTGTTAAGGTGCAGAATATATCACCGATGGATGCAGCCTTATTCATACTCATAACCTCATATCCGTCCATCAATGCCTCAAGTGCCCTCAATGGGTCCACCTCGCAGACCACTACCCTTGCACCCAATCCCTTTGCCCTCATTGCAACACCTCTTCCACACCATCCATATCCACATACAACAAATACAGAACCGGCGATAAGTCTGTTTGTGGCCCGCATTATACCATCCACTGTGCTCTGCCCTGTGCCATAGCGGTTGTCAAAGAGATGCTTTGTGTTTGCATCGTTTACAGATATAATGGGAAATCTCAATACCCCATCCTTTTCCATACTCCTAAGCCTTATGACCCCTGTGGTGGTCTCCTCTGTCCCACCCATAACATTTTCAATAAGCTCCTTTCTTTCCTGTTCTCTTAGTCCCTTAGCCCATCCTTTTACTCCCTCTGAAAGCTCCTCCCACCTCTCCATTCCAATAAAATGCAGTGAACTTACCAGATCTGCTCCATCATCCATGGTGATATGGGGTCTTACACTCAGGGCAGAGAGTATATGACTATAATAGGTGTCTCTGTCTTCTCCCTTTATGGCAAATACAGGAATCTCTTCATGCAAAACTAAGGAAGCAGCCACATCATCTTGAGTAGAGAGGGGATTGGATGCACAGAGATAGACCTCTGCCCCCCCTGCCTTAAGGGTCTTAACCAGCACCGCAGTCTCTGTGGTTACATGCAGACATGCTGAGATCCTTATACCATCAAGTGGCCTTTCCTTTAAGAACCTCTCTCTTATCATTCTCAACACAGGCATCTCCATCTCTGCCCACTGTATCCTATTCTTACCCTTATCTGCCAGTTGTATGTCTCTTATATCGTATCTCATATCATTTTCCTTTCTATTTAATAGCCCTCTTTATGTCTTCTACCACATCCAGCTTTTCCCATGTGAATTCAGGGAGCTCTCTTCCAAAGTGCCCATAATTACATGTCTTACGATATATGGGTCTTCTAAGATCAAGCCTTTCAATTATTGCAGCAGGTCTTAGATCAAATAGCTTATTTACAAGACTTGTGAGTTCCTCATCCGGTAACTGGCCTGTTCCATAGGTATTTACCATTACAGATACAGGCTGTGCCCTTCCAATGGTGTATGCAACCTGTATTTCGCACTTCTCTGCAAGTCCTGCAGCAACGATATTCTTTACAATATATCTACACATATATGAGGAGCTTCTATCCACCTTTGTGGGATCTTTTCCGGAAAATGCCCCTCCTCCATGGTATCCAAAGCCTCCATAGGTATCCATGATGATCTTTCTGCCAGTAAGACCGCAGTCAGCCAATGGGCCTCCAATCACAAATCTACCAGTTGTATTTATATAGTATTCGGTCTCTTCATAAAGCATATGCTCAGGTATTACCCTCTTTATTACCTCTTCAATAATTGCCTCTCTGAGGGTCTCATAGTCCACCTCAGGGCTATGTTGTGCAGCAATTACCACAGAGTGCACCCTCTCTGGCCTGCCCTCAATATATTCTACTGTCACCTGACTCTTTCCATCAGGTCTGAGCCAGGGGAGTTTCCCGGATTTTCTTACATGGGCAAGCCTCTTGGTAAGGCCGTGTGCAAGGTATATGGGCATGGGCATATAAACGGATGTATCTTTACAGGCATATCCAAACATCAATCCCTGATCTCCCGCCCCTTGCTCTTTAAAGAGCCCCTGGCCATCCACACCTATTGCAATATCAGGAGACTGCTTATCAATACTGGATACCACTGCACAGGTCTCCCAATCAAAGCCCATGGAGGAGTTATTGTATCCAATATCCTTTATGGTCTCTCTTACCACTTCTGGAAAGTCCACATAGGCAGTGGTGGTAATCTCACCGGCAATGAAGGCCATTCCAGTGGTAACCAGAGTCTCACATGCAACTCTTGCATAGGGGTCCTGTTCCAGAATCTTATCTAATATATGGTCTGAGATCTGGTCAGCTATCTTATCAGGATGGCCTTCAGTTACAGATTCTGATGTAAACAGGAAATTTTGCCTCTCTGTATTCATCATATCCTCCTTACTTCACATCTATGATCATGTTGTCTATGAGGCGGGCCTTACCAACCCTGACTGCCAAGGCAACAAGTGCCCTGTCTTTAATATATTTAAGCTCATCCAAGGTTTCAGGGTCGCATATGCTGATATAGTCAATATCAGTATATGGAAAGGAATTTATAAGCCTTTCCATCTCTTGCCTTATCCTTGCCGCATCCCTCTCTCCTTCACTGAGCAGTCGGGATGCAAGATCAAGGGATCTTTTAAGTGAAAGTGCAGACTTTCGCTCTTCCTCCGATAGATATGTATTTCTGGAACTCATCGCCAGGCCGTCCTCTTCCCTTACTGTAGGAACCCCAACAATATCAATATCCATATTCAGATCTTTTACCATCCTCTTAATTATCAGCAATTGTTGATAGTCCTTCTCCCCAAATATGGCAACATGAGGCTTTACAATATTAAATAGCTTTGCAACCACAGTAGCAACGCCTTCAAAATGCCCAGGTCTTGATAGCCCACATAGATGCTCCTTTAGCCTTTCCACAATCACCTTTGTCTGAAATCCCTCTGGATACATCTCCTCTGCATCGGGCATAAACACTATGTCCACACCTACCTCTTGTGCCTTCCTCAGATCACCCTCTGTATCTCTGGGATATTCCCTGAAATCCTCCCTTGGACCAAATTGGAGGGGATTTACAAATATGCTTATAACAAGAACATCCCCATATCTTTTTCCCACCCTCATAAGCTCTAAGTGCCCTTCATGGAAATAGCCCATAGTGGGAACAAAGCAGATGCTCTTACCTTCCCTTCTTAAGGCATCTGCTCTTTGCTGCATCTCCTTTACAGATCTTAAGACTTCCATTTTATCTTCCTGAACAAAAAGATCTTGTTTTGATATCACTCACTAATTTTTTTGTCAAGAAGCCAACTTATAAAGTAAGGGTAGGATTATTATTCGTCAAAAGAGATCTAAAAGGGAGGTATTAGGTTATACCTATATTTTTAGGAAAGTATTATTTGAAATTTTTTTCTTCCTTTGATTCTATATACCATAAAATCTTTATCAATTGTAGCTATCTTATTGATATTTAGTTTTTCTGCCAGCAATACAAGACAGGCGTCAGCAAAATCCATTGGCAAGTCTCTATATTTTACCATCAATTCTTTGATCCTATGGAAATCTTAATTTTATGATATAAAAATGAAATATTTTGTAAGTAATTAGAGATACTTTTTCTTATCAACTCAGATTTTGAAATTCCAAGCCTTTTAGCTGTAAATATAATTTTCCTTTCCAGTTCTGGATCTAATCTCAGTGTAATCATGTATATACCTCCGTATCACAATATGTAATACAATTTAAAAAGTTTCTTTTTCGTGGTATCTTTCACTGAATATATCACTCAAGGTAATGAATTCATCAAGAGTGAGGCTTTCTGCCCTTCTTTTGGGATCTATATGGGAGCAATGGAGCAAGGATTTAATCTCATCCCTTTTAATATGTCTAAAATAGTGGCTGAGAGAGTTTAAAATGGTCTTCCTCCGCTTGGAAAAAGAGGCCTTAACCACCTCCCTGAATATCTTTTCATCTTTGGCTAATCTTTTAGGATGGGACTTAAATTGAATCTTTAAGAGCATGGAATCCACCTTTGGCTTTGGAAAAAAGGACTCCTTAGATATTTCAAAGAGCTCTTTTACATCTGCATAATATCTTAAAATGACACTTAATACCCCACATTGTCTGTTGCCAGGCAGAGCACAGAGCCTTTTAGAAAACTCTTTTTGAAACATTAAGATCGCATATTCTATATGGTCTCTTTCTCGGATCATCCAATCAATAATGGGAGATGAGATGGAATAGGGAATATTTCCCACAATAATAATATCTTCATGTGATGTGCCTGTAATCTCAATTAAAGAGAGCCTTAGGATATCCCCTTCTACAATTTCCACATTTTCTATACCCAAGGCTTCCACCTTTTCCTTTAGTGTTTGAAATAGGATCCTATCCATTTCAATTGCAATTACCTCTTTACATCTTGAAGACAACGGAAGTGTAAGTTCACCATGCCCTGCACCTATCTCCAAGATCAGCCTTTTTTGAGGCTCTTTTATCTGGGAGATGATCTTATTTATCAGGTTTTTGTCCTTTAAAAAATGTTGTCCCAGTGATTTTCTGTAACTATTTGACATTTCAGGATCTATAAAATTCGTCAAGTGCTTCTATTGGGAATCTGGATAGCACATCTAAGGAAAGATCGCATCCATCTGAAGCCCTGAGTCTATGAAAGCCTGCAACTGCAATCATTGCTCCGTTGTCTGTGCAGTATTGGGGATGGGGATAGAAAAGACGCATATTCTCTCCTTTTGCAAGCTCCTCTACCCTCTCTCTTAATCTGCCATTACATGCCACTCCCCCTGCAATTACAATATCCTTTACCCTA
Organism: uncultured bacterium; assembly: GCA_965613025.1. Classification (GTDB taxonomy): domain Bacteria; phylum Desulfobacterota; class DSM-4660; order Desulfatiglandales; family JALVMZ01; genus CAYTXJ01. Next base: position 14,355 of record CBFDUE010000031.1, read on the forward strand.
TATCTATTGGCAGCTGAAATCAGCTTTTTACTTAACACATCTACAACCGCCTCCTGAAAAGAGGCGGCAATATCATTGACAGTGATATCTCTATATGCCCCCTCCTTCCACCTCTTAACAAAGAGGGAGACCGATGTCTTAAGACCACTAAAGCTGAAGTCCAAAGAATCGGGAGAAAGGAATGCTCTTGGAAAGGGGATCTTATCCCTATCTCCTCTGCCAGAGAGTTCCTCTATCACCCTTCCTCCAGGATAGCCCAGACCCAATATCTTTGCCACCTTATCAAATGCCTCCCCTGCAGCATCATCTAAGGTCTGTCCCAGGACCCTGTATCTTCCAAAATCTTCTACCAGAAACAGGGATGTATGCCCCCCTGAAACGGTCAAGGCCACAAAGGGAAACGAAGGTGTCTTCTCTTCAAGGAATATGGAAAGGATATGCCCCTCCAGATGATTTACTCCTACAAAGGGAATACGGGATGCTAAACAGACCCCTTTTACAAAATATAGACCCACAAGCAGAGAGCCCACAAGGCCAGGGCCAATGGTTACGGCTATTCCATCTAACTGCTTTATCTTAATCTCTGCCTGTCTTAATGCCTCCTCTACCACATGCCAGATATTCCTTATATGCTCTCTGGAGGCAAGTTCAGGCACCACCCCTCCATAGGGCCTATGAAGTGGTATCTGGGTGTGTACCACATTGGAAAGTGCCCTTTTCCCATCCTCAACCACGGCCGCAGAGGTATCGTCACAAGAGGTGTCTATGCCTAATATCTTCATTTAAAATATATATGGGTCTTAATGGATTCAATCTTGTTCAGACTAATATGGAGGATCTTACAGAGTTCCTCCACATTGGTTATTTTTCCATGTGTATTTCGCCACTTCAAGATCCTCTCTGCCCTCTTAGGCCCCACATAGGGAAGTGCCTGAAGGGAGTAGATATCGTCTGAATTTATAAAGACAGGTATTCCCAAGGACAGTCTCTTATAGGCATCAACATTTTTGAGCGTATCTCTGGGTAAGTCAACATATCCTTTAATTCTTGGACCCATATCCATATGTATGGAAAAGAGCCTTATAATAAACAGAGCCACACAGAGAAGAAGTAGGCCTACAGAAAGGGATTCATCATTCTTCCTTTGGCTCTTCATCCAGCCCAAACGCATCATGTAGAACTCTTACCGCAAGCTCCGTATATTTTTCCTCTATTACACATGATATCTTTATCTCAGAGGTGCTTATCATCAAAATATTAATATTTTCACTTGCAAGGGCATCAAACATACGGTGTGCAATACCTGCATGGTTTCGCATACCCACTCCCACAATGGAGACCTTACTGATATTATCATCTCCTATTACCTCGGATGCACCTATCTCTTCAGCCACATTTCGCACTAATTCCATTGCCTTTTTAAAATCTGCCTTTGAGACCGTAAATGTAAGATCAGTTATATCTTGGGTGCTTGCATTCTGCACGATCATATCCACCACAATCCCGGCTTCAAATAGGGGATCAAATATCTTGGCAGCGGTTCCAGGCCTGTCAGGCACCTTTCTCACTGTTATCCTGGCCTCATTCTTATTATAGGTTACCCCTGATACCACCACTCTTTCCATATCCTTTGTCTCTGCTACCACCATAGTTCCCTCCTCTTCTTTAAAACTTGATCGGACATGTAAAGGCACATTGTACTTCTTTGCAAATTCCACTGCCCTTATCTCCAATACCTTTGCCCCTAAGCTTGCCATCTCAAGCATCTCGTCATATGAGATCTGAGGAAGCTTCCTTGCCTTAGGGCATATGTTAGGATCTGTGGTATAGACACCATCCACATCTGTATATATTTCACATATATCTGCCTTAAGCGCTGCGGCTAAGGCAACGGCAGTGGTATCAGACCCTCCCCTCCCTAAGGTGGTGAGATTACCATGAGGATCAATACCCTGAAATCCTGCAACTGCAACTATCCTATTTTGAGAAAGCTCTTCCCTGATTCTGGTTGTATCAATATTGTGAATGCGTGCCTTTCCATAAAAGTCATCGGTGAATATCTTTACCTGAAACCCCAGAAGAGAACATGCATCATAGCCCATGGATTTAACTGCCATTGAAAAGAGTGCCACACTTACCTGCTCTCCTGTTGTCATAAGCACATCCAGCTCCCTTCTGTCCGGATCATCACATACTTGATGGGCAAGCTGAATCAGTCTGTCTGTCTGTCCTGCCATTGCAGATAGGACCACCACCATCTGATTGCCTTCATTAAAGAATCTGATCACCCTCTTTGCCACATTTTTAATCTTTTCAATACTGCCAACCGATGTCCCCCCATATTTCTGGACGATAAGTGCCATAACTTAGACTCCTTTTTACACTGCGACCCCTGTCATTGCGAGCGAAGCGAAGCAATCTCATACCTTTTATAGATTGCTTCGGGTCTTTTAAGACCCTCGCAATGACAGATTCCATTTACGGCCTTTTTATGAGAGCTTTGAAAGATTCAAAGCTCTCATAATGGAACATCTTTTTAGATTCTGGATAATATCAAGTGCCCTTCCTTTTTCAGCCTCAAATACAATATCCCTCTTCTGCTCATCTATTATAAAAAGCCTTACCCATAGGGTCCACTCAGGCATCAATCCCAACCCCTTATCAGCCCACTCTACCACACATATTCCATCAGAAAAGAGATACTCTTCAACCCCTATATCTCTTATCTCAGCTATTCCATCGAGTCTATAAAAGTCTATATGAAAGATTCTGTATCTTCCATCATACTCATTTATCAATGTAAATGATGGACTTGATATCACATTATAGGGTCTTACATCAAGCCCTTTCCCAAGCCCCTTGGTAAAATAGGTCTTGCCAGATCCAAGCTCACCCACAAGTCCAATGACATCACCAGGTGCAAGAAATTTTGCAAGCCTCTCTGCAAGATGCATGGTCTCAGAGACCGAATGGGATCTTATGGATATCCTATCCAATCCAAACAGCCCCCCTATTAAGTCTCTTTATATTCTTGTCTTTTCCTATTTAGCCACATATCCAGTGTGGTCTTAGGTGGTCCTAAGATCCTGTTTGCCTCTGTAGGATCACCCCTCTCACCTGCCTTTTCAAAAAAGTGCATAAACTCATTTATCTCTTTCATCTCTTCACTCTTTCTAAGCCAGGCAATGATCTTAGCAAACCAATATGGCAGAGTGGTGATCTTATCTATCTCAGGATGAAATACTGAACAATACCTTCTGAGTGCGTCATGAAAGAGTAGCCCCTCAGGTCCATGGATAAAGAGCCTTTTATTTAATGCTTTATCTGTTTTATAGGAACTTGCAACCATCTTTGCATAGTCATCATCTGCCACAAAATGATAGGGATTGGGCTGTCTTCCAAATACAAATGCCTTTCCCTCTCGCACAAATCTGGAAAGGGATTCCATAAACCAGGCAGGGCAAAATATGGTATATGGGATTCCGCTATCCTTTATAGCCTTTTCAGCCATAAATTTTCTCTTTGTCTGGGGAAACCATATGGTTTCATGATCTACAGAGGTCCCGGATATATATGTGATATGTTCTATACCTTGGTCTTTTGATGCATCTACTATTCTTTCTACCCCAATCTGTTCAATCTCACCCGATAGATTTATATGAATACCATTGCAACCACTTATACAGCTTCTCAATTGATTGGTATTGAATAGATCACCCTCAACTATCTCATAATCAGGCCCAAATATCCTCTTTGCCCTTTCCACACCCCTTGTCATAATCCTTACATCAAACCCCTCTTCTTTAAAACTCTTGGCTACAGGCTCTCCCAACATACCTGTGGCACCTACCACCAATATCTTCTGGGACATTAATACTCCCCCCTTCTTATGATAAATGGAGAGCTTTGAAAAATTCAAAGCTCTCAAATGGATTCTATGTTTAAATCTATAATCAATCTATTAGATATTTGCCTTATTTTCCTATTTCAATAAGATTATGAATCTCGCTTAATTAAAGCACAGGCAGATATATCTCATATTCGTATGGAAAGACCTGGGTTCTGTAGTTATCCCATTCTATCTTTTTACTCGTGATCAGTTCGTTAAATACATGATCACCCAAGGTCTCCCTTAAAAGTTCACTCTTTTCAGCCTCTTCAATGGCCTCAATAAGGCTTCCTGGTAGCTCTTTAATGTTGAGCCTCTTTTTTTCCTCTGGGCTTAGATGATATAAATCCACCTCAATGGGTTCAGGAAGCTCATATCCCTGTTTTACCCCTTCAAGACCAGCTCTTAACATGCAGGCAAAGGCCAGATAGGGATTGCATGCAGGATCAGGTGATCTGAGTTCAATCCTGGTTGCATTCTCCTTTCCAGGTTTATAAAGGGGCACTCTTACCAAAGTAGATCTATTCCTCCTTGCCCACGATATATAGACAGGTGCCTCATATCCAGGAACTAATCTCTTATATGAATTTACCCACTGATTTAACACTAAGGTGATCTCCCTTATATGGTTCAATATTCCTGCTATATATCTCTTGCCCACCTCTGAGAGGTAGTATTTATCATTGGGATCAAAAAAGGCATTTTTACCATCTTTAAAAAGGGACTGATGGGTGTGCATTCCGCTTCCGTTCTGACCAAATATGGGCTTGGGCATAAAGGTAGCATATACACCATGGTTCTTTGCTATCTCTTTAACGGTTACTCTATATGTCATAACTATATCTGCCATGGTAAGAGCATCTTCATATCTGAGGTCAATCTCATGCTGGGATGGTGCTACTTCATGGTGGGAGTATTCCACCTTAATTCCCATCTCATCCAATGCAAGGATGGTATCTCTTCGGAGGTTCTCCGCCTCATCCATGTGATAGTCAAAATAGCCGCCCTTGTCCAGGGTCTCAGGTGCAGTATCACTTTTGAAATAAAAATACTCAAGCTCAGGCCCAATATAGAATGTATATCCCTGTTCCTTTGCCTTTTCCAGGTTCCTCTTTAATACATAACGTGGATCTCCTTTATAAGGGGTTCCATCTGGCTCATAGATGTCCGCAAACATCCTTGCAACAGATTTTCCCTTTGGCCTCCAGGGCAGGATGACAAAGGTAGAGGGATCTGGAACTGCCAACATGTCACTTTCATCAATCCTTGCAAATCCCCGAATTGATGAGCCATCAAACCCCATTCCCTCTTCAAATGCATATTCAAGCTCTTCTACAGGAAGGGAAAAGCTCTTCAACATCCCATGGATATCAGAAAACCACAATTTTACAAACCGCACTTCACTCTTTTTTACCAGCTCCATCACATCTTTTTTATCCCTTGGCTTTTCCATGACTCCTTTAAGATACTCTATAAAGTCCAATAAGTCATTAAAAATTTTACCTGCAAGAACATCTTTAAGATATAAAATGTTCTGCTCCGCTCAAAATGGCAAAGCACCTAAGCCGTATCTCTGATTTCAGCCAAGGTGGTTTATCTCATTCTTCCAAAATCCTTTCTGCCTCCTCCCTATAAGCTTCCATTACATAGGGAATGCCTGAAATTTTCGTTGCCTCTTCAGTTAAAGCCATTAAATCGTTTCTGGATATCGTAGAAATTTTGAAATTTCTGCTACCTGCCATCAACTGCTGTAACCCCACTTTTATCTTCTGGCTGAATGTATACATGGCTATTGCCCCTGTTGGTATCCCATTTATTTCATTTCCATACTTTTCTTTCAACTCTTCGTAAGAGATAAAGATCTCTTCTATGCTATCTCCATACTTGGAAACAGTCTTTGGGAGATCTCCTTTTTTCAACCACTTATCAATATTTTTGCCTACCATTCCTGGAATCATGAGTGCCCTTCCCATACATACCGCTTTCACATAGGGAGCACCTAAGGCAATCGCCTTGAATATTCCATCTTCAGAGGAAAAGCCTCCGGCAATGGCAATGTCAGGAACTCTAAAGCCCTTATCTTCCAGTTTTCTGCAAAATTGATAAGTCAATGATTCAAGGTAAAATGTAGGAATTCCCCATTCATTCATCATCGGCCATGGGCTCATTCCTGTCCCCCCTCCTGCACCATCTATTGTGATCAGATCAAGTTTCGCCTCTGCTCCAAGTCTTAATGCCAATGCCAGATCAACAGCGGAATAAGCCCCCATCTTAAGTGTGATTCTCTTGAATCCAATGCTCCTCAGCCTTTCTACTTCCTTCAGGAAGGATTCCCTGGTTACAAATCCAAGCCTTGAATGCCTCTCAAATTCCTTAATTGCCCCCCTTTGATAGGCTTCAATGATTGCTGGATTTTCAGGGTCAGGCAAGACAATGTATCCCCTTCTTTTGAGTTCACGCGCCCTTTCTATCGTTTTTACTTTAATCTCGCCACCTATGCTTTTTGCTCCCTGCCCCCATTTGAGTTCAATTGTCTCAAGATTATGTCTACTTGCGATATATTCAGCGACACCAAGCCTTGTGTCTTCCACGTTCATCTGGACAAGTATCTCTCCATACCCCTCATGAAATTTTCTATATATCTCTATTCTGCGATCCATCTCGGGCGATCTCTTCACTTTTCCTTCTGAATCAAGCTCAAGTTCGGGGTCTACTCCACATACATTTTCACCACACACAATGGTAATGCCTGAAATAGCAGCACCTGCTGCAAAATGTTCCCAGTTTTTGCGAGCTATCTCTGTAGAGCCAAGCGCCCCGGTAAAAATGGGTAGAAGCATCTTCACCTTCTTTTCCCACCCATATTCTGTGGTGGTATCGACATTTGAGAAAATAGCCTCATCAGGACCTGCTTCACCTTCCAATCCCTTTGCTCCTCTTGCGTATCCCTGAATACTTAGATGGGAGTAGTCCACAGGATAGTTTTTATCTGCTCCTGCAGTTACATTTCCAAACTCCTGTGGATACAGCACCTCCCTTCCTCTAAAGGATGACAGCCAGACCTCACATCCTCCTCTACATCCATCAACACATCTTGAGCAGAGCCCTGATGCTGGAACAACACTCCTGGAACGATTAAATGTCCCTGTAGCCTCATCTGCGTTTGGTCTTCTTAGATTTCCCATCCTATCACCTCCTAAAATTGAAAATTAAATATACTAATTAAGCAAAAAGCATACCAAAATATATCTTTTGTATCTAAGGGGATAGAGTGATAGAGAGTCTGAAATTTTTCTACATTTTTGTAGAAAAGGAGAGGGAAAATTTTCAAAATTGTAAGATTTTGGTTATTTAAACTGGGAAGGCACTATACCGTATTTTTTGATCTTATATCCCAAGATCCTCTCGGTGCTCTGGAGCATCTTAGATGCCTTTCTGACATTTCCCCTTGAGCTCTTTAAGGCATCCACTATGAGTTCCTTTTCAAGCTGAACTACCGCCTCTTTTAGAGACCTTTGCTGCTGAGTCCCTGTATGTTCTGCCATCTGCAAAGTGGGTGGAAGATGATAACTTCTGATGACCCTATCATCACAAAGAATTACTGCCCTTTCCATGGTGTTTTCAAGCTCTCTAATATTTCCTGGCCAGTGATAACGCATAAGTGCATCAATTGCAGGTGTAGAGATACGGACAATATCCTTTCCGTATTGTCTGGAAAATTTCTCTAAGAAATAGTTTGCAAGCAAAAGTATATCCGATCCCCTTTCCCTTAGAGGTGGAAGATATATGGGATAGACATTTAGTCTATAGAATAGATCCTCCCTGAATGTGCCCTCTGCTACACATCTTGCAAGGTCCTTATTCGTTGCTGCTATAAGCCTGATATCTACCTTAATTGTCCTATTTCCCCCCAGTCTTTCCAATTCCTTTTCCTGTAATACCCTCAATAGCTTCCCTTGACTTTCAAGCGGAAGTGATCCTATCTCGTCCAAGAAGAGGGTTCCACCGTGAGCCTGCTCAAATTTTCCTATCTTCTGCCTAATGGCACCGGTGAATGCCCCTCTTTCATATCCAAAGAGTTCTGCCTCTACCAGATTATAGGGAAGGGCTGCACAGTTCAGTTTTATAAAAGGGCCGTCTTTCCTGAGGCTGTTATAATGTATGGCATTTGCGACCAACTCTTTACCGGTGCCACTCTCTCCCAAAAGGAGCACTGTGACATCGCTATTTTCTATCTGAGAGATGAGATAATAGACCTCTCTCATCTTCTTGCTCTCTCCCACTATGTTCCTATATCTGTATCTCTCACCCAGCTCCATTCTGAGTCTGAGATTCTCCTCTCTGAGCTTTCTATTTTCCCTGTTTATCTCATCAATTATCCTGAGTTTCTGTGCAAGCAGGCTGCTGAGAATAGTCAGAAACCTCTTTTCCTTTTCAAGATCAATCTCAGGGTTGTATTCCATATCCACACTTATGGTTCCAAGGATTCCATAATCGTCTTTAACTGGGACTGCAATAAAAGAGAGTTTGCTCTTGTCAAGCCTCCTTCTGGAGCCTGTCTTATCCAAGAAGAGAGGTGTCTTTCCCACATTTTCAAGCACAATTGCCTCCCCTTCCTCTATGACCTTACCAGTTACTCCCTCTCCTATCTTATATCTTCCCCTCTTAATCTCTTCATCAGAAAGACCATATGCAACCTCTATATGTATCTCACCACTCTCCCTGTCCAGGATGGTGATAAATCCCCTCTTCATTCCCATCTGCTCTGAGAGATATCTTAGGATTTCATGAAGACAGCTCTTTATATCCATGGAGGAATAGAGCGCCTTTGTAATCTCATATAGGTGCAGAAATCTATCCTTATCGTTATTCTTCATCTCTGACCCACCTGCTTACAGTAATATCTCTTAACAGATAAGATTCTACAAATTTGTAATACCAATATAAAGCATAACTTTCCGTAGACTTAAAAAATTTTTGGTATGTCTTGGTCTTTTTCGGGCACATTAATACCCCCGCACCCAGCTCCCATGCCTTGCGAAGCCACGGAGACCTTAGCGGAGTGGCTGAAGCAATCTCTTTCTCTCTGCTTGACAATCTTATCTCTTTTTTAGACAAGATACCTTAAGTAGTTAAAAACTAAGGGGTATATTAAATGCGAAGATTTTTCTCCTATGGCCCTGTGGATTGTGAGGAGCACTTCTGTGTTCCACGAAAAGAGCTAATAGAGAGGTGTATAAGCCAGCTTGTAGGTAAAATAGAAAAAGGGGGGCATTATTTCACTGTTTGGGCACCCAGACAGACAGGTAAGACATGGCTTATGAGGCAGGTTAAGTCTGAGATAGAGGACCGCTATGGTGATAGATTCACTTTGGGGATGATGAGTATGCAGGGGGTGGTATTAAAAGATGAAGATGAAGAGGGGCTTTTAAAAGAGGTGCCCTTACTTATTGATGAGACATTTAAGATAAAGCTAAGTAAAGAACCTGCTTCATGGAAGGAATTTAGGGTATTGTTTAAAAAGGAAGGAGGAATATTCAATAAGCCAGTTATTCTATTTATAGATGAATTTGACTCTCTTCCTTCTAAGGTAATAGATCAGTTAGTTACACTATTCAGGGATATATACTTAAAGAGGGAGAGCTATCTTTTGCATGGTCTTGCACTCATAGGTGTTAGGGCAGTGCTTGGGGTGGATAGTGAAAGGGGTTCCCCATTTAATATTCAAAGATCCATGCATGTAGAGAATTTTACCCGTGATGAGGTATGGGATCTCTACAATCAATACATAGAGGAGAGTGGTCAAGTAATAAAGGATGAGGTAATAGAGGCGGTATACAGAGTAACCAGAGGTCAACCTGGGTTGGTCTGCTGGTTTGGGGAGCTGCTCACTGAGAAGTATAATCCCGGCATGGATAAGGCAATAGATATGGAGCTATGGAAGAGGGTCTATTCCAGGGCATTGAGGGTTGAGTGGAACAACACGGTTTTAAATCTTATAAAGAAGGCAAAGGGCAGATATCTTGAGTATGTATTGGACATATTCAACCATTCTGACATTGAATTTTCTCTTGATATGGACTGGTGCTCATATCTGTATCTTAATGGCATAATAGATTATGATGAGACAGTGGATGAAAAGGGTGAGCTGATACAGGTATGCAGACTCTCCAATCCATTTATACAGCTTAGGCTATACAATGCACTTACCTATGATTTTGTAGGGGATCGTATTCCCATATATGCCTTAAGGATAGGGGATGATCTAAGTGATGTATTTGAAGGAGATGAGCTTAATCTACCTGCTCTTATTGATAGATATAGGGACTACTTAAAGAGGTTAAAAGAAAAGAACATATCCCCATTTAAGGAGCTTCCAAGGAGGTCTGATCTACGCATATATGAATCAGGAGGGCATTTTCATCTGTATCACTGGTTGATGAATGC
>CBFDUE010000032.1:0-24617 GCA_965613025.1 uncultured bacterium
GCGTGCAAACATTGGAGCCTCCTTTTAAGGACACTCCAATAATACATACTATAATCCTACGTGGCAAGAATAAAATGTATATTTTGTGGCACCACCTCATTGGCATTTTTCAAGTAGTGATCCAGTATTGAAGAGGCTTTTGACCACCTCTGCCTCCAGTAACTGTCCAAAAAGGTTTAAGAAAAGGAAAAAAGACGATGTTCCAATCATAATGCTCACTGCAAAAGATCAGGTATCAGATAAGGTTTTGGGACTGGAAAGCGGTGCGGATGACTATCTGGTAAAGCCCTTTGATTATTTAGAGCTTGCGGCCAGGATAAAGGCATGCCTCAGAAGGAGGAAAACTACAGCCTCAGATAGATGGGAAATTCGGGCAGGAGATGTGCTATTAAACAGAAAGGATAGAACCGTAATTGTCAGAGGGAAAAGAGTAGAGCTTACAAAGAAGGAATTTGAAATCCTGTGGTTGCTTGTGGAAAATGCGGGTATGGTGCTTGAAAGGGAGAGAATAAAAAAGGAGCTCTGGCCAAAAGAGAAATTGTATAAGTGGAGTAGAACAATTGATGTGTATATTCAACATATAAGGTCAAAGTCGGGAGACAAGCTCGACTCCCCCCATTACATTAAAACTATTCCTGGGGTAGGATATATGTTCTGCAAGTAGTTTTAATAGTATCTTCAGAGACATAGAAGAAAGGTGATAAAATGAAAAATTCTCTAATGGAATCACGTTTTGATAACTTACAAAAGACAAAGGCCAATATATAGGAAATTAGGGATTTGTCTTTCTCTTAATCTTTAAATTGATCAAGGTCGTTTCATACCTTTAGACCTGCCAGACCACACCTCTCTGTCCAGAATCTGTCAAATGACTGATCATCCAGCATAAATCGCTTTCCCAATATCTCTACCACAAATGGGCCTGCCTCATAGACCGATTTTGCCCTTTTAGATTCTATGGCATCAATAACGATATTTGCAATGAGCTGGGGACCGGGAATTTCCACATTGAAGAAAAGCCTTTGCATGCTCTTTCCAACCGCATCAGCTATGGGTTCATAGTCCTTAGGGATTTGCTCTGATATCCTCTTACTCAACCTATTTGCTACCTCATTGAACTCTGTGTTGATAACTCCTGGTCTGATACATATCACCCTGATACCAAAAGGTCTTAACTCCATCCTGAGTGCATCATTTATGGCCTCCAGTGCAAATTTGGTTGAAGCATATATTCCGCTTAAGGGAAATACAAATTTACCCACTATTGAGCTTATATTGATAATAAATCCCTTTCTCTTAGCCCTCATTCCAGGAAGACATGCCTGAGTTATCCTTAACATGGAAAATAGATTTACCTGAAATATCCTCTTTATCTCATCTATAGGTATAGACTCAATAGGCCCCCTGATACTATAGCCGGCATTGTTTATAAGCACATCTATAGGGCTTTCCATGTCCTGTAACTCAGCGCATAAGCCCTCTACCTGCCTTTCATCAGATAGATCAACACGGTAGGGAACGATATTGGAATTATTACGGGCCAATTCATCAAGCCTTTCTTTTCTCCTTGCCACAGCAATAACCCGATAGTTTCGTCCTGAAAGTCTAATGGCAACCTCTCTTCCAATTCCACTACTTGCACCTGTAACTAATGCAATACCCTTTTGATCATTCATTATATCTTCTCCTTATAAATCTTTAATCAGCCATAGAGGATAAATAGAAGGCCTCTTTATGTCAAGAACTCATTGAATTTTTTATAATTTTTAGGTGTAGCCTATTCCCTTGAGAAATAAAGCCCAAAATGATATGCAGTATTTATTATGATAGTAAAACAGGTAAAAGAGGTCTTAAAGATAGAAGCAGAGGCCATATTGGGCCTGATGGATAAGGTAAATTCTGAATTTGAAAGGGCTGTGGAATTAATACTTAACTCCAAAGGCAGGGTGATTTTAACTGGAATGGGAAAATCTGGCTTAGTTGCAAGAAAGATCTCTGCTACATTAAATAGCACAGGCACTCCATCTCTGTTCCTGCATCCAGCAGAGGCAATTCACGGCGATCTGGGGATGGTTACCCCTGATGATATTATAATTGCCATATCCAATAGTGGGCAGACAAAAGAGATAAACCACATACTTCCTATCCTTAAAGAGATGGGGGCAAAGATAATCGGATTTACAGGGCAAAAGGACTCTCCCATGGCATCTCTCTGTGATGTGATAATAGATGTGGGGGTAGAAAGGGAGGCATGTCCACTGGGGCTTGCCCCTACCGCGAGCACAACAGCAGCCCTTGCAATGGGGGATGCCTTAGCAGTGGTGCTGATTAATGAAAGAAGGTTCAGTAAAGGCGACTTTATCAGATTTCATCCAGGTGGAAACCTGGGTGAGAGGCTCTCACTCTCTGTAAGAGAGGTGATGCTAACAGGAGATAATATTCCAGTGGTAGAACTTGGTACCCCTTTGGGCAAAGCCATAGAAGAGATGGACAGAAAAGGGATAGGTGCCACCTTAGTTGTGGATAAGGATAAGAAACTTCAGGGTATTATTACAGATGGGGATCTCAGAAGGGCATTATTGAAAAAGAAAAAAAGAGATATTTTGAAGATCTCTGTTGATGAGATTATGACAAAAGGGCCAAAACTGATAGATGAGGATCAGTCTGCTGCAGAGGCACTCTGGATCATGGAATTTTATGGAATCACCCATCTTGTAATCTTAGACAGAAACCGCAAGGTGAAAGGTATATTGCATCTGCATGACCTTTTGGGAAGAGAGGAATTTTCCATAAATGGGAGATACTTATCCAGCAAGGGGATTAATAGTAGAGCTCATAAGCCCAATAACTAATGGGAAGATAGATGGAAGGGGGCTTGGAAGGCTCTTAGATAGGGTTCTTCCCCATGTAGAGATGGTCTATCTCTTTAGCCCCTATGGGGGAATGGGAAGAGAGTTAAATGTGGATCTCAGGGAAGAGCTCTTTGACAAATCCCTTGTGGTTATAAAGGGAAGGGTTCCCATCATGGTATGGATAACCCAAGATAGCAAGGAAGACACTAAAAAGACGCTGACAACATTAAAAAGACGGGTTAAAAAGAGGAGATACTCTGATCCTGTCCTCTGGGTGGACTCTCCCCTTCTATATCACAGTAACAGGGGACTTATGGATAATTACAGGGAGCTCCTTGAACTTGTATCAGAGCCATTCCTTTTACATAATATACCTGATCTGGTCAGGGACTTAAACAGGCCCTTTAAAAGGAAAAATATCAGGACATCCATACTAAAAGAGCTAATCAAACTTGAAAATATTAAAGGTCTTATTCATTCTGGCAAAATAGATAGGGCTCAGAACTATCAAAAGGCCGTATCTCATAGAGAGGATTTCAGAATATATGATGGAAATGAGGCCAATTTTTTAAGATTCCCTTCCATGAGTGGGGTGGTATCTGTTGGTGCTAATCTATCCCCAAAGAACTGGCATAGGATTACACATTTTTCCATTGAATCTATCGATACAGATGGTCAATATCCAGATGAATTGAAACAGATATGGAGATATGGTCAATATGTGATGAGGTTGCTGGAACTATACAGACCCTTTCCATCAGAGATCATTAGGGGTGTATTAAGCAAGATGGGGATATTAAAAGAAGGAAATATTAATCCCGGTCTTGATAAGAGCATTGATAAGATCATAGACCTGATGAAGGAATATCATGACCATTAATGGGAATCACAGCACCCTTTACACCTTGAAGCCTCTGCAAGGGCACTTATCACTTCCCTTTGGCTTGGAGTGGATATACCTTTAACCTTTGCTCTTAAAAAGAACATATCCTTTGTCTTGGGAGTATCAAAAAAGATGTATGGAGGATCAAATAGACTATGAAGCTTCCAGGACTCTATGCTTTCAATAATCTCTTCTCCTTCAGCTCTTCCAGATATCATGTATTCAAATGGAGAAAGCCCTTTAGATCCAATTCCAAATACAAACTCCACATCCTTTTTAAAGATGGGCTCTCTAAATTCTCTATTATCAGCTATCTCTATAAGGATATTTACCTTTTTGAGGCTTTCAACTCTCTTCATAAGACATTGTCCTTGTTGAATATAATATAAGATGATAGATAAAAGTCAAATGCTTAGGGGGTATGGAAGATGGAATTTATATTTGATGATGTAGAGGTAGATCTGGGATCATATAGAGAGACCCTCATGCCAATGATAGAAAAGGATATCCAAAGCGATATTATTCTAAAAATTTGGCAAAAGGCCCCATCCCTATTTAGAGAAAAAAAAGGACTTAAGATGGGATGGCTTGATCTTCCAGTAGATATGAAAAGAGATGCGGATGAAATAGATGCTTTTAGGGAGGAGATTCTTAAAAAAGGTATAAAGAATATACTCCTTATAGGTATGGGAGGAAGCAGCTTAGCACCTAAGTTATTTATGGAGGTATTTTCCAATACCCCTCCCTACCCTCCGCTTAAGGTGTTAGATACTTCACATCCAGATACAATTAGAGAGGAATTGGTAGGGCTTGACCTTAAAGATACCCTTGTTATTGTATCCAGCAAATCCGGAACCACGATAGAAACAGTCTCTCTTTTTTATTATCTCTATCATAAGATAAAAGAGCAGAAAAAGAGTGTAGGTCAAAACTTTATAGCCATAACAGATCCTGGAACCCCCTTAGAAGAGCTTGCAAGGCAGAGAGGGTTTTTAAAGATATTTAATACTCCAGAAGATGTAGGTGGTAGATATTCGGTATTTACCTACTTTGGTCTTGTCCCTGCAGCTCTTATAGGGATTGATATCAAAAAATTGTTACAGAAAGGGGAAGAGTTCAGATCCAAGTGTTTAGCTAAGGGAGATTTCCATACCAATTCCTGCCTCATTCTTGGATCTACCATAGCTCATCTTGCTGAAATTGGTAATGATAAGCTTACCTTTATTGCACCAGATAGCATTAAGCCCTTTTTGATCTGGTTGGAGCAGCTTATTGCTGAAAGCACAGGTAAACAAGGAAAAGGGATACTACCTGTTCTGGATAAGAGGCCTAAGTCTTTGGCCTATTATGGTAAGGATAGGCTATTTGTAACAATAGACTATAAAAAGGGTAAGGGAGAAGGCCAGTTTCAGCCATTAATTAAGGGCCTTAAAGAAAAGGGATTTCCTCTGATTCAGATTCAACTCAACAACCATTGGGATCTGGGAAGAGAATTTTTCAGATGGGAGATGATTACAGCAATATCTGGAATTATTCTGGGTGTTAATCCCTTTGATCAGCCAGATGTAGATATAGCAAAGAAAAATGCAAAAAAAATTATGGAAGATATGAAAAGAGACATGCAATGGGATGAGGACTCTTTAATCCTCAGAGATAAAGAGATGATTATATATGGGGATTCAAGATATGGTGATGGAACTCTAAAAGGAATAATTCAAGACATCTTAAAAGAGAAAAAGGATGGGGACTATATCTCCATTATGGCATTCTTGGCTGAGGGGGCTGAAACCGAAAAACAGATGGAACAGATAGCTGAAAACTTGGAATTAAAATGCAATTTGCCTGTTACCTTTAATTTTGGGCCAAGATATCTTCATTCAACAGGCCAATATCATAAAGGAGGGCCTGACAAAGGCATATTTATTATGTTCTTGCATGTCTCAGAAGAGATGTCTGTCCCAGAGATGGGATATTCATTTAGGCAACTTGTAATATCTCAATGTTTTGGTGACTATAAGGCCTTAGTTGAGCAGGGGAAAAAGGCATTACTTATATGGATAAAGAATGGGCTTAGTAACTTCCTTGATAAACTTGAAAGGGAATTAGGGATAAAGAGATAATTAAGATAGAATATGGAGGTCATTCCATATGGACGATCTAAAAGAGATGGCCGCAAGAGCCGCTGTTGAACAGATCCACTCTGGCATGATAATCGGGCTTGGGACAGGCAGCACGGTATTCTTTGCGCTTAAGGCCATATCCCAAAGGCTCAAAAGGGGAGAGATAGAGGATATTGTGGGTATCCCCAGTTCCCATTCCACTGAGATGATAGCAAAAGAGATGGGAATACCACTCTCTGATCTGGACCAACACCCTGAGATAGATCTAACCATTGATGGGGCAGATGAGGTGGACGGAGACCTTAACCTTATAAAAGGTGGAGGAGGAGCACTACTAAAGGAAAAGATAGTTGCACAGGCAAGTAAAAGAAATGTGATCATTGTGGATGAAAGCAAGCTTTCAGAAAGGGTGGGGACAAAATGGCCTGTCCCAGTGGAGGTGATTCCATTTGGGCTAAGTGTGGAACTGTTAAACTTTAAAAAGATGGGGATAGAGGCAAGGATCAGAAAGAAAGAGGATGGAAGCCCGTTTATAACTGATGAAGGGAACTATATCTTAGATTGCTTTTTTGGCCCATTAAAAGAACCACAGAAGATAGAAGAGATGCTACATGGCCGCGCTGCAATTGTGGAAAATGGGCTCTTTTTGAAAACAGCCTCAGAGATAATAATTGCATCTTATGACGGTATAAAGAGACTCTCTAAGTAGGGCTATTGACTATCACCTGAAGGATCTATCTTAGGATAAGGAATCTTAAGATATTTAATTCCCTCTTTTTTGAGAATCTCCTCTTCCTTTTCTGTTGCAGAGCCCATTATGTTACGCTTCTTCGTAACCCCATAGTGCATCTTTAAGGCCTCTTTTGTAAAATTAGGACCCACATCTTCAAAATTTTCATTTACATAGCGGATAAATTCCTTGGCAAGTGCCTTATAGTCAATCTTTTTATCATCCTCTTCCCTACTCTTATGAGAGATCTTCATATTAACTGAGGATATCACCTGCCTGACTTCTGAATCATTGCATATTGGGCATCTTATCAGATTGCCGTTTTTCTGCTCTTCAAAAGACTGATAGTTCTTAAACCAGCCTTCAAATCTGTGGCCATTACTGCATTCAAGATCAAAGGTGATCATCTCTTTCTCTCCCCATGAGGCTCCTTAATATAATAAGATTTTTTCTGTCATAATCAATTCCATCCTCATCTTTTCCCTTAGGAGTTTCAATCAAAAAGGGATGGTTTGAAAACAGGGGATCGTTTAGGAAATTGGAAAAGCCTTTAAGTCCAATATTTCCCTCTCCAATATGGGTGTGTCTGTCTATTCTGCTACCAAGCTTGGCCTTTGAGTCATTTAGATGAAAAAGACAGAGATTTTTAAGGCCAATCTCCCTTTCAAATTCATCAATCACCCTTCTATAACCTTCCTCACTTCCAAAATCGTATCCTGCCGAATATATATGACATGTATCAAGGCATACACCCAATCTATTTCCATAATGGCATCTTTCAAGAATAATTCCAATATGTTCAAACCTATAGCCTAAAGAGTTCCCTTGACCGGCAGTTGTCTCAATTAGAAGCATGGATCTGATAGACAGATTCTTTGAAAACAATCTATCTAAGGAACTGACCACCCTATCTATACCCCTCTCTTCCCCATCTCCCATGTGAGATCCGGGATGAACTACCACATACGGTATATCCAACCTATCTGCCCACTTCATCTCCCTCTTTAAGAGGCTGATGGATGCATATCTCTTGCGGCGTTCCGGAGAGGCCAGATTTATAAGATAGCTTCCGTGAATGGCAACAACACTAAGACTGTGATCTTTCAGGGTGCTTTTAAATCTATCTATCTCATCACTTTGTAGATCCTTTGCCTTCCATGTCTGCCTAAAGCGTGTAAATATCTGAATTACATCACACCCGATCTCACTTCCTCTTAGAATTGCCTTATCAATTCCCTGAGATATGGATATATGGGCACCAAGAAGGGGCATCTACCTTTCTGCGTATATCACTGCAAGTATCTTTGCCTCCTGATCACCATAACACTTAACCAGATGGGGCACGGTTGAATCATAATAAATGGAATCTCCTGCCTCAAGCACATGCACCTCATCTCCAAGCCTTACCTCCATCTTACCACTTAGGACAAATATAAACTCCTGTCCATCATGGCTGGATCTCTCCTCCTCTGCCTTGGATGGCTTAAGTGTTATGAGGAAGGGCTCCATATGCCTGTCTTTCTTATAGGGTGCAAGGGAAAGATATTCATAACCATAGTATTTTGCCCTGTCTGAATCATATCTGGATACCAGCTTTCTCTCCCCTTTCCTTACAATAGTGTAGGGTTTGACCTCCTCACCAGATATAAAGTATCCGAGCTTCATATCCAGTGCCTTAGAGAGTTTGATAAGCACACCAAGTGGTGGGGAAATCTCTCCTTCTTCCACACCTTTTAGATATGACTCTTCAATATCGGTCCTGTGATACACATCCCTTAGGCTTAGGCCCTTTTCTTCTCTTACCTTTCTGAGCCTTTCCCCCACATTCATCTGAGGCTCTTCAATCTCTTCATATTCAAAGCTCTCTATGAATTCCCGCTCTGCCTCTGTGTGCTTTTCACCTAACTCACTTAAAAAATCCTCATACTCTTTACCTTCATCCCCTATCCTTTTATCCCTCTCTTCCATAATCCTATACCTCAAAGTATTTTTTTGACATAATCTGCCCCCAGAGTTAGGGCCTTTAAATTCTGTGGAATAGTATGATAATATCTCTTATCCAGTGCTGCTGGCAGTGCCTTCTTAATGGAATTAAGTCTTACTATCTTGGTCTTCTGAATATATGCACCAAGCATTACCATATTGGATAGTCTCTCATCCCCTGCATCACTTGCGATCTCTGAAGAGGGTATAAGCAATTTTTCCACATGGGTTATTCCCCTATGCTCCCTATCACTTATAAGAGATGAATTTATTAGAAGTAGTCCCCCCTTCTTTACCCTGGGTCCAAATTTTCTAAGCGAAGGCCCATTCATCACAATGGAAGATACAGGATCCCTTATAACAGGAGATCCTATCTCCCTATCAGATATAACAACAGTGCAATTTGCAGTTCCCCCTCTCATCTCTACCCCATATACAGGAAGGTAGGTGACCCTTTTCCCTTCAAATAGGGCTCCATATGCAAGTATATTACCAATCAGCAGTATCCCCTGTCCACCAAATCCTGCAATGATACAATTATAATACACCTTCTCCTCCTTTATATATACCCAAGGGATAAAATGGTATCATCACATCCTTAACCCTCCTTATGGCCTCCTTAGGAGACATCTTCCAGTTTGTGGGACAGGCAGAAAGAAATTCCACAAAACTAAAGCCCCTTTTTTCAATCTGGACCTTAAAGGCCTCCATTAAGACCTCTTTTGCTCTACGCACCTGTCTTGGACTATGGACTGAGACCCTTGCAACAAATGTGGCACCAAGTAAGGTGCTTAACATCTCTGCCATTCGTATGGGATACCCGCTCATAGAAGCATTTCGCCCAAAGGGGGTGGTGGTGGTCTCCTGATCTATCAATGTGGTAGGAGCCATCTGGCCCCCTGTCATACCAAAGACCGCATTGTTCACAAATATAACGGTGATATTCTCACCCCTATTGGCTGCATGCACAATCTCAGCGGTTCCAATGGCAGCCAGATCACCATCTCCCTGATAGGTAAAAACAAAGCTATCAGGCATGGCACGCTTTACCCCGGTTGCAACAGCTGCTGCCCTTCCATGGGGAGCTTCAATTACATCCACATCAAAGTAATCATAGAGAAACACCGAACATCCCACAGATGCAACACCGATTGTCTCTTCACGAAGCTTAAAGTGATCAAGACACTCTGCAACCAGTCTATGTATAATTCCGTGATGGCATCCAGGGCAGAAATGGAACTCTTTATCTGTTAGACTCTTAGGCCTTTTAAATATCTCCTTCATCTTATCCTACCCTCTCTTTATAGATATCTTCTATCTCCTTTGATATCTCTTCTGGAGAAGGGATAGAGCCAGGCGGCCTTCCATAGAAATCAATGGATATGTTCTTATCCCTTATGGCCAATTTGACATCTTCAAGCATCTGACCGGTACTCAGCTCCAAGACCATAACATGACCTATCCTCTCTGCCCACTGAGATATCTCCTTTGAGGGGAAGGGAAAGAGGGTTATAGGCCTTAAAAGACCTATCTTTAAGCCTTTTTCCTTTAATATCTCTGAAGCGCTCTTTACAATTCTTGCCATTGAACCAAATGCCACAGTCATAAGTCTTGCACCCTGTAGATCTACCTCCTCATACATAACCTCTCTTTTCATCTTCTCATATTTTCTAAATAGTTTCCAGTTATGCTCAGTCAATTCTCCTTCTGTAAGATATAGGGATTTGAGTATCCTCTGCTTCCTTCCCTTTGCACCTGTAAGTGCCCAATCCTTCTTATATGTCTTTATCTTCCTCTTTCTCCTCTTAAGCCCCTCCTTCATTTGCCCAATAAGAGCATCTCCTAAGATGATCACAGGATTCCTGTATTTTTCTGCCAGCTCAAATGCCCTTATGGTGAGATCATAACACTCCTGCACAGAGGAAGGGGCAAGCACTAAGGTTCTATAGTCTCCGTGTCCTCCTCCTCGTGTTGCCTGAAAATAGTCTCCCTGGGACGGTGATATACCTCCAAGCCCTGGGCCGCTCCTGCTCATATTCACTATCACCCCAGGGATCTCGCTTCCACACATATAGGAAATTCCCTCCTGTTTTAGAGATATCCCTGGGCTTGAAGAGGATGTCATCGCCCTTGCCCCTGTTGCTGCTGCACCCATCAGCATATTAATGGATGCTATCTCACTCTCTGCCTGTAAAAATACTCCTCCCACTTTAGGAAGATGCCTTGCCATATACTCAGGGATATCATTTTGTGGGGTTATGGGATAACCAAAATAGAGCCTACATCCTGCATCAATTGCTCCCATTGCAATTGCCTCATTTCCCTTTACAAGCAATATCTCTTTCAAATTTAGACCTCCTAAAACACCTTTGTAAGAAGGAAAGGGTTTCCTTTCATATCATTGAAAAGTGCCTCATTCAAGGCCCTAAATACCTCTCCAGGTTTGCCACTGCCAATGATCCTATCGTCCATATCAATTACAGGAATAACTTCTATAGATGTCCCACACAGAAATATCTCCCTTGCCTTGTATGCATCCTCTATATGGATATCCTCAAATCTTCTATCATTGATAATATTGTCTTTAATAAGTCTTTCTGAAAGCTCATAGAGCCTCTGAACAGTAATTCCTGGAAGGGTTCTGTTTAGTTTTGGGAATCTAAGCACCCTGTCCTTCCCCACCACTCCCACATTTTCTGTGGGGCCTTCCAAAATAAAGCCTGCTTCATCAAGGGCTATGGCAAATTCGCATCCCTGTCTCTTTGCCTCCATCTTGATCAGCACATTGGGTAGATAGTTACATGATTTAATCTTTGCAAAAAAGGGATGCTTCATGGGAATACGGGTAGTTATTGCCTTAACTCCATCAACATAGTATCCTTTCGGAGGCCTCTTATACCTTGTTATTATGATATAGAGAGAGGGATATGGGCAGTCAAAGGGATCAATGGAAAAGCTACCAGGCCCACGCGATAGTATCACCCTGATCAGGCAGTCCCTCACCCCCGCTATCTTTACAAGCTCCTTTATAATAGAGCGTATTTCAGAATATTCAGGGGGGAGCTTAAGATCTATTGCCTTTGCCGAATTTTCCAATCTCCTTAGATGTGCCTCCATCTGATAGATACTTCCATCCACACACCTCATAACATCAAACACCCCATCCCCTCTGTGGACCATATGGTCATCCACTGGAACAAGCATAAGCTCCGGATCTTTTATATACCCTTTCCATAGACTGGAGTACATGATTAGATAGGTGTCTCTATGAGGTATCTTTTCATAATTAAGGCATTGGAAGAAATCCTCTTTTTCTATCTCCCTGAGTTCCACCCTATTTACCTCTTATTGTCATATACCGATAACTATAATAAGATGAGTAATTACTATACAAAGGTATAGTATATCAATCATTTGTTTTAAGGAGGAAAGGGAGAATGCCAGAAAGGCAATACGTGATTGATGATCTTAAGGTAGAGGATACCTGGCGGCTATTTCATATCATTTCTGAATTTGTGGAGGGGTTTGAAATACTTCCTGATGTATATCCTGCGGTAAGTATTTTTGGATCTTCCAGGGTAAAAAAGGGAGATCCTGACTATGATCTTGCCTACAAGATGGCAAGGAGGCTTGTGGAAAATGGGTTTAATGTCATCACAGGAGGTGGGCCAGGAATAATGGAGGCCGCAAATAGAGGGGCAAAAGAGGCAGGTGGGAAATCGGTTGGGCTACATATTGAACTTCCAGAAGAACAACTGCCCAATAGATATGCCAATGTGCGGCTCAGCTTCAGGTATTTTTTCATAAGAAAGGTTATGTTTGTAAAATATGCAATTGCCTATGTTATATTCCCCGGTGGATATGGCACTCTGGATGAGCTCTTTGAGGCACTGACCCTTATTCAGACTAAGAGGATAAAGAAATTTCCTGTCATCTTGATAAACAAGGCATACTGGAAGGATCTTATTCAATGGCTAAGGCAGAAGGTGCTAAAATATGGTGCAATATCAAAAGAAGATATGGAGATATTTGAAATTGTTGATTCCCCTGAGGATGCAATCAGAATCATAAAAAACCGAATAATATTATAATGGAAAAGCATCTATGGAAGATATTTGAAGATGAATGCAGAAAGAGAAGGATCTTCTTGAGGAGAGAAGAGCTTCGGCAATTTCAGATCTATCTTAAAGAGCTAATTTCCTGGAATAAGGCGATAAATTTAACAGGACTAAAGGATTATGAAAGGATTGTCTGGGAGCTTCTATTAGATTCCCTCATTCCTCTTCCCTTTATGCCAAAGGTAGGCAAGATGCTTGATATGGGATCTGGTGCTGGATTTCCTGCCATACCTTTAAAGATCGTCATACCTGCATATAGGATATATATGGTGGAAAGTAATTATAAAAAATGCGTCTTTTTAAGACACATAATAAGGCTTCTGAAACTTACAGAGATTGAGGTGGTAAATGAAAGGGTGCAGAGTAAAAAGAGGATCGGCACTTCATTTAATTTAGTGACCTCAAAGGCTTTGGGTCCTTTTAAAACGGTGGCTGAGTATGCCTCTTTAAATCTCCATGTTGAAGGCATATTCGTATTATATATGGGAAATTCAATTAATCTACACTCAGAGGGATTTGAATATACACTTAAAAATCGGAATCTGAGAATTGAAAAGATCATTCCTTATGATCTTCCAGTTGGAGGTATAAGCAGAAAGGTCTGCCTTATAAAGAAACTTTCTTAGATATTTCTTGAAGTCCTCAGCTGTAGATATCTTCTCTGTATTCTATAGATTATCTCTTTTAACACCTTATTTACCTTTGGATCCATATACACAAATTCTATTCCATATAGCATACCACCTCTTTCTGGATCTGTGTCTGTCCATCTTACATTGGCATCATCAATCTTTATGGTATATAGACTCTCTCCGTCGGATATATTCATCAAGAGATCTTTTAGGATATCACCTGGTGCAAGTTTAAAGGATATCTCTTTCCTTTTCTGAAAGAGAAGCGCCCCTTTTAAGCTTAAATTTACAACGGCAGCTTCGGCTTCAAGGCTTTTAAATCTGAATCTAATCTTGGTCCCTACAGGTGCCTCAAGCCTAAAGTATCTCCTTCTCTGGATTCTAAATATCTCTTCAGGAAATGGTATGGGAAGGTCCCTTCTCCTTCCATGTCTTATCTCGGACTTAAAAAAGTAGATAATGTGATCCTTTCCTTTAAATTCAAATCGTGCATCCCTCTCTTTATTTCCAATAACCTCTCCTATCCCCTTAGGGTAATCTATAAAAAAATGGGGTATGCCATCTATATCCCTTATATCAGTTACCATTGTAAGCCCTTCATAGCCGGTTCCCAGTATATTCAATTTTATAATGGTATGACTTTCTTGAAGCTCTTTAATTATCTGATATATCTTTTTGCCTGCAATCCTTTCTGGCTCTTCCATTCTGAAACCCTATTAATGATCTCTATATCCTGTATATGTCTTTATATCAATACCCTTTCCATCTATTGTAATTGTAATGGCACCATCTTTATCGGTTCTATAAATTGATGCGCCTATCTTTCTAATCCTTCTAATGGTCTCAATATGGGGAAATCTTCTACCATCACATGATATGATGCATATCTTAGGCCTTACAGTATTCAGAAATTCCATACTACAGGACCCCCTGCTTCCGTGATGGGGAATTAAGAGCACATCACTTCTAAGGGCATTTCCATATCTCTTGCATAGCATCAGCTCAGCCCTTTTACTGATATCCCCTGGAATGAGTATGGATCTATCCATATAGGTAAATTTAAAGACCATGGATAGATCATTTATACCAAGCCCGGCCCTTTTCAAAAACTTATAGGGTGGTGGATGAAGGCATCTAATATTTACACCTCCAATATGGACTGACCTAAATCTATTCCCACAGGAGATTTCCACACCCTTTGATCTTAAGGTATTGATAAGGTCCAGATATATGGGATCATCAGAGTATATGGGTGGTTTCCAGAATGTATGGATAGGAAAGTTCTTTGCTATATAAAGCAGGCCATTTGTATGGTCCTGCTGGGGGTGGGTTAAGACCATAAAGTGGATATTCCTTACCTTAGAGTAGAGTAAAAACGGAGCTATCACATTCTTTCCCATATCAAATATGTTCTTGTACATGCCCCCTCCATCAATTAGCATGTTTTTTGCATCAGGAAATCTTACAAATACTGAGCTTCCATGCCCCACATCTAAGAAGGTAAACTTCAGTTTAGGACTTTGATATGTCCTGTAAAATCCATTTGCTATATAGAGGCATACAATAAGGATAAGTGAAGGAAATACAAATCTGAAGTAAGGTCTTCTAAGATATAGAAGAGATATTAATATGCCGTAATATAGAGCTATTTCAAATCCATTTGGTATAAATAGATTAAGAGAGCAATGGGGTATGGAAAGAGAAAGTTCCATAATATGGCATAGGATCTTAAGGGAGTCCTGGGATATCATCAAAAACAGGATGGCCAATTTTGGATAAAAAAACGAAAAGAGAGAAGACAAAAACAGAGATGGAATCAAAAAGATACCCAAAATGGGCATACTTAGGATATTTAGGGGTATAGAGAAGAATGACACCGTATGAAAATATCTCAAAAGAAGGGGAAGCAGTGCAAGATGGGCAATGATCGTAATTGAAGCTGTAGCCCAGATATATCTGCATATCTTTTTCAAAAATCTGGACTTATATCTGTTAAGGTTAAAGAGATGATATAAGGACGGGAAAAATAGGATGATTCCCAATACAGCCACAAATGATAGTTGAAATGATATGCTAAACAGAGAAAGTGGGTTTATAAATAGGATAATGAGTGCTGAAAGGCATAGGCTGGATAAGAGATCATTATCCCTTTCAATCAGTATGGAAAAAAGATATACCATTGCCATAATTGTGGCCCTGATAGCTGAGATCTGAAATCCTGAAATGGCACAATAGGAAAGTATCAGAATTGCAGTGGGAATGGTGGCAATCTTTTTTATATTAATCACTAAAGGCAATCTCTTTGACCTTAACATAAGCCAGATAGAGAGCTTAAATCCGATAAATCCGATCAGACCGATATGAAGACCTGATACCGCAAGGAGATGGCCAAGCCCTACCCTGTTGAATTTTTCCCTTACATCTCTTTTAATTGCATATTTATCCCCAACAGCAAATGCACTTAGAAGCTCTGCATCTTCCTGAGGCAGATTTCTCTTTAAAAAAGTCCTTATATGATCTCTTACCACCTCTATAGATCCCCTGATAAATCCCCAATTGGCCTTCCCGATAGGGATAATATATCTTCCATCGGATATATTTACCCTAAAACCCGTGCCATAGCTTTTCCTCACTATCTCATAATCATAGGAGCCAGGGTTTTTAAAGCTCCTGAATCTTCTTATATCTGAAAGCGACCTGAATCTGGTTCCAACTCTGAGATATATGGGATTTTTAAAGACCGATACCCTTGCCTTCTCCCTAAAAGGAAGATATCTCGTTCCGATTTCAATTGCCTCAACCATCATAGTAAAACTTTCGTAATCTCCCTCTATACGAGGCACATCCAGCACCACACCTTCTACCACTACCTTCTGCCTTTCACCTAAGAGATCCGGAAGGCTTACAGAATTATTTGCCAAGATGAAAAATAGATATCCCAAGCTATAGAAGAGTAGCATTGATACTGCCTTTAACTGAAATCTGAAAAGGACTAAAGAAAGCGATATTATAATCAGAATCAGGGATAGGCCAAAACAGGGAGCAAAGTCATATCTATATGCTGTAACTATGCCACATATATATGATAGGGTAATGGGGATAAGAGGCCTTTTAAACATATCATGAGCTTATTCTCTGAATCTGGGCACCCAACATCTGAAGCTTTTTCTCCAAGGCCTCATAACCCCTGTCCAGATGGTAGATCCTGCTTATCTCTGTATTTCCCCCTTCTGCCACCAGGCCTGCAAGCACAAGGGAGGCACTGGCTCTCAGATCTGTTGCCATAACTGGTGCTGCTAGTAGTCTTTCCTTTCCACGAACTATTGCCTGATTTCCATCAATGCTTATATCTGCACCCATTCTTCTAAGCTCACTTACATGAATGAATCGGTTTTCGAATATGGTCTCAGTTATGATACTTGAACCCTCGGCAATACACATAAGTGCCATAAATTGTGCCTGAAGATCTGTGGGAAATCCAGGATAGGGCATTGTCTTTATATCCACACTCTCTATCTTTTCAACACCCGTTACTCTGATCCAGTTATCACCCAATTGGATCTTGCAGCCAACTGCCCTTAATTTCTCTATAAGGGAGGTAAGATGATCTGGAATGCAATCTTCCACTACCACATCCCCCCTTGTTATGGCAGAGGCAATCATATAGGTGCCCGCTTCAATCCTATCAGGTATAACCTTATGAGATATGGGATTAAGTTCCTTTACTCCGCGAATAACAATTGTATCTGTTCCCTCTCCCTCGATCTGAGCCCCCATCTCTTTTAGGGCCTTTGCAAGATCCTGGACCTCTGGCTCTTTTGCCGCATTCTCTAAGACTGTCTTGCCTTCAGCAAGGGTTGCTGCCATCATGGCATTTTCTGTTCCAGTGACAGTGGGTATGTCAAAAAATATGTGTGCACCCTTAAGCCCTTCTGTCCTTGCAACTATGTAACCCCCTTCAAGATGCATGTCCACATCCATCAGCCTTAACGCCTTTAGATGAAGATCTATGGGCCTCTCTCCTATGGCACATCCCCCTGGCATGGCAACCTTTGCCCTTCCCACTCTGGCAATCAGCGGCCCAAGAAGAAGAACAGATGCCCTCATGGTCCGAACCAGTTCATATGGGGCTTCATATGAAAGTAGATTTCCAGTATCTACAATCAGCTCACCACCTTCTTCTTCAAACTTCACCCCCAGAAGCGACATGATCTCCTTTATGGTATGGACATCCCTAAGGGATGGTATATTTGAAAGCCTGTGTCTTCCCCCCGTTAGGATACATGCGGCTATAATGGGAAGTGCGGCATTTTTTGAACCACTTATCTTTACCTTTCCCTTAAGCCTCTTTCCACCCTTTATAACTATCTTTTGCATTTAAAAAACCTCTAAATTAATTCCTAATATCTTTTAAATAGTGAGTCAAATCAATTTAATGGCATGATCTATTCCCTTATGATATATAAAATGATATGAAAGAAGAGATAAAATTTGCTGTAGATTCCATGCTTGGAAGGCTTGCAAGATGGCTAAGGATCCTGGGATTTGATACCCTCTATATAAGGAGACTGGATGAAGATAGGATACAGAAATTAAAGAGGGAGCAGAGGATATTCTTATCACGAAAGAGGACAAATTTGGATATGTTTTCAAGATCTCTTTACATACATTCAGACCACATAAATGAACAATTAAGGGAGGTAATCTCTCACTTTAGCTTACCGATAAGGCAAAGTTCGCTATTTTCACGCTGTATAATATGTAACACCCCAATAGAGAAGGCAGATAAGGTGGATGCCTTAGAAAATGTTCCAGAATATGTCTATCATAGAGTTGCTGAATCTATAAGCTTTTGCCCTACCTGTAAGAGATTCTATTGGCCAGGTACCCATAGAGACAGGGTGCTTAATCAATTAAGCAAATGGTCAATTATAAAAATTAATTCTTGACTATATATTTATAGTGCTATTTATTAAAAATAATCTATTTTTAAGAAAGGGGGTGGGTGAAGTAAAGATATAGTCACATAGTGGGGAAATAGCTCATCTAACTAATAATAACACCTTTTTAAAAAAGGAGGAAGGGATGGGAAGCACATATAAGATTATAGAGCTTGTAGGAACCAGTGAGACATCTTGGGAAGAGGCAGTTAAAACTGCCGTAGAGACTGCAGGAGAGAGTCTTAAAGATCTAAGAGTTGCAGAGATAACCCGGCTGGATGTTACCATTGAAAATGGAAAGGTAAAGAACTTTAGGGCCAGAGTTAATGTCTCATTTAAGTATCATAAGGAGGTCTAATCATTAAAAATCTGAGGTATTCAGACAGCTTTCTGAATACCTCAATTATATATTTAAAGGTGTAAAGATGGATGTAAAGAAAAAGAGAAGATTAACAGTTCTTGATCAGATTGCCTCTGCTGATCTTGTCCGCAGGAAGATAATTGATGCTGCAAGTGAACTCTATGCAAAGAAGGGATATGCAGCCACCTCCATTGAAGAGATCGCAGAGAAGGCAAAGGTAAGTCTTCCTGTAACCTACCACTATGTAAAAAAGAAATCAGAGATAATGCGAATGATTATGGAAGATGTGCTAAATATCTTTCGTGAAAGCCTTTTATCTCAGATAAAAGATATTGAAGACCCTGAAGAGAAGCTTGCCATTGCAACCATTCTCTATTTCAAGGTGGTGGATCAACAGAGGAAAAAGGCTCTTTTAATATATCAAAAATCCAGCTCCTTAGATAAGGCCTCAAGAGACAAGGTAAAACAGCTTGAGGTTGAGGTATCAAAGATATTTGGAAATATTATTCAGGAAGGGATAGATAAGGGCATTTTTAAAGATGTGGATGTGGACCTTATGGCATATAATATCCTAATGATGGCACATATGTGGGTGTTGAAGGGATGGCACTTTAAAAATCGCTTCACCTTAGATAGGTATATAGACAATCAGCTTATTACCATAATGGATGCACTAAGGAAACACTGATATGAAAGTATCATATATGCAGCTGGGATTTCTTCTAATATTCCTATTTATTGGATGTATGGATCTTTAAATGTATGGAAAATTAAGGAGAGTCTCTAAAAAGGATATCAATATCACTTCATTAATAGATAATTTTAACTCTTTTTATGTCTATTTTTCAGGGCCAAATAGGGAGAGTGCGGCAGCAGTCATTTTTGACCCAAAGGATGATCAAAGGGAGATCGTACTTGAAAAGGGATGGGAGAAGGTTGAAGATAAAAGGAGCTTAAAAGAGATTATTCATTGGATATCTTCCCCTTCCCCCATTGACTATGGTGGAGATTTCATGAAAAGTTTTTAGAATCTTTTTATCTCTCTTTATTTATGTTGAACAATCCAATCATGTTTAATAAATAGATATCTACCTCAGTGGAATAGATATGAAGAACTGTTTCGGAAATCTGAACAGGGTATTTCCTATAGGAAGAGAGGGATTGAGGGAGGTTCCTAAGGAATGTCTTGATTGTGAAGAAAGGGTTCAATGTATGAAGACCGCTCTTAACAGTCCTGAAGGCATAAGATACAAAGAGGAGCTCATAAGGAGAAGGGGTGAGAATTCCATATGGGATAGGTTGAAGAGATGGTCATACAGAAAGACACTGCACAGGATGAATAAAGGTCTTTAATATGGATGTCATCATAAGGTGTCCTTATTGTAATTATTCAAAGACCATAAAGAGAGAGGCAATCCCAGAAAATGTAAGATGGGCAAGATGTCCCATATGTAAAGAGAGATTTGAATTAGATTTGGAACAATCCTCTACTCAAACCCTATGTGCATGGGAGCAGAGGGAGGATAAGGGAATCTTTAAGGCGGCAGTATTAACCCTGAGGGAAGTGATATTCCATCCTTCAAGATTTTTTAAATCAATTGCTAATACGGAAAATGTTTTGGACTCCTTAATCTATGGGATACTTATAGGTTCATTGGGAAATATGGCAGCACTCTTTTGGGACTATGTATTTCTGGCAAGAGGTATAAAGTCAATAGAATTCCCTTTTACTATCTTCTTTGGAACCCCTTTGCTGTTATCCTTAGTACTTATCGCAGTTCCTCTCTTTGTATTCATTGAGATCCTTCTTGCCTCCCTCTTCTACCATGTGCTTCTATGGTTAGTAAGGGGTGGGAAAGGAGGGCTTGAAGCTACTGTCAGGGTAATAAGCTATAGTCAGAGCTGTCAAATGTGGGGAATAGTTCCATTTATAGGAGCATTTATTGGTAAGCTCTATATATTATATGTTCAATTTGTAGGGCTTAAGATAGTGCATAACACATCCTATCTTCGTATAACAGTTGCCCTGTGCCTTCCCCTGTTTTTTATGCTCTTTTTGCTCTTAGCACTTATCTTATATCTCTTTTAGGGTAAAGATCATTATGGCATATGAACTCTTCAAGAATTCCTTAAATCCGTCGCAATTAGAGGCGGTCGTTCATATGAATGGCCCATTGTTGGTAATTGCGGGGGCTGGAAGTGGAAAGACAAGAACCATCGCCTACAGAGTGGCATACCTTATAGAGAAGGGGGTTTCGCCCTATAATATTCTCTTACTTACATTTACCAAAAGGGCCGCATCTGAGATGCTGGATAGGGCATCTTCCCTGCTTAACAGAAGATGTAAAGAGGTTGAAGGAGGCACATTTCATTCCCTTGCATACAAGATCTTGAGACAATATGCCTCACTTTTAGGTTTTAGAAGGGATTTTTCCGTGCTTGATAGACAGGACATGGAAGACATTGTCCATTCCCTTCTGGATGAGCTAAGATTAAAAGAGGAAAAGGTCCGCTTTCCTAAGAAGAGCACCATTTCCAATATCATAAGTAAGGCATCAAATCTGCAGAAAGGAATTGACGAGGTTCTTGATCTGGAATATCCCCATTTTTCCCATCTGAGTGAAAGATTGAAAAGATTGACCAGAGCATATGAGGAATATAAGAGAAAGAACCACTTAATGGACTATGATGACCTTCTCAAATTCATGTTAAAGCTGCTTGAGGAATTTTCAGATATAAGGGGAATCCTGAGTGATAGATTTAGATATGTGCTTGTGGATGAGTATCAGGATACCAACAGGATACAGGCAAAGATTGTGCAATATCTTGCATATTCTCATAGAAACATAATGGTTGTAGGGGATGATGCACAGTCCATATATTCATTCAGAGGGGCAGACTATAGAAATATGGCAGATTTTATAAGGGTATTTCCAGATGCAAAGATTATTAAGCTTGAACAGAACTATAGATCCACTCAGCCCATACTGAATTTTACAAACGCTCTTATAAACCAATCAAAGGAAAGTTTTACCAAATGCCTTTATACCAAAAGGAGCAATGGCAGATTCCCCAAGCTGATAGAGACACATACAGAGGCAGAGCAGGCAATGGCGGTCTGCAGAGATATACGCCAATACCTATCAGAGGGTATCCCCTTAAGAGAGATGGCGGTGTTATTTAGGGCCGCATATCACTCCTTTGAACTGGAAGTGGAACTGGCAAAGGAGGGTATTCCATATGTAAAATATGGTGGATTTAAGTTTTTGGAATCTGCCCATATTAAAGACCTTCTATCCTATCTAAGGGTGGTTATAAATGTTAATGACATTATGAGCTGGAGACGGATACTAAATTTTTTAAAGCAGATCGGGCCAGTAAAGAGTCAAAAGATAATAGATTGGATAAAGATGGATGAACAAAATATTCACCAACTGGATAGATGGCCTGAGGCTAAGAAGGGAGAAAGTGGCCATTTAAAAGAGCTATCCAATACGCTGAAAAAGATCCGTGAAAATATAGAAAATCCCCAAAAAGCAATAAAGATTGCATTTTCATACTATATGCAGTTTTTAGAGCAGAGGTTTGATGACTATCCAAAAAGAAAAAAAGAGCTTGAACAGATCATCTCCATGGCATCCAGATACAATAATCTTAAGGGCTTTGTAGAAGATCTTATCCTCTCTCCTCCTTCAAGCACTGCTGATATGGACCCTGATCTGAGAAAGGAATCATTGGTGCTATCCACTGTGCACTCTGCCAAAGGTTTGGAGTGGTCTGTGGTCTTTATAATCTGGGCAATGGATGGATATTTCCCATCCACCAACGCCCTGTTAAATGAACAGGAATATGAAGAGGAAAGAAGGCTTATGTATGTGGCATGCACCAGGGCAAGAGATGAGCTAAGAATATATTTTCCATCAGATGAATGGCCGCGCGCAAGCAACTCATTTTCCATCCATTCAGATGATACCATGAGTTCATTTATAAGTCCAATTCCTACAGAGCTCTATGAATATATTGATCTTTCAGGAGGAAAGTTCCCTGTTTCACATAAGATAATCCTTGGCATTGATGGATCGAAGATATGGAAGATTGGAGACAGGGTAATGCATCCTGCATTTGGAAGAGGGGTAATATCCAAGGTGATAGATGAAGACAGAATAGAGGTCTTCTTTAAAAGTGTTGGGGTCAAGCTTTTACACCTCTCATACACACAACTTCAAAAGATATAGCCTTTTATGGCCTAAGTATTACCCTTAAATACAGATTTCCTCTTCTTGATCCCATCACCCTTCCCATCCCTTCAAGTCTGAGCACTGTGCCATCTCTTATCCCTGGTGGAATCCTTACTCTGAATAGCCTCCTCTGGAAACCCCATGGAATACTTATGAGCTTCACTGTCCCATAAATGGCCTCATGGGGACTCAGTATGAGATCACCATATATATCCAGATCCGAATCTGAATAGTGTGGCCTTATGAGATGAAGCCTTGGAGTGGTCTTTTTCTGTGTTATCCTTTGAATCCTTTCTGGAAGGGTAAATGGCTCAAACTTTAAAAAGAGTTTACAGAAGAAGATACCCAAGACAAATCCTCCTACATGTGCCCACCAGGCAATACCTCCAATACCAGGAGGGGATAGGGTGGCGCTTATAAACTGCATCAAAAACCATATTCCCAAAAAGAAGAAGGCGGGTATCTCTATGAAATAGGGAATAAAGAAAAAGGGGATAAGTGTGAGTATCCTTGAAGAGGGATACAGTATAAAATAGGCGCCCATAACACCTGCAATTGCCCCACTTGCTCCTATTGTAGGCACAGGAGATCCCCAATTTAATATGATATGGACCACTCCAGAGGCAATACCAGAGAGAAGATAGAAGACCAGATATCTTAGATGGCCCAATCTATCTTCCACATTGTCACCAAAGATATAGAGTGACCACATATTTCCTAAGAGGTGGAAAAGGCCCCCATGCAAAAACATAAAGGATAGGAAAGAGAAGATCTGCTGGCCAAATGTGAAATAGGAGGATATGTGATGTGAAGTATATCGTGCTGGGACAAGCCCATATATAAAGAAGAGCCTATCCAGCTGTTCTCCTCTGCCAAGCTCAACCATATAGAAAAAGATGTTGGCTATTATAATGGAATAGTTAATCACAGGGTATCTCTTGGACTCTATGGTATCTCTTATGGGAATCATATATTTTTAAAACCCCTATATATGGGAAGCTCCTCCTCATTTATATCTCTGAGGAAAGGTAGATACCGATCCTTTTCAGACAATATGGGATCTGAGATAGGCCAAGGGATACTTAAATCCGGATCTTTCCAGGAGATCCCATATTCATCTTCTGGGTGATAAAACTCTGTGCATTTATACATAATAAGGGCATATTCAGAGAGCACACAGAATCCGTGTGCAAATCCTTCAGGGATAAATATTCCATCTGTTGAAGAATCCCTTAACAGATGACTTTCCCATCTCAAAAAGGTGGGAGAACCCCTTCTAATATCTACAGCCACATCAAATATCTTCCCTTTAATTATATACACCAATTTGGCCTGAGGATATCTCAGTTGATAGTGCAACCCCCTTATGACCCCCCTTATGGAATATGAGAGGTTGTCCTGGACAAATCCAATATCAGATATAAGCTCTTTGAACTCCCTTTGATGAAATAGCTCTCTGAAATGCCCTCTTATGTCCTTAAATATAGTAGATCTAATCAGAAATATATCTTCCATCTCACCTTTTATAAATTCAAAAGGCATGACCTTTAGCTTTCTTCTACAATTCTAAGGAGATATCTTCCATACTCATTATAGTTCATATCCTTAGCAAGGGATTTCAATTGAGCCCTGTCAATATATCCCATCCTGTAAGCGATCTCTTCAATACATGAAATCTTAAGCCCTTGCCTCTCTTGAATGGACTGGACAAAGGTGGTTGCCTGATAGAGGGACTCATAGGTTCCCATATCCAACCATGC
>CBFDUE010000033.1:0-23483 GCA_965613025.1 uncultured bacterium
CTACACCTAAGCCTTCGTCGGCAGCGTCAGATGTGTATAAGAGACAGCTTAGGAATACCGGTTGTCCCCGAAGTGTAAAAGAGCCAGGCAAGATCATCCGGCTTGACGTCCCGCTCATTGAAATCTTCGGATTCTGCAGCCAGCAGGTCTTCGTAATCTAAAAGCTCGCCCCCCGCCCCGGAGAGGGTGACGAGATATCGGCACCGAGGGAACATGTCCCGGACGGTCATGATGGACTCGTTAAACTCGGGAGAGATAATGACTACCTTTGACTCAGAATGGTCGATGATGAATCCAAACTCCCGGGGATGGAGGCGGAAGTTAATTGGAACAGCCCCACAGCCCGCCTTGAAGGCAGCGAAGATTGACTCCAAGGTCTCTGGGTAGTTGTATTGCAGGATGGCCACGTTGTCACCCGTCCGGATGTCCAGCTGGTTCAACAGGGCATTGGCTAAGCGGTTGACTCGGGCATTGAACTGGGCGTAAGTTAGACGTTTGGGGCCATGAACAACGGCTAGGTTGTTTGGGAAAGTTAAAGCTGCCTTAGTAAGCAATTTACCCAAGTTCATATTAAACCTCCTAAGAAGAGGGTAAATTTATAAGAAATATATGGAGTACTGTCAATATTTTTTGGGCTCTATTATAAAATTTGTGGAAAACTTATTAAGAAATTTATGGTGGTCATGTAGAAATTCTTCTTTTAAGGCATATGTTAAGTTATTCATCCTCAAACCTATTTATTATTTTCCTTATATTCAGGCTCCAGTGCCTTGATAGGCTCTCTTTATCAATTATGACATTATCAGGTGGAACAGAGAGCCTATAGTATCCAGAGCCATCGTTTTCAATGATGCTTCCATCCCTCTTTATAGTGTAATCCCTAAGTTCACTCCTAAGCCTTGATATAAGCTGAGTTACTGCTGTATTGGTGGATATATCCTCCTTATGTATCCAGCCTTTTCCATCCTTTTTAAGTGCAACAGCAAATCTAAGTAAGATCTCAAGGGATCGGGTGGTGATTCCAAGAGCACAGCCATTTATAAATATCTTGGTCCTCTTTTTTAGGGGAACGCCTGTAATTTCAATCTGATCACTGCATAAGTAGGATTTTTCCTCCTCTGTTTCTCCAGCAAGTTCATCCTTTTTGATCCCAAGCCTTTTATCCACTGCCTCCTTTAAATTTATAGCGATCTTCTCTGGAATCACCCTGGAAAGCAGGGAAAGTGGAACCTCATGAACTGCCTTGATACTGTCAAACCCTTCAGTTATAAGCCTCTTAATACCTGCCCTTCCAAGCCCCTTAACCCTCAATCTTGCAAGCTCAAGCCCCTCTTCAGGAACTCCATATAGAAGCCTTTCAGATAGGATTGAAAGCCTCTTTTGAAGCTCTCCTGGTGCTCCCACTGCCTTTGCAATCAGAGAGGCTGAATCCAGAATCCAGCTCATGGCCTCCCCTGCTGATGCAATGGTTCCGTAGTATGATTCAAAGTCCCTTTCAATTGATGGGGTGTCCTTTCCCTGAATCCATCTCTCCAGCAGAAGTGCAAGCTTAACTGCCTTTGCCCTGGTTTTGGATAGCAGTATCTCACTCTTTATATCTCTGGATAGCAGTGATCCAATATAGTCTTCCTGACCGCTGAATCTCTTCTTCAGCATATATTCATACTTTCCAGATAGATGCTCCCTTTTTGCCATCTGAAGATAGATCCTTCTTCCATCTTCACTTGATGCTGCTGCATGGAGGATTTCAAGGTCTGAAACTGATCTATCCTTTGCATCCCTCAAGAAAAATGAAAGATCATCTGCTGTTGCACAGCTTATGCCCTTTAGTGCCACCACACTTCCAATGCTTGAGATATTTATCCTGCCTCTTCTGTCTTCCTCAATGAGCCTGTATCTTTTAAGGGTTTTGAGGGATCTATCAAGGTTTTCTCTTATGCTTTCTATCCCCTCACTTTGACCCATGTAGGTATTAAGCAGAAACTCTTCAAGCTGATCCCTGGTCTCTGCATTGCCTGATGCAAGAATGCTGATCAGATAATCTTCAAGACCTTTGGCATTTAGCTGGGATTTCAGGATCTCCTCTTCACCTTCTATGTAGTTCTGCCAAAGCATTCTGTATTCATAGTCATTGGTTGCAATGGTGATGGATCTTCCAAAATCCTTTCCAAAGCCAAGCCTTCCTGCCCTTCCGCTTATATTTTCATACTCTGCCCAGCTAATGGGGGTGGATATCAGACTGTCTGTCTTTTCATCATACTCCCATTTGTGGATATCCAGAAACACTGCACTTGCTGGAAGATTTACACCAAGTGCAAGGGTGGTGGTGCAGCATATAACTCTTAATATACCTTTTCGGGTGTATCTCTCTATCACCTCCCTTTCATCCCTGGATAGATCTGCATGATGAAATGCAACAGAGCTTCTTAGGCAATCCATTAGCAGATTTTTAAGTGAGGTATCTTCAAGGATCATCAGCTCCTTTATTGCATCCTCAGCCTCAGGGAAGTCCACCATTCGGGACAGGTTAAATGCAAAGTTCATTGTGTCTCTTTTGCTTGGAAGAAATACCAGGATCTGCTCTCCAAGATTTGCAAGGTGCAGCACCGATCTTAGCAGGATCTTTGATGCATCCCTTTGCTCTTTAGGTGGAATATCTATCAGTTGCTCCT
Source organism: uncultured bacterium (assembly GCA_965613025.1). GTDB lineage: Bacteria > Desulfobacterota > DSM-4660 > Desulfatiglandales > JALVMZ01 > CAYTXJ01. Next base: position 2,673 of record CBFDUE010000033.1, read on the forward strand.
GTTTCTTTTCAAAGGTGTTATAGGTCTTATAATGAAATATGCCTTTGTATAGCACCCCTTCATAAAGCTCTACAGGTCTTTTATCATGGAACAAAAAATCTGTTTTAAGCCATCTTGCAAGGCTCTCCGTGTTTCCAAGCACAGCAGATAGTCCCAGGATCTGGGGCTTATAAGGAGAGGTGACAATCTTGGTTAGAGTTATTTCAAGTCCAGGCCCACGATGAGGATCGCCTATTTCCTGAAGCTCATCTATTATGATGAGAGCTATGTTTTTAAGCAAAAAGGGATTTTTTATTAAAAGTTGAGCCATCTTTTCATACACAATGATAGCGATTCCAAAGTCCCCATCTTCAATCATCTGGTCATATTCTCGGTAATCACTTGAAGATATCACTGTCTTAATTCCAAATTTCTCATATTTTCTTTGAAAATCCAGATACTTCTCTTCAGCCAATGATTTAAGGGGCACAAGGTATATCACCTTCTTCTTTTCCATCACCCCTTTTATGGCAGCAATCTCTCCTACAAAGGTCTTACCAGATGTGGTGGGACTTGAAATGATCAGGCTCTTTCCATCCAATACCCCGTATCTCTTTATGGCCCTTTCTTGAACCGGAAGGAGCTCTTCTCCAATCTGTGAAATCCAAGCTTCAATTATCTCATCAGGGATATTGTAGCGGCCTAATTCAAAGACTCTCATCTTAAGGCCTCAAAGATTAATACTAAACATTGAAACTTTAATCAAAATGTATAAAAATGGTCAAGTATATTCTATATATAGCTAAAAAGAGTTCCCTGAGGATAAAAGATAGTTATTGTAATTCAAAATACTTTCTTAATTCTTAGGAGATTAAAAAGCACTCAATTCCTCAATAAACTCCTGAAAAGTCCCTAAGGCATATTGTTTAAATTGCTCCTTATTTAAATGAGGTAGAGTTCCACTGGGTCGTTGGGTCAAGATTAATTCAATTCCTTTAGCTTTTATATCAGAGAAATCTGATTTTAAGTTATTTAAAAAGCGTGAAAACCATGAAGAGTAAATTCCTGAAAGTCTTTTTAATCCTTCAATAATTTGTTCCCTAAGCTCTGGACAATTAATTAATATGTCAAATATGTAATATAGATCCTTTGCTTCTTTAAATTTATTTCTTCTTCGCCTATAAATCAGTCCCTTATGAAAAATATAGGCTTCTGGAGATGGAACTTTTACCTTCAAAGGCACATATTTTCTTTTAACTTTAAAGTCATCTATTGTAAGTTCGATAACATGATCCAGTAATATTGAAATAAATCTTAAAGCCTCAGCATGGAGCCCTTTTTGAACTTGAATAACATTTGCATCTTTAGGTCCTCTCTGCTCTGTTAAAAATTCAATTTCAACCTCTTGATCTTCTATGATGCCTTCATAATGTATTACTGGAGGTATATCACGGCTTTTAAATTTGAGTTTTAAACCTGCCTCTAAGAGGAGCTGATCTATGGTCTTCCCACCTAAAACAGGAAGATCAATACCAACCACTAAGTCAATATCTAATGTCCTTAAGGGTTCCCGTGATTTATCAGAAATCAAATAGTGATAATAAAGAAACGGAACCCATCCTCCACCTATCACTATTTCAGATAAATAATCCCTTAGGATCCAAAGCACTTTGAAAAATGCAATTTTATAATTTTGTGGCATTATTAATCTATTAGCTCTCTAAAATCTTTTTAAGTCTTTTTTCATAAATATGTTCAGCCTGCTCAAGGCCACGAATTGGATAATTGTAAAGATCAAGATAGAGTTGAAGATCTGAAACTACCCACAATCCCTTTATCTTTTGCCTACCATAAAAGACTGAATACTTGTAATAAGGTAAAAGAAAGATAAGGTTGGCTCCTTCCTGAACTTTCCTTAGCTTTAGCCTTTCCACGAACCATTCTACATCCATCTGCTTTAGAATATAAATATGGACTTCATTAAACAGCGCATAAGGAGATACAAGATTAGCTCCAGCATGGAGTGATAGAGCATATTTTATTTTATCTGGAACATATATTTCACTTATTTTTTGTAAGATTTCATCAGGATTCTTACTTAAACAAAAGAATCTCAATTCAGTATTCTTTTTATAGCTATATTCCCTCACCCAATCTTCTATCACACTTTTTGGATCTTTAATTCTAATCTTAGAATCTATACGGTAGATATAGTTTCTTTTTTCAAGTTCCTTAGCCATCCTGGATACAAAGCCAGGATCAAGTCCTATCACCTTTGCAATCTCCCTGATGCCCCAATGCTTATCTTTATCAAAAAGGATTGCCCTTAATATTAAAGAGGCCTTATCAGAAAATGGGTTTCTTCCCATCCTCTTTTCAGGAAAGCGGTTCGGAAAACCTATGCGTTCTATATAAAGCCCCTTGTATTTAATGAAGACATTTCCTGACATATCTAAAAAGCACACTCCCTCTTTTTTACACTGTTTAATGCGATCTTGGCTAAAATACCTTGAAATCAAAAATGGAATTTCACCTTTTTGCCTTACATATGATTTCAGAAAAGATATCTTTGCATTAAAAATAGAAGCACTTTGCTGAGATAGCACCGCCCCTGCTAATACAAATCTGATCATTTTATATGATACCTTAGCTTTAAAATCAGGATAAACACCTTCTTTATCAGGTGCCATTTCAAATTGGATCTTTAATCCTTCAACAGGAATGAGTTCTCTTATATGCTCTCTAATATAATCAATAATTTTTAGTTCACTATTCATCGTTGCCTTTTTATGATTTGTTGTCCATTTGGACAACAAACTATCAAACAGCAACAAAAATGTAAAGAGGAATTTTTAGTATGTGTGAATTTCGATAAAAAATTTTACAAAATCTGCAAAAAAATGCGAATGTAAGAAAAAATAAATAAAATGAAATTTCTTGAAAAATCAGAAAGTTATAAAGATTTGAGGAAGTTGTGAAGCTCAAGAGTTCGTGCCTCTTAATCCGTTGGTCGGGGGTTCGAATCCTCCCACGCCCATACATCTTTTGTTCCCTCTCTAAAATCAAAGTGAAAATTCCTTTTAATATTTCAAGGTCAGATATTCTAAAGGCCATTGGCTCAGATAAAGGGTTAAATGAATTGGAAAAGAGGGTCTTTTTTGATTTCACTCTATTTTATCCCATACCGATTCCAAAACCAGGTGATTGGCTATATGAGCATCCGGAACAGGGGCAGACATTTGAGCAATATAAAAAGAGAGTCCCTTTTAGATTAGAAGCCTTTGAAGCCAATAAATAAGATACCCATTTTTGGTGAGATTTAAAGCTATTTTACTACTAAGACAGGGCAGTCAGAGAGTTTAAGTATCTTTTCTGCAATGGATCCAAATATCCTTTCATGGATACTCTTTGCACCATGTGATCCTATAACAATGACATTAATCCCTTCTTCTTTAGCATACTTTATTATTTCAAGTGCAGGATCGCCATGAATAATTTCAAACTTAATCTTTTCGTTTTTAATCTCCTGTTTTAATTCATCCATTTTACCCTGAGAATGATATAGAATCTGCTTTTCGTATTCTTCTCTAAATCCCATTGGAAAATTGAACTCCCCAAGCCTGTCTAAGGATGGAACCACATGAATCAGAATTAGGGTTCCATCAAATTTCTCTCTTAATAATAAGGCCTCCCTGAGAGCCCTCTTTGAGTGTTCACTAAAATCAATTCCACAGAGGATCTTATAATCTCTTCTCATGTCCAAGCTCCTTTAGACTATCTATATTGGGAAATAGATCTTTAAGATATATGTGTCAAGTCAAAAGCCCTAAGTTACTTATATTATCTTGACATAATATCTATTTTATCTGATAGAGATTTAAAATTATCTAAAGGGAGTCTGACATGATCATCCCCTTTATCTTGGAAAAAGCGCTTTCCCTTTATGAAAAAAAAGAGGCCGTAATCTGTGGAGAAAATAGGATCAGTTATAGGGAATTGGGAGATAGGGTATATAGATTATCTAATCTATTTAAGGACATGGGAGCAAAGAGGGGAGATTGTATTGCCATATGCCATCAAAATTGCCATATCTTTTTGGAGGCATATTTTGCAGCAGCCCAGATCGGTGCCATATTAAATCCCCTAAATTTTAGACTTTCCCCAAAAGAGCTCTCTTTTATACTCAATGATTCTGAAGCAAAGATCCTGATAGCATCTGAGAAATTTAAAGATAATATAGAAAAATGTATTAAAGGTGGAAAGACTAAATTATCCCATATCCTTTGGACTGGCAAGGGTGAGGTGCCTGAACTACTCTCTTCTTTGGAATATGAAAGGGCAATAAAAGAGAGTAGCCCCCATATCTCTTCCTACCCGGATCTATCAGATGAGGATATCGCTCATCTCTATTATACAAGTGGCACCACAGGAAGGCCCAAAGGGGTGGTGCTGACTCATAAAAATGTATGCTTTCATGCCCTCTGTGCCATAGCAGAGCTTAAGATTACGGATCAGGATGTGTGGATACATGTTGCCCCTATGTTTCACTTAGCAGATGCCTGGGCCACCTTTTCTATTACATGGGTAGGAGCACGTCATGTGATGATAGGGGAGTTTATCCCGGAAAGGGTCTTAGAGGTGATGGAGAGGGAGAAGGTAACGATAACTAATATGATACCCACTATGTTAAATATGCTTGTAAATACAAAGGAAATTGAAAGAACCGATTTTTCATCGCTTAGGGTCATACTAAGTGGTGGAGCACCCATTGCACCTGAGCTTGTAAAAAAGATTATGAAAACTTTCTGTTGCGACTATATTCAGACATATGGGATGACAGAGACAAGCCCATATCTTACTGTATCCATACTTAAAGACAATCTTTTGGCACTTTCAGAAGAGGAAAGGTTTAGATTTAAGGCAAAGACAGGGAGGCCATTTATTGGGGTATTACTTAAGGTTGTAAGGGAAGATGGATCTGAGGTTGAACATAATGGCAAAGAGGTGGGTGAGATCATAGTAAAGGGTGATATAGTAACAAGAGGTTATTGGAGGCGGGATGAGGAGACAAGAAAGGCCATAAAGGATGGATGGCTCTATACAGGGGATATGGCAGTGGTAGACTCTGAGGGCTATGTGGATATTGTGGATAGGAAGAAGGATATGATAATTACAGGAGGAGAAAATGTATATTCTATTGAGGTGGAAAATGTTCTCTATGAACATCCTGCCGTGCTTGAAGCTGCGGTAATAGGGGTTCCTGATTCAAAGTGGGGAGAGGCGGTCAAGGCAGTTGTGGTCTTAAAGGAGGGATACAAGGTGAGTGAAGATGAGCTGATTGATTTCTGCAAACAGAGAATTGCAAGATATAAGGCTCCCAAATCCATTGATTTTGTATCTGAACTTCCTAAAACAGGCTCTGGCAAGATATTTAAGAAGGCCTTAAGGGATGCTTACAGAAAGGGAGAGGTTTAATATGGCTGAAGATAGAATAATACTTGACCATGGAGCAGGGGGGGCAGCCTCTCATAGGTTAATTAAAGATTATATATTTTCCAAATTGAGGAATCCATTGCTTGAACCCTTAGATGATAGTGCTGTCTTGGAGATGGGAGATGGAATAAGAATCGCTATGACAACAGATTCCTATGTAATAGATCCCATATTTTTCCCTGGTGGGGATATAGGGAGCCTTGCAGTATATGGCACGGTTAATGATCTTAGTATGCAAGGAGCAACCCCACTTTTCCTTTCCCTTGCCTTTATTATTGAAGAAGGGCTTCCTTTAAAGGATCTAAAGAGGATTATGGATTCCATATCAAAGGCTGCAAAAGAAGCAAATGTGGATATTGTAACCGGCGATACAAAGGTGGTTCATAGGGGGCAGGCAGATAGGATCTATATTAATACTGCAGGAATTGGAAAAGTTCCAAAAGGTATTGAAATCTCAAGCCATCTTGCTCGCCCTGGTGATCTGGTTATTATAAATGGGGATATTGCTGATCATGGAATGGCAGTCCTCTTTAGCAGGGAAGGGCTTGATCCTGATATTCCAATTAGTAGTGATTCTGCTCCATTAAACGGGCTTGTCTCAGAGATATTGAAGATCTCAGATAAGATTCATGTATTAAAAGATCCCACAAGAGGGGGGCTTGGAAGCGCCCTAAATGAGATTGCTCAAAATTCCAATGTTTCCATATTCATATATGAAGATAGGATACCCATAAAGGAAGAGGTTAAGGCTGCATGTGAACTGCTCGGCTTTGACCCCCTCTATATTGCCAATGAAGGAAAATGCATAGTGATAGTGGAAGAGGAGGATGCAGATAGGGTGCTTGAGGCCATGAAGAGGCATCCCTTAGGAAAGGATTCAAGAATAATTGGAGAAATTAGAGAGGAATATGCAGGAAAGGTATATATGAAGACAAAGGTAGGAGGAACCCGGATAATCTCTATGTTAGAAGGGGAACAGGCCCCCAGAATCTGTTAATCTTTAATCTCAATTGCAAGTTCCAAAATTCTATTTAACAATTCACTCATAGAGAGCCCTGCTGTCCTTGCAGCCAAGGGAACAAGGCTGGTTTCGGTCATTCCTGGAATGGTATTGGTCTCTAAGACATATATCTTTTCATCCCCTATTATCATATCAGTCCTACTCCATACCTTACATCTTAATACCCTATGCGCCTTTATTGCAATCTCCTTCACCCTTTGGGTAAGCTCCTCTGAAAGAGGAGCAGGACAGATCTCCTTTGTAGCTTCAGGGGTATATTTTGCCTCATAATCAAAAAATTCATATCTTTTATCTGGCACTATCTCAATGGGAGGAAGGGCCTCTAAGCTTTCATTTCCCAAAACACAACATGTAACTTCCCTGCCCTTTATGTATCTTTCAACTATCACTTCCTCATCATACAGAAAGGCCTGCTTTAAGCCTTTTATAAGTGACTCTCTATCCTTAGAGATAGATATTCCAATGCTGGACCCCTCAGATACAGGCTTAATTACAAGCTCAGTTCCCAATGTATTGATAATATTATCAGGATCAATGAAATCCCCCTTTTTAAGTAATATCCAATCTGCCACATCCAACCCCGCATCTCTATAGAGTATCTTTGAGATAGCCTTATTGAGAGATATGGAACTGGATAGCACCCCAGAACCTACAAAGGGAATTCCCAAGATCTTTAAAAACCCCTGAATTGCCCCATCTTCCCCATATCTTCCATGAAGCAGAATAAAGGCAAGATCAATCCTGTCTCTCTCATCAATGAGTCTTTTTAGATCTTCTTTAGGATCATAAAACTCCACCTCATATCTCCTTCTATCCAGCGCATCATAAACTGCTCTGCCACTTTTAAGGGATACCTCCCTTTCCTTTGACCAGCCTCCTGCAATGACAGCTATTCTTAGCTTTTTATCTTTCACCATCGTTAAATTATATAGTAGAGATAGGACAAAAATAAAAGAAAAATTCCTATCTATTAAATAAAATCTTTTTAAAATAGTAACTTAGAGAAATATCTAAGGTGAAAATCTGAAAAGCTTTAAAATTTGAAGAAAATAAGAGAAAGCGGGAGTTTTGAGGATGTTGAAAACTTGAAAAGATTTTACGAAAAATAGATTAAGATGTTGATTTTATTGGACAAATTTTAAATCATGAAAACCTTTTAAAAACAAAGGCTTATAGGTGTATGGCTAAAAAATTTAATAATTTAAGAATGTTGTATGGTGTCTATAATTAGATGAAATGTAATTTTTTCTTACCCATATCTGGTTTTGACATAGCTCCATTTTGATAGTTATAAATTCTTGATCCTTTTATTCAGGTAGGTGCTTTTTGGGTTATCTATTTTATCTTATGATTAACCTTTTTCCTTCCCAATTAGGAGTCTACCATGAAGGGAATATGGGAGTGTATCAAGGAAGAGTTAAAGAAAGAATTGCCTCAAAAGGCCTTTCTATTGTGGTTAGACCCTCTCACTCCCATTGAAGAAGATGAGCATCGTATTGTTCTGGGTTGTCCTAACAGATTCTCTAAGAACTGGATTAAGGAGAATTATGTGCCTCTGTTTGAAGAGACTCTTAGAAAGATCGGCTGCGATTCCCACGAAATCCATCTTAAGTTGATGCCTTCAAGAAGTAGAAAGCAGAATGGAAATGGTGCTCAACAGCTATTACTTCCCACGTTTCAGCCCCATCCCAGGATAATAGGCAGGATTCTTAACAGAGATTTCACCTTTGAGCGTTTTGTAGTTGGAAGATGTAATGAATTTGCCTATCAACTTGCAAGATCCCTTACAGAAGCTAATAGTTCGCTGTATAATTCCATAATCTTTATCTCTGGAACAGGGCTGGGTAAGAGCCACCTATCACAGGCCATTGGGCATGAAATTATTAAAAAATTTAAAGACATTAAGGTATGTTATATAACAGCTGAAGATTTTGTAAATGAGATGGTCTATTCCATTAAAAATGGAAAGATTGATGACTTTAAAAATAAGTATAGGACAAATTGTGATGTGCTTCTATTAGAAGAGGTGCATTTTTTAGGTGGGAAACATGCAATTCAGATAGAGCTTGGACATACCTTAGATACACTTATAGATAGTGGTAAGAAGGTTATCTTTACCAGCTCCATATTCCCTAAGGATATTCCTAATCTTAACAAAGACCTATTGTCTCGCCTGACTTCAGGGGTTATAAGTCAGATCTATAGACCAGATTATGACACACGAGTTGAGATAATCAGCAGAAAGGCTATGGAAAAGGGAATAAGACTATCTGATGAGATAATTCATATACTGGCAGAGAATCTTACAAGGGATATCAGGCAGATTGAAAGCGCCATCAATTCTATTAAGGCAAAGAGTGAACTGCTTAATGTAAAGATTACTCCTGAACTTGCACATGAAGAGGTAAGGTGCAGGGTCAGTAAGAGAAAAAATCCCACACTTGATGATATAAAAAATCTTATTTGTGAATATTTTAAGATTGAACCTCGGATGTTAAAAGGTAGATCTCGGAAAAAGATCTATTGTTATCCCAGAAAGGTATATGTGTATCTGTGTAGGAAATTTACCAATGAAAGTCTGGAAGATATTGGAAAATCAATAAATAGGAATCATTCCACTGTGTTATATGCCTCAGAGATAATTGAAAAGCAAAAGGAGAGGGATCCCTCTGTAAAGAGACAATTGGAATTTTTAAGCCAAAGGCTGGAAGAGATGCTAAGATAAAGATCCTATTAAAAATTAGGCCTTGGACCTCTCCTCCTGATAAAAAGATAACAAAAATTCCTCTTCCTTAGGAGACAGATTATAACGCATTGAAGCCTCTTCAATGAGGCTATTTATACTCTTCTTTTCTCCCTCTTCATTTAGATAGGAGGAGATCCATTTAATTGCCTTTCTGATCCTTTCTCCTTCTGGAATGATGGTACCCATCTTAAGGCCTCCCTATGTATTATAATCCGGCAATTATCAATTCTTCCTTGAAAAAGCAAACCAAATATTTAAAACATAAAAATATATTTAACTTAGGGAGATGAATAATGAAGACAATTGAGGTAAAGAGTTCTAAAAGAAATCAGATGATTGATATTACCTCCCTTGTTCAAAAAGAGATATCTGAGCTTGGAATACGGGATGCCATATGCACACTCTATGTTCCCCATACCACGGCTGGTATAACCATAAATGAAGGGGCAGATCCCGCGGTTGTTGAAGATATCCTGGAAAAACTCAGTGAATTGGTTCCCCACACCAGAACATATCATCATTTAGAGGGAAACGCAGATAGCCATATTAAATCTACATTAGTGGGATGCTCAGTATGTGTGCTAATTGAAGGGGGAAGATTACAACTTGGGACATGGCAGCGGATCTTTTTCTGTGAATTTGATGGACCGAGGCGAAGAAAGGTATATATGGGGATTAATCCAGTTGCAGCTTAATTCCTGAACATCTTATATGATTATCTTTTAACCACTCAACAATTGCCTTATAGAGTAATCTATAATAGTTATCTGAACCTCCTAAGCCCCTTCTTCCAAAATAGTAGTTTATCTCTAAAAGCATCGGAGTAGGAGATCCATCTTCCATATCAAATGCAAAATCCAGTGCAGCAAGTTGAATATTTAAAAGCTCTGCGATTCTTTCAGCCATCTTAATGGCATTCTTTTGAAGATCCCCTCTCCATTCCCTATCTATAATGGCTCCCTTAGAGATAGATGTTATTAATTGATCTTTATTCTTAGGTCTTTTCCAAAAAGATATAATATCTTTACCTATTATAATACATCTACAGATATTCCCTTTGGTGGGAATAAACTGTTGGGTTACAAAACCATAGCTTCCTGATCTTTCAAGCCTTTCAAGCCAGCTTAGTGTGTCTTTTAGATCCTTTTCAGATTCTATAATAAATACCCCTTCTGCCTCATGGTATCTATCGGCCTTAATAACAAATGGAATCGGTAAAGAAGCTCTGCCTTTCCTCTTTTTAAACTCATCCACCCCTTTCCAGATATAGGTCTTGGGAGATATGATGCCTGAGTCTTTAAATAGCCTTGCCTGTCCAATCTTGCCTGGATACCTAAATCTCACATCATAGTTTGGAAATAGAAAGGGAGTCTTCTCCTTACATCTCCAATACAGCCATTCTGGTAATATCTGGGGTAGGATTATGACATCTGCTTCTTGAATTGCCTTCAAGAGGGTAGGATCCTGAGGGTCTCTCCTGGCAAGTATTATATTAATATCTGCCTCTATACATGGATGAAAGGAAAGTATTTTCATCTCCTTTAAAACTCCATTTGACTTTGCTCTTACTTAAATTATATAAGATTGAATAGAGAAATTTTAAAGAGGGATTTCAAATGCCAATATTTGAATTTAGATGCACACGCTGTGGTGAGATATTTGAAAGGCTCTTTCTGAATGATGATGATATTGTGGATCTTAGATGTCCCAAGTGTAGTGGTTCGGAGCTTGAGCGAGTAATCAGCAAGACAAATTATATGATGGGCCTACCTAAGGGGAAGAATAGGCCAAGACTTACAGAGAGGTCTTGTGCTCCAGGGTCAAAGTGTATGACTTTAGAGCTGCCCGGTTATTCAAGGGATTAATAAGATGGAAGAGCTATCTGAAGAAACCAGGCAGTATATTGCAGATCTATTCTATTCAGAGATTGTCCCCAAACTTAATAGACTGGGAGCCAGAAGGGGAAGAATAGGTTGTGGTTTTGCAGGTGAGAGATTTAAGAATTGGATAATAGAATTCAAGGATAATGGCACTGATATGGAGATAATGGGTATAGAGTATGACCCTGAAGCCGATGAGATAGATCTGGATCTATAGATGGAAAGATTTTATGGAAAAGACATAATTATTGAACCGCGATGTCCTTTCTGTAATTCACTGATTCACAGACCCGATAGCTCTATGGAGAATGAGGAATACCCTATTGGAAGATGTGAGTGTGGAGCCATATACTGCTGTGATATAACCGGGCATAATCTAGGTTCCGCAATGTTGGAACTGCTCTCCTATAGATTCAGGGGAGAGATGGATAAGATATATGATGTGGAAGCTGGGGAGGATTATGAAGACAGCATTCTGAAAAACTATGATCCTGTAACCCATAAGATAATTCCAGCGGGGGTATTTCAGGGAAGGAGGATAGGAGGAGCCCTCTACTTTTTGAAATTTAAAAGCTTAGATGATGAAAAGGGGGAAGCCCTTTCCCCATCTCCCCAAGAGCCTCTAAGGAGCCTTTCAAAACGGGAAGTGGAAGAGTTTGTAAGGACCTTTAATATCAGGCCTATTCTTAAAAGGGCGGGGATTCAGAAAGATATACTCAGGAAGTTAAAGAGGCTGCTCTATTCAGGGGATGAGCTTATGCTATACCGTGCGGCTGATATTATCGGAAGGGTATGTGCTATTATTTCACAGAGAGATGAAAGGAGTATTATCTCCTTTTTGAAGGGAATGATCTCATCAGTAGTTGATAGTGCGGCATCCAGTTGGGGAGCCATATACACTATTGGAGAGATAATAAGATATGAACCCCATAAATTTGGTCCCTATATTAGATATCTCTATGCCCTATTAAGGGATAAAGAGCTGGTTTCTGACATAATGATGGTGATTGCAAGGATATCAGAGGTGGCTCCAGAGCTATTTAAGGAATATGCTCAAAATTTTATTCCGCTTCTAAGGAGTTCGGATCCAGTTATCAGAGGAAATACATTGATCTTTCTTGGGAATGTGGGTCTTAAGAGTGCTAAGGATGAAATAGATAGACTCCTTTCAGATAACACAGAGATTCATGTATATAGAGAGGGTCAGATGGTCAGCTTCAGGATATCTCAACTTGCAATTGAGGCACTAAAGCATCTATAGGTTTATAAGATTACGAAAAAAGTTCATCTATGAGAAGTTCAGAGGGAGTGCTTATTGCCTTAGACATGGATATCAGAAGGGATGCCTTAGATTGATCTCCCTTTTTAAACTCCTTTAAGAGTTCCACAGAAAATAGATAGAGATTCCGATAAGTGCTATCCAGATCATAGAAGCTGTAACTCTTTCCCTTTTCAAATCCTGCTTTATGGCATACACGAATAGTTCCCCCCATCTTTACGGGTACTCCATAGACCCTACAGGTTATGGGACGGTATATGTATAGGATACATCTATTATCTTCATCAAGCAGGGGGCACCTTATCCTCTCTTTTGCCATAACATAATTTTGCATGTCAGGATCGTCCCTAAATCTTTCCATCTTCCTTTCAATCCTTTTAAGTTCCATATCCATCTGGTTGCATCTAAGTAGTGCCTCTTTACATATTTGAGGATCCAATCTATCAAAGTGCCTCTTAATATAGATAGCCTCTATTAAAAAGAGCCCAAATACAGCATAACAACAATCAGAGCAGCCCTCTTGACATCTGATATATTCTTTATATCTCTGACTTAGCGTTTTAAATTTCCTATCTGCATCATCCAGAAGATATTCATAGTTATGAAGGAGGGATTCAAGATCCATTATGGAGATGTTCCTCTACCTCTCTGATAAAATCAGGATGTGGGCTGAATCCGTTTTCAATTGCCCTATTTATATGGATCATGGCCTTTTCATACTGACCTGCATAATAATATGCAACAGCAAGATTGTTGTGTCCCAACCCAAAATTTGGCGCCTTTTCTTTAAGTTTCTCTCCTACTTCAACCGCCTTTTCCGTATCCCCTTTTTGAAGATATGCATTTATCAGGTTGCTCCATGCCTGAACAATATCAGGATTAAGTTCAATGGCCTTATTTAGAGCCTCAATGGCCTCATCGGTCTTTTGCATCTGAAGATATGCAAAGCCCAGATTAGAGTAACCTCTGGCATATCGGGGTTCTATCTCAACAGCCCTCTTGTTTGCCTCTACCACTCCTTCCAGATCCCCTTTTTTATAGTAGATATATCCCAGATTCACATATGCCTCAAACATTCTGGCACTATTTTCTATTGCGTCTCTAAATGCCTCCATTGCCTCATCCAGCTTCCCCTGATTCATAAGAGCCACACCCAGATTATAATAGGATGTGGCACATTCAGGATTACCCTCAAGCCTCTTTTTTTGCTCTGCTATAAATGTCTCTGAATCTATAGGTTCTTTCATATTTATTCCCTCTTAAAATTAGAGGTCACCGTCCGATCAGATCTAGGACAGTGACCCCCTATTGTGATCGTATATCTAAACCCTTATTTAATGATCCTCTGTCTGGCCTCTTCCCTTAAGACCATACATTGTGGTGCTACCGGTGGAGAAGAAGATCAGCTTCTCTTCATTAACAAGCTGAGTAGCGGCCTTCTTTATCTCCCTGGTCTTTGCGTTGGGTAGCACTTTCTTTACTGCCTTTTCCATATCACTAAAATAGAACTTTGTCTTTTTACTGGTTTCAGCAAACTCAAGTATGGCCTTTTTAATATCCTCCATGATCCAATCTCCTTAAAAATTATATTCCGTCCACAGCCTTAGAAACACTCCAGGCTGCGTCGGTGTATTTAAAATGGGTTGATGTTCTATATGTATCATATGCCAGACGATAGTCATCAATCAAGTGCTCTGTAAATGGAAGCCCACATTTTTCAAAGAATCTTTCCCATCCTATCCTTTCAGCCCAGTCTCCTAACCGCTCATACTTCCGTGCATCCTTTGCATAGGCCTCTAAAATCTTCTTAACGGTCTCTACCACCTCAGGATATCTGGGGAAGTTATTGGGTAATCCTGCCACAACCACCTTTGAAAACTTAGGAGGAGAGATCCTATTTGATACCTTACCACCTGCCATAATAGTTACACAGTCACCCTCTTTGTCAGCCAGGGGGAGTGCCATACACATGGTATAACAGTTTCCACAGAACATGCATCTCTCTTCCTTTATCTTCACCGTCTTTTTCCCATCAGGTGTCTTTGAAGGAGAGATTGCAGCAGTGGGACATGCAGCAATAACAAGAGGAATTTCGCAAACTGATTCCAATACCTCATGGTCAATCATAGGGGGTTTTCTGTGATAGCCAAGCAGGGCGATATCAGAGCAATGAACTGCACCACACATATTCAGACAGCAAGCCATGGAAATCCTTACTTGAGCAGGAAGTGTCATACTTCCGAAATAGTCAAACAGCTCATCCATAATAGACTTTACCATAGAGGATGCATCAGTCGCTGGTGTATGGCAGTGTATATATCCCTGGGTATGAACAATATTGGTAAGTCCAGCACCAGTTCCACCTATGGGGAATTTATAGCTTCCGGATACATGCTTTCTGCTGAGGAGATCCTTTTTCAGTGCCTCTACCTTTTCCCAGCTGTCCACTATAAATTCAATATTGTTTCTGGTTGTAAATCTCACATATCCATCACAGTATTTATCTGCAATCTCACATATCTCACGGACATGCTCAACTGTCATGAATCTGCAACCCCCCGTCCTTACTGTATATACCTTATCTCCCGTCTCAGATACATGAACCAGAATACCAGGCTCTACAATCTCATGATACTTCCATTTGCCATAATTTTTCTTTATTATTGGCGGGAAAAATTCCCAGTAATGTCTTGGCCCAAGATCAGTAATCCTATTTTCCATGGGCTTGTCAGGATTATATCTTCCCAGCCTCTCTGTGGATAACTTTTCAGCCATAATGTATAACCTCCTTCTCTATCTTGCATGTCTTTTTCTATAATCTTTAATATCCCTCTTGAATCCACCCGGAACATCTTCCTCTTTCCAGAAGATATATGGATTGGAACGAGGCTCTTTAACCATCTGGGGCATTGGAGGTATATTGAGCACTTCTAATAACTTCTGCACTCCCTGCCTCTGTATCAATTCTCCTACCCTCTCTCTGTTCTTTCCTTCTTCCATCCACCATTCCCAAATAGGTTCAATAATCTTCTCTTTTATATTATCATAAGGGGGTTCAGCCTTCATAAAGGGAATGGTAAGGAGTGAAAGCTGTGCACCTTCTAAGATAGGTGCCTTAGCTCCTATCAGGATAGAGACACCGGTGTCCTGTCCAGGCCTTAATGCCTGAGGCATCACATTAATACAATGCATACATCTTACACACTCTTCATTATTTATCATGAGCTTTCCATCTTCCATCCACATACATTTGGTGGGGCAGAGATCAATGACCTCTTTTTGAATATCAAACTTGCCCCAATCTCTTCCTGCATGTGCACCTCCATTGGGCTTTATCTCACCAGCAATGTATGCCTTTACCGCCTCTTGATCGATTCTGATTTCATCTCTCCATGTGCCTATAAAGGATAGATCAGCCCTTGCAATGGATGCCACACAGCAGTTTGGGCAGCCATCAAACTTAAACTTGAATTTGTAAGGAAACTGGGGTCTATGAAGCTCGTCCTGATAATAGTTGGTCAGCTCATAACACATCTCTTGTGTATCATAACATGCCCATTCGCATCTTGCCTTACCTATACAGCATGATGGAGTCCTTAGATTGGATCCTGATCCTCCCAAATCCTGATCCAATACATGTGTGAGCTCAAAAAAGATGGGCTCAAGCTGTTCTGTAAATGTGCCTAAGAAGATGATATCTCCTGTGGAACCATGCATATTCATCATACCACTTCCTCTGAAGTTCCACATATCGCAAATAGCCCTCAGATAATCGGTTTTGTAAAACTTGCTGGCTGGCTGATTAACACGCAGTGTATGAAAGTGGGCAATGGAGGGGAATTTGTCTGGCAGATCCGAATACCTACCAATAACTCCACCACCATATCCAAAGACACCCACAATACCTCCATGCTTCCAATGGGTCTCCCCATCCCTAAAGGAGAGCTCAAGCTGACCTAAGAGATCTTCTACCACATCCCTATCTATCATCATCCTGTCATCCGCAAGCTTTCTTCTATGAAGTGCCAGCCTCTTTGCATCAGCTACAAAGCTTGGCCAGGGGCCCTTTTCCAACTCTTCACACATTGGAATATCATGCTTTATCTTAAAATTCTTAAGCTCCTCTTCCGTGTAATTATTGAGCTCTTCATCTGTGTAAATCCGAACTTCCTCATACTTTACCTCTTTCATCTCTCTTACTGGTTTGGGTTCAAATGCCATCTGATCTGCCTCCTTTTTATTTTTATTTTATTAAGATTTTTAATGAGAACAAATCTTATAACCTTCTTCTCTTCCCTTTCACCCCCTTCCAATTTATCTTTTTATTTTAATTTCCTTCTTTTTTATCATGAAAGATCACTTATAATCCAAATTTAAATTTTATGTCAATAAAAACTTTGATATAAATCTCACAAAGTGTAAATATGTTAAGATGCATATCAAGATTCCCAGAATAACCATATCTGCCCTTAGGGGAGGCTCAGGCAAGACCATTGTCTCTATCGGTCTGATTTCATCGCTCAGAAACCGAGGCTATGAGGTCTCAGCTTTTAAGAAAGGGCCAGATTTTATTGATTCATGCTGGTTGAAGATAGCGGCAAAAAGGGAATGTTATAACCTGGACCCCTTCTTAATGAATAGCTCACAGCTCTTGGATTCCTTCTTAACCCATTCCATGGGATCAGATATAGCAATCATAGAGGGGAATAGGGGGATATATGATGGTATGGATCTTAATGGATCATGTAGTACCGCAGAGCTTGCCAAATTGATCCGATCCCCTGTAGTATTGATACTGGATGTTACCATGTCAACCAGAACCAATGCGGCACTGGTTTTGGGATGTGAGAGATTTGACCCTGCAATTAAACTTAAAGGAGTGATCCTTAACAGATTAGGGGGGCTGAGGCAGGAAAGGGTTATTAAAGAGTCCATAAAGAGATACTGTGATGTAGAGGTGGTAGGTGCCATCCCCAGATACCATAACAATCCCTTTCCACAGAGACATATGGGATTGGTTCCTTTTCATGAAAGCGGTTTTGCTATGGAGGCCATTGAATGGGCAAAAGAGATGGTTGAAAGACATGTGGATATAGAGAGAATATTGGAGATTTCCAGAGATACTCATCCTTTGGAGATATCAATTAGTAAGAGAGGTGAAAGGGTATACTTTAGGAACCTAAGGGTTGGATTTATAAAAGATAGGGCCTTCTGGTTCTATTATCCTGAAAATCTTGAACAATTAAGACAGATAGGTGCTGATTTGGTGGAGATAGACTCTGTTAAGAGCAAGGAATTGCCACAGATTGATGCCCTCTATATAGGTGGTGGATTTCCTGAACTTCATCTTGAATATCTGTCAGAGAATATTAAATTTAGAAGATCTATAAGGGATAGGATTGAAGCTGGGCTACCTGTCTATGCAGAGTGTGGGGGATTTATGTATCTGGGGAATTATATTATAGTTAAAGAGAAAAAATTTCCCATGGTGGGTGCATTTCCCATCTCATTCTTTATGGAATCAAGGCCTCAGGGCCATGGCTATACGGTATTGGAAGTAATTAAAGAAAATCCATACTTTGCAATTGGTTCCCAGATAAAGGGACATGAATTTCATTATTCCCGTCCACAAATTGCTGGTTCAGTTGACTTAGTATTTAATGTAAAAAGAGGAAAGGGGATTTACAGAGGTATGGATGGAGCGGTTAAGAAAAATACACTTGCCACCTATTCCCATATCCACTGTGGAGGAGAGAAGAGATGGGCTGAGTCATTCTTGGCTTTGGCCCATAGGTATAGAAAAAATTTGATAAAGATGCAAAAGTGGGATTGACAAACTATCTCTTTTTATATAACAAATATAGAACTGATTGAATAAGAAAGAAAAAATAATTTTTAAAGGAGGTTATATTATGCCAACAGTAGAATTTGAAGGGCATGTATTCAATGTGGATGAGGACGGTTTCATTGATGATTTCAAGAACTGGAATGAGGCGTGGGTAAGACATGTAAAGCAGACTGAGGGGATAGAGGAGCTCACAGAAGAACATTGGAAGGTGATAAAGGTTCTTCAGGACTACTATAAGAAGAATGGGATTGCACCTATGGTAAGGATTCTGTCTAAGGTTACAGGCTTTAAGTTAAAGAAGATCTATGAGCTCTTTCCATCTGGTCCTGGAAAGGGTGCATGTAAGATGGCTGGACTTCCCAAACCTACAGGCTGCGTATAAGGTATCTTTAAAAGGCATATCCCATTATAAAAAAGGCACATTATAAGTGTGCCTTTTTTCTTTTTGAATTAAAGGACTATAAAGCTCTGGCCTCCTTGAAGGCAAAAAATGGCTCATTCTCTTTTCTCTGAGCTCATTTAGCTCTTTTAATGAGAGGGGGGCAATCAATATTCTTTCAACATCGGTTTCCATCTTGGAGAGGATCTCTCCCGTTGGATTCAATATTAAGGAAAGCCCGGGGAAATGGAGTCCTTCCCCATTTTCTCCAACCTGGTTGCAGGCACAGATATATACTGTGTTATCAAATGCCCTGGCAGTGAGATGTCTTAACCAACTTCTCAGCTTATCTCTACTTGTTCCCTTAGGGGATGCATGGGGGATAAAGATAAGATCTACTCCTTTTAATGCCAGTATGGTGCTTATCTCAGGGAAATGTGCCTCATAGCATAGTTCAATTCCCAATTTCCATCCTTTAAATTCAAATATTTCAATATCGTCTCCTGCCCTATAAGCCTCTTGCTCTAAGGGGGACAGGTGAGTTTTTCTGTAATACTTTTTAGCTCCATCAGGGTAGCTTATTAATTGAGTAATAAATGGAGGGGATGAGTTTGAATAGTCAATTAATCCTACTATAAGCAAGATATTAAATCGCCTGGATATCTTTTCAATCCTATCTTCCACTCCCCTTTGGCTTAGGGATCTATATATATGGGGTGAGGGATTTAGGGTATAGCCAGTTACGGACAGTTCAGGAAGACAGAGAATATGTGCCCCCCTTTTAGAGGCCTCAAGGGAGGTCATCTCTATCTTTTTAAGATTTCCTTCAATGTCATCCACCCTTGAATTTATACATGCGGTTGCAATAGTAAGATTTTGCATGATCTCCTTTTTCATAGCTTTCTTGCTACCACTATATATTTGTCTTCAATAAGTCTTTCCCCATCATCTGATATATCAAATTGATTTCCAGGATATCTGTTTCTGCCCTTATGAATTATTAAAAACCCCGATCTTTCTAATAGATATATGGATGGTATCAGATCTGGAATCCAAAATGAGGTAAGAATCAAAAATGCCTTTCTATTTAATACTTTGTATATTTCATGAAATATCTTTTTCCATTTTCCCCTTTCTCTATATGTGCTGATTGGGGGATGCCCCATAACTACAAGGTGATATGTATCCTTTAAGAGTCTGGAAAGGTTTTCTGCATCTGCCACAATGAGATGAGCCAGCTCCCCTAAGATTCCTTTTTCAGGAACAAGGGCTTTTAGATCTATATCTATTCCCACATATCTATTTATATACCTCTCTTTCTCAGATAGATATAGGTTAAAGGCAAGATAGATCCATTTTGCATTCCTTCCACATCCAATATCCAGGATATTCAGGCACTTATAGGGGATATTATCAAGATCAATATATTCATTAAAGATCTTAAACCATCTCAACTCAGGAGACTGTAAGCCCATTTATTCCATGCTTTTTATTTTGTTATTAACAGGGATACTAAGTTATCCCCTATACATGTCAAGAAATACTTATTGTAAGTCTTTTTTAGTTAAGTTATCTTTATCTATTATGTGCCTCATACCTCTTTTAAGTATCGGTGCCTATCTGCTGGGTTCCATTCCATGGGGGTCCATAATATCTAAAAGAAAAGGGGTAGATATCAGAGGTATTGGAAGTGGAAATATCGGTGCAACCAATGTGGCAAGGGCACTGGGGTTTAAATGGGCTGCACTTACATTCTGTTTGGATACACTAAAAGGATTTCTTGCCCCTTTGTTAACCTATCTTATTTTAAAAGAATATGGGTATCTTATCTATTTAAACTCTCTTTTGTGTATCTTAGGCCACCAGTTTAGCATATTTGAGAGATTTAAAGGGGGGAAGGGGGTAGCCACCTCCTTTGGTGTCTTTTTACTTATAGATCCTGTTTCTGCCTCACTTTCTTTAGTAGTATTTATCATTACTTTTTTAATGGTAAAAATAGTATCATTAGGCTCCATCTTAGCTTCCCTTTCCCTACCACTCTGGGTGCTCTTTCTAAATAGAGACAGAGATGAATTCCTTTTTGCGGTACTAACTGCCATCTTAATTATAATTTCACACCTGTCTCTTATACACATCTGACGCTGCCGACGAAGGCTTAGGTGTAGATATCGGTGGTAGACGTATCA
>CBFDUE010000034.1:0-23304 GCA_965613025.1 uncultured bacterium
GTCATCCGACCCGACTCCGTCCTAGAGGGGACTCCGCCCCGGCAGGGAGGGGGGTGTAACCCCCAGTGTAAAAAGGGATTATGCAAAAGGCTCAGATTGATGTGTGGTGTATGTGGAAAATTGGATTTTGGGGAAAATACCATATCCGAGGAACTCTTAAGAAAAATGTGTAAAAGCATTCATTATAGAGGCCCGGATAATGAAGGAATAATGATTGATAGGATACCAGATGGAGGCTGGATAGGTCTGGGACATAGAAGGCTATCTATTATTGATCTTTCTTCTTCTGGCCATCAACCCATGTGTAATGAAGATGGATCGCTCTGGATCACCTATAATGGAGAGATATATAATTTCTATGAACTTAAAGAAGAGCTTGAAAAGAGAGGACATAAATTCAAAAGCAGGACAGATACAGAGGTTATATTGCACCTATATGAAGAGCAGGGGGTTGATGCAGTAAATAGGCTGAACGGTATGTTTGCGTTTGCCATATGGGACAGAAATAGATCCCAATTATGGGTATGTAGAGATAGAATAGGGATAAAGCCTTTAGTGTATTATTGGGACGGAGAGAGGTTCATCTTTGGCTCCGAAATTAAATCCCTCCTGATTAATCCTGAAATTAAGAAAGAGATTGATCCTCAGGCATTATACCTCTATTTAACATTCAGCTATGTGCCTGCACCATATACCATATTTAAAGGAATAAGGAAATTAGAGCCTGGCTCTTACCTTATTATCAAAGATAAGAATCTTTACCAAGAAAGGTATTGGAATATCAGAGATACAGGCTGCATAAATAAAAGAGATAAGAACAATTTAAAAAAAAGACTATTTGAAACCTTAAGGGATTCTGTAATCAAGAGGTTGATAGCAGATGTTCCGGTGGGGGCATTTTTAAGCGGTGGAATTGACTCAAGCATTGTGGTTGCACTCATGGCAAGATATGGAAATGGCAATGTGAAGACCTTTTCCATTGGATTTAAGGATCTTAAATTCTTTGATGAGACCAGATATTCAAGGGAAATTGCAGACAGATATAATACCGATCATCATGAGATAACTCTGACCTCTAAGGTTATGTTAGATTATATGGAAGAGATCCTATCCTGTTTTGATGAGCCATTTTCTGACTCCTCCGCTATTCCCATGTTTATTATATCAAAAGAGACAAGAAGATATGTAAAAGTGGCACTATCTGGAGATGGAGGTGATGAACTCTTTGCAGGATATAGATCGTATCTAAGTGAATACTGGCTCAGAATCTATAGGCTTATTCCTTTTGTGTTTAGAAGATCTTTCATAGAAAAGATCATCTTGAAGCTACCTGACTCAAGAGATATTCAATTCCTTGAATATATAAGAAGGGCAAAAAAATTTGTAAGAGCTTCAAATGGTAGTCTAACTGAAAGATTTCTCTCTTTAAGAGAGATATTCCCAAAAGACAAAAGAGAAAAATTATTAAATCCATCTCTCTTAGGGGATAATCCTTTTATATATGATATACCTTTAAGATGGATTAGATCCAGGCTTTCAGAACATAAGACAGATCCAATAAATCAGCTCCTCTATGCAGATCTTAAAGATCCCCTACCTTGTGATATGCTCACCAAGGTGGACTGGATGAGTATGAAAAATTCTCTGGAAGTAAGGGTTCCGTTCTTAGATCACAGGGTGGTAGAGCTTGCCTTTGAGATACCAGGCTCCCTAAAGATCCATAGAGGTAGAGGTAAGCATATTCTTATTGATACCTTTAAAGAACTTCTCCCTAAAAGCATAATCAAAAGAGGGAAAGCTGGATTTGAAATTCCCATAAGTCTCTGGCTTAAAAGAGAGTTGCGTTTTTTAATTGACCGATATCTAAATGAAAAATTTATAGATGAGCAGGGGATATTTAATTACAAAGCTATTGAACAGATAAAAGAGCTCTTTTTTAAAAGAAGGATGGATGCCTCCTGGATGTTGTGGAATCTTATAGTATTTCAATTTTGGTATGGAAAATATCTCAAGTAATTGTGATATCTTGCATATCATAACCAGGTTGGACAGCGGTGGATCTGCTCAAAATACCCTCATCTCTTGTATTGGTCTTTCAAAGAGATACAGAATATCTCTTGCGCATGGTCCAAGTAAAGAATCTAATATGACACCTCAAGAGCAGAGCTTTGTTCTGGAAAAGATAGAGATTGCAAAAGATAGGGGAGTAAAAATCTTTCTGATTCCATCACTTGTAAGAAGGATAGATCCTATAAAGGATATCAGAGCCTTTTTTGAGATATCTTCTTTAATAAGATCCCAAAGGCCAGATATTGTCCATACCCATACCTCAAAGGCAGGAATACTGGGTAGATGGGCTGCATGGCTCCTTGGTGTTCCCTATATAGTTCATACTCCTCACGGACATGTATTTTATGGACATTTCTCCAGGGTTATCTCCATGCTATTTCTGATAATTGAAAAGGTATCTTCACACATAACCAATCGCATTGTGGCATTAAGTGAAGGAGAACTGAAGGACTATATCAGATATTCTGTCTCAGGTCCCTCAAAACTTGTAAAGATACATAGCGGTGTGGATATGGACAGATTTTCAAAGATAAAAGAGGCTAAAGGTGTGTTTAAAAAGAGATTGGGCATATCAGATACAGATCTCACTGTGGGTTATGTAGGTTGGCTTATGCATGTTAAGGCTCCACATATATTGATGAATGCAATGATGGAGGTGTGGAGGGAGTTTCCACAGACATTACTTCTCTTTGTGGGAAAGGGGCCATTGGAAAATAGGCTAAAGAGATTGGCAAAAGATAGAGGAATAGATAACAAGGTAAGATTTTTGGGATGGAGAAGAGATATAGAAAAGATTATGCCCGCTCTTGATGTCTTTGTTCTTCCCTCCTTAAACGAAGGGATGGGAAGAGTGCTTGTAGAGGCCATGTGTTGTGGTATACCCATTGTTGCAAGCAAGGTAGGAGGAATAACAGAGCTTGTAAGGAATGGGGAAAACGGTTATCTGGTAGAGCCTGGAAATGTTAATTCTCTTTCCCATGCCATAAAGCAGCTTCTTAGAGATGAAAAGCTTAGAGAGAGGATGGGTAAGAGAGGAAAAGAGATTGCAAAAGAATATTCATCTGAAGGAATGATTCAGTTATTGTCAGACCTCTATGAGAATCTTAAAAGAGATAAAAAGTGATGAGATTCATTTTAGTAACGATAATTCTTTCTCTTTTCATATTTACCTCAAAAGTATATTCAAACCAGAAAGGATATATTCAGATTGCCGGATTAATTGATCTTAGAACCAGATTTAGCGATGGAGCACTGGACTTAGAGTCCTTGATTAGCCTTGCTAAAAGGAAGGGGTTTAGTCTTATCTTTATAAATGATCACGATAGAATGGTTATGGAATATGGGCTATTTCCATTGAGAAATGTAATAAGGAAAAGGGTTGAAAGAAACTCAATAAATAGAGGAGGAGCAGAAAATTTTATCAGAGAGATAAAGAATGCCCGCAGAAGACATCCGGATATGATAATAGTTCCGGGGTCTGAATCCGCTCCATTCTATTACTGGAGTGGATCTCCACTTAAAGGGACTCTTACAGCTAATAATCATGAAAGAAGAATCCTTGTGATAGGTCTTGAAGACCCCTCCTGCTACAGTCATCTTCCTATCCTGCACAATGGTATCTATCTTAGATATATGGGAAGGGAGCTTCCAGGGCTTTTACCCTGTATATTTTCTCTCTTTATTGGAATATTTCTCACTCTGAGAGGAATATCTATCAAATGGGGATTGTTAATAAGTGTAATATCTGCGCTATTCATATGGAATGGTATTGGTAACTTAGGGCCATCACCCTATGATCCATACCATGGAGACCCTGGCCCTGGTCCTTATCAATTACTCATTGACTATGTTAGGGAAAAGGGGGGGCTTACCTTTTGGAACTATCCTGAGACCCGCTCAGGGGTAAGACGGATGGGTCCCATCTCTGTAAGGACAGAGCCATATCCTGAAATGCTAAGAGATACTTACGGATATACAGGGTTTGCAGCCCTTTATGGTGATAGGATCACTATAACAAGGCCAGGGGGGCTGTGGGATCAGCTCCTTCTAAAGTATATTAGAGGAGAAAGGGATAGTCCCATTTGGGGTATTGCCACTGCTGACTTTCATAGTGAAGGTGAAGCAGGTGAGGTATTGGGAAATTATCCAACGGTATTTCTTGTTAGAGAGAGGAGCAGAGAGGCAGTGCTTGATGCAATGAAAAGGGGGAGAATGTATGCATGTAGCTGTAATTATCCACAGATGCTAATATTGGAGCAGTTTACAATATCAGATCCCAAAAATAGAAGAGTTGCAATCTGTGGTGATAAGATCGCATTAAAAGGAAAGGCTATTGTGGAAATTGCCCTAAGAGCAATGATTCCTTCTGATAAAGAGGTAAGAGTGCGGCTTATCCGATCAGGTAGGCCTATAAAGGAGTGGAAGGTCAGGCTCCCCTTTAAGGTAAGGTTTGAGGATGAAGAATTTAAAGCTACGGAGAAGGGCTTTTATAGATTGGAAGTCTTAGGGATTGGGAAGTTGCTTTCCAATCCCATATTTTTTAACAATGAGAGCCTTGCATAACCCCTTTTTATACTGCGACCCCTGTCATTGCGAGCAAGGCGAAGCAACATGTCATTGCGAAGCTCCGAAGGAGCTGAAGCAATCTAAGAACCTTCGCTGATGGATGAGATTGCTTCGTCGCTAACGCTCCTCGCAATGACGGTGTAATGGGTCTTTTAAGACCCTCGCAATGACAGATTCCATTTACAGCTTTTTTATGAGAGCTTTGAATTTTTCAAAGCTCTCAACAATATCTAAGAAGGAGGTTTGAAGCTATGGAAAGAGAAAGTATTGGAAGGACATTTCTTAGGCATCTTGCAATGGCAATTCCATGGGGTATAGTCTTTTTAGTTATATTTGGAATAGCTACCTTAACCATTAAACAGAATATAAAGGAAGGTATTGAATATACAAGCAATACCCTTGCATCAAAGGCCATAAGGGTTATATACGAAAATAAGATGATGAATAAGGAGATATATGGAAAGACAGACTTAAGGGAGACCGTAAAGACCCTGCTTAAAGATCCCAGAATAAGAGAAGAGATTGAGGATCTTTTAGAGGCGATTCAAAAGGAGAGGTAGGGCTTGATAATCGCTGTGCATCAGCCCCAATATCTTCCATGGCTTGGATATTTTGATAAGATCCTAAGAGCTGATATATTTGTGTTCCTTGACAATGTCCAGTTTAAAAAGAATGAATTTCAAAACCGTAATAAGATTAAGACAGCCAATGGATGGCAATGGCTTACTGTGCCTGTTAAATACCGATTCCCCCAGCTTATAAATGAAGTGGAGATAAATAATACCGTAAGGTGGCAGCATAAGCAGCATAGGGCAATTATAACTAACTATAGCAAGGCTCCATTTAAAGGATACTTAGATGAATTTTTTGAAGAGCTTTTCAGTAGAAAATGGGATATGCTATCTGAACTCAATACATTTACTGTTAAAAGGCTGTGTAAGATATTGGGGATTGATACTCAAATCTTAGTGGCCTCAAGACTTGGGGATCTACCTCAAGACAGGGATGAGAGGCTTATAAGCATTGTTGAGGCACTTGGAGGAGATACCTACCTTGCAGGTGCAGGGGGAAGGGAATATATGGATATTGATAAATACAGAAAGAGAGGGATAAGGGTGATATTTCAGGACTATATCCATCCTGTATATCATCAGCTATTTGGTGAATTTCAACCCTATATGTCAATAATAGATCTGATACTTAACTGTGGAGATAAGAGTCTTGAAATCTTAAGGGGTCAGCAATGAGAGTCCTTGCAATAGCCGCTCATCCAGATGATGTGGAGATAGGATGTGGAGGCACTCTGATTAAGTATGCTGAAAGGGGGCATGATGTATTTCTCCTTGTTATTACCAAAGGGGAAAAGGGGGGAGATCCAGAAGTCAGAGTGGCTGAACAGATCAGATCAGCTGAAATTATGGGTGTTAGAGAGGTGTTTTGGGGTGAATTTATGGATACCGAACTTCTAAATAGAGGGAATGATATTATCAGGCTTGTAGAATATTATCTTGATAGAATTGAACCTGATTTTATATTTGTGAATGCCTTTGACGACACCCATCAGGATCACAGAACAGTTAATAGATCAGTTCTTTCTGCCACCAGATATGTAAAAAATGTTCTGTTTTATGAAGTGCCAACCACAAGCTCCTTTTCACCTCAGGTATTTGTAGATATCTCTGACTTTCTGGATAGAAAGATTATGGCACTTGAAGCCCATGCCTCTCAGGTAATGAAGACCAATATTGAGGGTGTCTCCATCTTAGATATTGCAAGGTCAAGTGCAAACTTTAGGGGTATTCAAGGAAGAGTAAAATATGCTGAGGCCTTTTGTCCCCTAAGACTGTTTATAAATATATAATGATGGAAAGAATTGTTCCCCATTCAAGGCCTTGCTTAGGGAAAGAAGAAGAGGAGATAGTCAGAGAGGTTATATCATCAAGATATATTTCGCAGGGGAAGTGGGTTAAGAGATTTGAAGATAGGTTAGCTGAATTTATTGGTGTTAAGGGGGCAGTGGCATGTTCATCTGGAACTGCTGCACTTCATCTTATATTAAAAGCTATGGAAATCGGGGAAGGAGATGAAGTTATAATTCCCACATATGTCTGCTCTGCCCTTTTAAATGCAGTAAGGTATGTAAATGCGATACCTATATTTGCAGATTCTCTGCCAGACTCCCAAAATATTGACCCGACTGATATTAAAAAGAGGCTTACACCTAAAACCAAAGCAATCATTGTTCCCCATCTCTTTGGAATGCCGGCTGAAATTGAGGAAATCTTAAGCTTTGGTATCCCGGTTATTGAGGATTGTGCTCAGAGCTTAGGCGCTATATGGAATGGGAAAAGAGTTGGTAGCTTTGGATATGCATCAATCTTCTCTTTTTATGCTACAAAGATGATATGCACAGGGGAAGGAGGGATGATAGCAAGCAATTCTTTTGATCTTCTTGAAAGAGTAAGGGATCTTAGAGAATATGACAAAAAATCCGAATATAAAGTAAGATATAACTATAAAATGACAGAGATTCAGGCGGCAATGGGGATCATCCAACTCAATAAGGTTCAAGAATTTATAAGAAAGAGAAGAGAGATTGCCAATTATTACAATGAAAGCTTTAAAGAACTACCTTCCATCCAATTACCCATAGATTATGAATCTAACATATATTATCGTTATATATTGAGAGTTGATGAAAACTTAGAAAACTACATTAAAATTCTAAATAAAAGGGGTATTGAATGTTCAAAACCGATCTTTTTGCCACTGCATAGATATCTCAAGATAGAAGGTTATCCTGTTTCAGAGAGGCTTTGGAAGAGCTCTCTTTCTATTCCCATATTCCCCTGTATGGAAGAAGATGAAAAGAAAAAGGTGGTATCTGAAATAACTGACATCTTTCAAAAGGGTGATAGGGATTAAGGGCTGGGGCTCTAAAAAAGTATACATCTTGGTCTTTATATGCCTATCTTTATCCATATTACCTCCTGTCAGGAATTATTTCTTCCATATAGGCCATAGGTGGTTCTATATAGTGACATGTTCTTTTTCCATATCCTTTTTACTGACCCCTCTATCAGGTATCTTAGCCCTCAAATTGGGACTTGTTGATAGACCTAATGAAAGAAAGATACATAAGCTTCCGACTCCCTTATTGGGAGGAATGGCCGTTTTCTTGGGTTTTATTGGGGGGGTACTATTAAATGGCATCTTTCAGAGGCCTCTTTTAACAATTCTCTTAGCTAGTTCAATCATATTTATAATGGGTGCTATTGACGACTTTAAGGAACTTCCAGGAATCTTAAAACTTTTTGTTCAGATCTTCTCTGTTGTGTATCTCATATATAATGGTATTGTATTAAGGGTATTACCTGATTCATGGGGCTTAGTATCAGATATCCTAAATATAATCCTAACTATAATATGGATTGTCGGTATAACCAATGCCTTAAACTTTTTTGATGGAATGGACGGCCTTGCAGCAGGTCTTTCTATCATCCTCTCCTTTTTCCTTGGAATTGTTGCCTTTCAGACAATGCAACCCTTTTTGGGTTGGATATCCATCTCTATCTTGGGTGCAAGTGCCGGATTCCTTCCATATAATCTTAGAATAAGAGGAGGAGATGCCAAGATATTCTTAGGAGATGCAGGTAGCACCTTTTTGGGTTTTGTGCTTGCATCCCTTGCCGTATACGGAGATTGGTGCTCATATAATCCCATAGTGGCAGTTGCCTCTCCCCTTTTAATCTTTTGGATCCTGATCTTTGATATGACATATATCACTGTTGAAAGGATCGCTACGGGTAAAGTCTCCACATTTAAAGAATGGATAGACTATGTGGGAAAGGACCATCTTCATCATAGACTCTACAGAATATTAAAGGGAAAGAGAAAGACCGTATTTTTTATATATCTTTTAGCTATGACTCTTTGCATTAATGCAGTAGCACTTAGAAATGCCCGCACCATTGATGCCCTTTTACTTCTATTCCAAGCAGCATTGATTGTAACAATTTTAACCATATTAGAAAGACATGAATCTTAAAAATTTCTAACTCTATTAAAACTTTATCTCTTTACAAAAAGGGTATAATACTTATATTGATATTGATAATAATTTTTATTTTCACTGATATAACCTATGTATCTGGAATATTGGGGATTTAACAGGTTTCCATTTGATAATGTGCCTGATCCAAGCCTTTTTTATATGTCGAAAGTACATGAAGAGGGGCTTACAAGGCTCCTATATGCTGTAAAGATGAAAAAAGGCTGTGCACTTCTTTCTGGAGATATTGGATGTGGAAAAACTATACTTAGCATGGTATTATTAGATAGAATTTGTAATACTCCAGTTATGCCGGTCCTGATTTCAAGCCCTGTTTCAGATCCACTGGAATTTTTACAAGACTTTTTATATAGATTAAATGTAGAAGATATTCCTGATAAGATGGTAGAAGTGCTCAGGGTATTGAATCATAAACTTATTGAAAATATTAATGCAGGAAAGGATACTATCCTTATCATAGATGAGGCGCAGATCCTATCCGAAGATGCACTTGAACAGGTAAGGCTTCTCCTTAATTTTCAGCTGAGGGATAGGTTTCTTCTTACCATACTCCTTTTTGGACAGCCTGAATTAGTTAAAAAAGTTAGAAATATCAAACAGTTAGAACAGAGGGTTGCAATTAAATTTGTGTTAAAACCATTTGACCTAAGAGATACTGCAAAGTATATACTCTTTAGGCAATCCAAAGCAGGTGGTAGAAATGTCTTTACAAAACAGGCAATTGAGGCAGTTTATAGATATTCAACTGGTATCCCAAGGAATATCAATAGATTATGTGATATGGCTCTGCTTGTTGCCTATGGAGAAAAGAGGGAAAATGTAAATAGTAAAATTATCCATGAGATAGTGGAAGATGGTTCAATTTTCTAAGATAATGAAACCAGAGAAGGGATTAAAGGAGGGAACTACTGTTCCTAAACGAGAACTTAGGTTAAAGGAGGTGGTGCCTTCCTTAGATAAAAGAGGCCCAAAAACTGATGGAGTGGAAGCTTTATACAATGCTTTGTTAAATAAGGCAATAGAGGTAAGAGAAAGGGTCATAAAAGATCAAGGAATAAGCCCCTCCCCTATTCTAAGACTTATCCATGAGATAATATCTAAGGAGCAGATTGATAATTTTTATAAATATACTTTAATAGTTACTGATGATTATGGCCTTCCAAGCCATGATATCTCTGTAACTGCCGCCTCCCTTAAGGTAGGAAAAGGGCTAAACTATGATTTGAAGGATCTATTAAAATTAGGGCTTGCTGCATTTTTCCAAAATATTGGAATGTATAAGATCCCAGAAAAGATAGTAAATAAGAAGGGGAAACTTACAAAAGAAGAGAGTGAATTGATTAAAAAACACCCACAATTTAGCTATGAGATACTTTTAAAGATGGGCAAATCATTTAGATGGCTTGCAGAGATAGCACTTCAGATACACGAAAGATATGATGGATCTGGCTATCCCCGTGGATTAAAAGGAAAGGAGATTTCAGAATATGCCTTTATAATAGGCCTTGTGGATATGTATATTGCAATGATAAGGCACAGGCCTTATAGAGAAAAATTTATTCAGACTGAGGCAATTAAATCCATACTGGAGATAGGAAAGGGGAAGTTTCCTCCTTATATTGTTAAGGCATTTCTAAACCAGATCACCCTCTTTCCTATTAATACATATGTTAGGTTGAATAATAATGCTATTGGAAGGGTGATATCAACAGATGAAAATAAACCTATGAGACCCACTGTTGAGATAATATTTGACAGCAGAGGGAGAAGACTATCTAATCCACAAATAGTGGATCTTAGAGACTCACCACTTCTTCATATAACCGATACCATAGATGAAAACTCGCTGAAAAAATGAGGTCAAGTGCTATAAGATATTATCTTATTGTTAATCTGATCTTATTATTGATAGGCTCTATTAGTATTATATCCTGCGGATCTAATGCTCCAAAAGGAATACCTGTAACAAAAGTAGTATCAGCATCCCGTATCTTATCAGGATACCAGATAAGTCAACAGAGACAAATACAGAAAAAGATCTTAAAGAAGATGAGCAAAGTTAATGAAAATAGGGTATTTAAGATAATAAACGGGGTTCCAGAATATAAGGTTGGTCCCTTAGATGTGCTTGAGATCAATTTTAGAACAGGTGATAAGGTCACAACAAGCACCATAACAGTCACTAATGCTGGAAAGATCTCATATTCATTTATAGATGATCTAAAAGTAGATGGACTCACCCCTACAGAGATAGATAACTTACTTACAGAAAGGCTATCTAAATACATAAAAAGACCAAGAATTGATGTAATTGTTAAGGATTTTAAAAGTAAGACAGCAACTATTTTGGGTGAATTTTCCATGTTAAGAGCAGCCGCTATGCGTTCTGCTCAAAGCGGAAGGATATTTTTAAAAGGTAGAACGACACTTATGGATCTAATTGCAATGGGTGGAGGCTATACTGAAAATGCTGATGTCTCTAATATAAAACTTATAAGAAATGGCAAGACCTATTTTATCAATCTTTACGATATAATAGAGAAAGGTGAAAATGACCTTAATATAATAATTGATGAAGGAGATATGGTAAGTATCCCTGAACTTCCAAAATATGGCAAAAGGGTATATGTGATGGGAGAGGTGAACTCACAGGGTATATATTCCTTGGATGATGCACGGGATCTACTCGGAGCCATTGCCCTTGCAGGAAGCTTTACCTATAGAGCAGAGGAAGAAAATACCATAATCATCAGAAACTATGGAACAGAGGGTAAACCGCTAATTATGGTTGCTAATTTAAAGGCGCTTTTTAAGAAGGGAGATATGTCACAAAACATCAAGCTTGAAGATGGTGATCTTATATATATACCACGCACTAAGATTGGCGATATCAATGAGTGGATAGCTAAAAATACTCCTCTTCTGGATTTCATCTTTTATCCTAAAAGAATTGAATCCTCCTTCTTTTCAAGGGAATACCTTCGTATTAAATAGAAAGGGAGATTATAATTGCCACAATATGATGTAGATCTAAGAGAATATTGGCGGATACTAAAGAAGTGGAAATTTATAGTTATTATCACTGCCTTTGTAATTGGTCTCTTTAGTGTGGCATTTGCTATTTTAAGAGCACCTGAACCCTTATATAGGGCAGAATGTATTGTAAAAATAGAAAAACAGCCAGTTAAAGATGTCTATGGAAGACCCCTTGCCTGGAGTATGGAAGAAGATCTTGAAAGCCAGGTCTCTATGATTATGGGTTTTCCATTGATGAAAAGGGTTGCAGAAAGGCTGAAATTAATTCCTAAGATAGAAAGTGAAGATGAGACTCAGCTTGAAAGCCATATTGTAGCACTTGTAAATAGCCTCCAAGCCAAAGTGCAAGCAGAACCTGACCAATTTGCAAAGATTATTAGAATAAGGGTCACAGATCATGACCCTGTGTTTGCTCAGAATCTTGCAAATGCCATTGCCATTACATTTAAGGAGATGCACTATGAAGAGCAGGGAAAAAGGATTGTGGAGACTTTAAGATACATAAAACAACAACTCAAGACTGTAAGAGAAAAATTAAGGCTGGCTGAAGACGAATTTAACAGTTTCATTCAAAAGAATCAGCTTGTATCCATTGATCTTCAAAGTGAAGACCTACTGGTTAGAAAGAGGAATCTTAAGGACAGGATAAAAGAACTGGAAAATGCTAAAGCTGATCTACAGATCCTTTCAAAGAGAATAAGAGATTTTTTAAAGAATCCTTCAGGGCCAGGGAATAATCTTTACTCTAATTATGTTAATAAACAATATCAGAGGCTCTATGATTCATTTCTTTCTAAGGTCTTAAAAAGAGATTCTTTGTTGGAAGACTATACAGAACGCCATCCTGAAGTAATTGATATAAAGAGAAGGATTGTTGAAGATGCCAAAAAGCTTTTATTTATAGTGGATCAGCAAATTAAAGACTACTCAAACCTAATTCAAGAGTTAAAGAAACAGGTATTAGAGGTTGACAAAAAGCTGAATGACCTAATGAACATAAAACTAAGGTATGAAAGGCTAAAAAGAAAGGTGGATTCCCTTAATGACATGATAGCCTTGCTTGAGCGTAAAAATCAGGAGGCATTAATCAGAAAGGCTGAAAGGCCAGATGAGGTTACAATTGTCCAACCTGCCTTTCTTCCCAAACATCCCATTAATCCACCACGAAAAATTGCAACTGGCACATTAGGAATGATTGTAGGGCTTGTGCTTGGTATTGTGCTTGCATTTATTTTAGAGACATTTGATACCTCCATAGGTGCAATTGAGGATGTTGAAACTACTCTTGGTGCCAAAGTGTTAGGAGTAATTCCTTTTACAGATATTAAGAGTATAAAAGCAGCAGTAGCTGATATAAAAAAAGGATCGGATTTTAAAGAAAATATGTATCTTGCAGCTCATTTTGCACCTCGTTCTGTCTTATCTGAGAGCTTTAGGGCATTAAGGGTTTCCATTGAACTTCAAAAGAACGAAAGAGAGATAAAATCAGCCCTTGTTACCAGTGCTTCTCCTGAAGAAGGCAAAAGTTTTATTGCAACTAATCTTGCAATAACTATGGCACAGGGAGGAATGAAGACACTTCTTATTGAAACAGATCTTAGAAAACCTATTATCTGGAAGATATTTGGACTTGATATATCTCCTGGACTGGCTGATTCCATAATGGGAGATTATTCATGGAAAGATACTGTAAGAACAGTTACAGATCTCATTGTAGGAAAAATGAGTCTTGAAGATGTAATGTTAACTTCTGGGCTTGATAATTTGCATATTATCACAAGTGGAACCATTCCCCCTAATCCAGTTGATCTATTTAACTCTAAAAGATTTAAAAGCTTTTTGGAAGAAATTAAAAAAGAATTTGATTTTATTGTATTTGACTCACCCCCTATCCTCTCCTCTTCAGAGCCAACTATCTTAAGTGGAAAAGCTGATATCACCCTATTGGTCTACAAGGTGGGAAGCATATCCAGAGGTCTCCTTAAAAGAGCAAAGATGCAGTTATCTCAGTCTAATCCAGAGTTAATTGGAGTAATCCTAAATGGTGTTAAGGCAGAAGTAAGTCCTGACTTTCAAGACTTTAAATATTATAAACACTATTATGAAAGCAAAAAAGAGAAAGAAAAGAAAAGGCATTGGTTTCCATTAATTAAAAAAGATCTACTAAAAGGCCTCAGATTTCAAAAAGATAAAACAAAATTAAAAACAAAGTTTATCCTTATACTTTTATCATTTTTCTTGATTTTTGTATCAACTGTCTATCAAAACGGCCTTTTTAAAAGATTTAGGCCAATACCAGAATATAAGCAGAAAACTGAAAAAGGGGGCTTTGATAAAAAGGAAGATATTGCTACTACTTTATTACCGACGAATAATAAATCTAATTCTTCTCAAAAGCCAATTACAAAAGAAAAGGAATTAAACCTACGACCCTATTATCCATATTCTATCAAGATTGGCTCATTTAAAGATTTTAATAAGGCAAAAAAGATAATCAATAATCTTAAAAAAAGGGGTATCCATATATATTGGATAAAAGTAAATTTAGGAAAGAAGGGGGAATGGATAAGAGTGTTTGCAGGATACTTTAAAGATAAAAAAGAGGCAGAACAATGTATAACTAAACTAAATATTAAGGATGCACAAATCTTGAAAACCCCTTATTCCATCTCTATATCTAATAAAGAGTTTAAAAAATTAGATAAAGATTTTTCAACATACACCTTAAATTATTCTCCTACCGTATCTTATAATTATATCGGGGCATTTTCAAAAAAGGAAGAGGCAGAAAAGATTCTAAGATCTTTAAGAGAAAGAGGGGTTGAAGGTAAAGTTGTTTTAAGATAAAAAATGAAGATTTCAGACGATAGAAATATAGTTCAATTTATTACTCCTCCGCTCCTACTACTTATCCTTACCTTGCCCATACTCTATCTGATGCCACAATTATCTTATAAATATAGTATAGCACTTATTTTAGGAGTGATTCTGATAATAGTATGTTTTTTAAATACTACCGCCTCCCTTTATATCTTGATATTTTCAATGCTTCTTGGGCCTGAATTTATTGTAGCCTCTCCGGGTGCCGCAGGTAGGGGGATAACTTTAAGATTGGATGATTTTATATTAATGATTATTGGCTTTACCTGGTTTGTAAAGGTTGCAATATATAAAGATCTGGGGCTGTTTTTAAAGACCCCTTTAAATAAACCCATTGCATATTACCTCCTTGCATGTCTTATATCTACTCTGCTTAATTCCATATTTGGAAGGGTGCGATTATTAGTAGGGTTTCTGTTTGTATTTAAGTATTTTGAATACATATTTATCTATTTTATGGTCTTAAATCATATCCAAAAAAAGGAAGAGATAAGGGGGTATCTCTATGCAATGTTAATTACCTGTGTTCTGGTATCTATCTGGAGCATATTACAGATCCCTAAAGGTGAAAGATTGACAGCTCCATTTGAAGGTAAAACAGGGGAGCCTAATACCTTTGGAGGCTATCTCCTATTTATGATCTCTATAACTCTGGGACTCTTTTTAAATTGCCAGACTTTTAAAGAAAGGCTGATCTATGGAGCCATGATCATCCTCTTTTTTATTCCTCTAATTTACACTCAATCCCGCGGAACATATCTTGGGATAATTCCAGCGGTCCTTTCTTTTACATGGTTTTATCGCAAGGGATTGATATATTTTCTATTTCTTCTATTAATCGGAGGGACCTTCTTATTCTTTGCACCTAACCCTATGAAAAAAAGAATAGCATATACATTTATGGGCAAAATAGATAGAAGCCCTATTGAGGTATTAGGTGCACGACTTGATACCTCAACAGCAGCAAGAATTTTCAGTTGGAAATCAGCACTGAGAGATTGGAGGAATAGGCCTATCTTTGGATATGGAGTTACAGGCTATAGGTTCTTAGATGCTCAGTATTTTAGGACTTTGATTGAAACCGGTATAATAGGATTAATGACATTATTTTTACTTTTAAATAGGATATTTAAAAATGCCTATAATGTGTTAAAAAAGGCGATTGATCCCTTAGATAGAGGACTTTCAATGGGATTTCTGACAGGATTTATTGGACTCCTTTTTCATGCACTCGGTGCCAATACCTTTATAATTGTCCGTATAATGGAACCCTTCTGGTTTGCACTTGCACTGATAATGGTCATACAACGATCTTTTGAAGAGGAAGAAGGTTCTATTTAAAAGAGGGATAAATGAACAAAAAGGATAATCTTATTGTTGCAGAGGTAGATAATGAAGGAATGGTAATAGATGTTAAGAGAGGAAAAAGCTTTTATCTAAATGAGACCGCACTTATCATTTTTAAGATGCTAAGAGAAGGGAAAGGAGATGATCAGATAAAGGAATATATAATGAATACCTATGAAGTATCTGAAGATATTTTAATTGAAGATATTAAAAGAATAAAAAGAGAATGTATATCTAAGAAACTTATATGATAAAAAATAATACATTAAAAAATAGAGGTATTTTAATCAATTTTATCAGAAGTTATTTAGATAATAATCGTGACTTTCCCTCTTTTTTGGAAAATTCAAAGCTAAACTGGGATAGTATCTTTATACTATCTCTTAAAGAAGGAATTGCACCTATTATATACAAGATCTTTTTTATTTCTGGATATTTTAAATATGTTTCTAAACATCATTTAAATTTGTTTAAAAAGGTATACTTAGAGACCTATTCAATTAATCAATATCTCACCAATATCTTAAAAGAATTTTCTTTTAGACTGAGTAAAAAAGATTTAAAGGTTATTGTTTTTAAAGGTATTCCAATCTTAGAATTATATGAAGATATTGCTTTAAGACCCATGGAAGATATTGATCTATTGATTAAAAGTGAGGATATTAATCAAGTTTCTGATGTCTTAAAGGAGATGGGATTTTATAATGATAACGTCTATCCTCTGACCTATAAAAAAGGTATTATTAAAATTGATCTTCATACTGACCCCTTTTCTGCTGATAGAATAGGAAAGAGAAAGGACTTAGTTAATCTCTCTTTAAACGATATATATAGAGAAGCTAAACCCTTTTTAAATGGTGATTCATCTATTTTAAAACCTTCAATTTATCACCTTATTATTCTTCAATCATATCATATGCTAAAACACTCTTTCAACCGCTTAATATGGCATATTGATATGATAAAGATCTTTAATGGATATTCACCTTCTATTAACTGGACAGCTTTCTATAACCTATGTAAAAAGATAGGTTCAGATAGAGCAGTTTATTATTCATTTATTATTCCTGCCAAGACGTTTGATATTACGTGCATGAGTTTTTTAGATAAGATCTTTTCATTTTCTCCATCCATTATTGAAAGGTTTATTATTAATAAAATTTCAAAAGGTTACAATTTAGGAAGAATACCACAACTCTTATATCTTTATCAATTTAATACTCTGATAGATAAGATTCAATTTTTTTGGGAAAATACTTTACCTAATAAGGACATAATTCTTCAAGGTAATCCACAATATAAATACAAGTCCAATCTGTATTTAATATTTAATAGATTCTCGTACATAACCAAGATATTATTTGAAGATATTCGTAAAGCATTTATGATGGAAATTTAGGAGGATAATAAATATAGTATCTGCAATCTATTTAATCATGCAAAGTTCTTCTCAAATTACCATAATTGAACCTGCCAGAGGATGGAAATTTATTAATTTAAAAGAGTTGTGGCAGTATAGGGAGCTCTTGTATTTCCTTACAAAAAGGGATATTAAAGTCAAATATAAACAGACCATACTTGGGGGGCTTTGGGCAATTATACAACCTTTCTTTACTATGGTGGTTTTTACCCTGTTTTTTGGACGCCTTGCAAAGATCCCTTCTGAAGGAGTGCCTTATCCCATATTTGTGTATTCGGGGCTACTGCCTTGGACATATTTTGCAAATGCTATCACCATGTCAGGTAATAGCTTAGTTGGAAATGTAAATCTGATAACCAAGGTCTATTTCCCACGAATCATTATTCCTGTATCTGCCTCCCTTGCAGGACTATTAGACTTTTTTATTGCAATGATGGTATTGGCTGGTTTAATGATCTATTATCATTTTGTGCCTGGCATCGAAATATTGGTCTTTCCTATCTTAGTATTACTAACATTTTTGTGTGCTGTTGGAGTAGGAGCGTGGCTTTCTGCATTAAATGTCCAATATCGGGATATTAGATATGTAATTCCCTTTCTTATACAGATATGGCTATTTATATCCCCAGTGATATACCCAGTGAGTATGGTAAATGTAAAATATCAATGGCTTATGGCCTTAAATCCTATGGCCGGAGTTATAAAGGCATATAGGGCATCTGTATTGGGGCATATTCCGATAGATTGGGGATTACTCTGTATCTCATCATTTATAATATTAATTATTTTAATATCTGGTTGTTATTACTTTAAAAAGATGGAACGATATTTTGCGGATGTCATATAAGAGGATTTTATGGATTTAAATGATTTAAAGACTCTTATACTAAAAGTTTTTGCCGAAAGGATAATGTCTATAGTCATATGGGATGAAGCATATATAATGAGAACTTTGAATTTTTCAAAACTTTCAAGGTCTGGAGGTATAAGATGCCTGTAAGTGTAAGGTTAATGAGGGAATTGGAAGGTGTTGATAGCAAGCTTAAGAAAGTTCTCTTAGCAATGCTTGAGGAGATAGAGCGTCAAAGAGAAGAGACC
Source organism: uncultured bacterium (assembly GCA_965613025.1). Lineage (GTDB taxonomy): Bacteria > Desulfobacterota > DSM-4660 > Desulfatiglandales > JALVMZ01 > CAYTXJ01. Next base: position 18,489 of record CBFDUE010000034.1, read on the forward strand.
ATAAGTAGAAAGGAATTTTTGACCTTTTCGCAGAGAACGGAAGAGAACTTTCAGAGAGTTTGGAAGGCCATCAGGGAACTTACTGAAGCTCAGAAAAAAACAGAACAGAGATTAAATGAACTGGCGGAGGCTCAGAAAAGAACAGAGCAGAGACTTAATGAACTGGCAGAAGCTCAGAAAAGAACAGAACAGAGATTAAATGAACTGGCAGAAGCTCAGAAAAAAACAGAACAGAGATTAAATGAACTGGCAGAAGCTCAGAAAAGAACAGAGCAGAGACTTAATGAACTGGCGGAGGCTCAGAAAAATACAGAACAGGAGATTGCAAAACTTGCCCGTGGTTTGGACAGCACCCGCCAACAGGTAGGGGGGCTTTCAAGAAGTGTATCTTATGCTCTGGAAAATGAGGCATTTCGACATCTACCTAAATTCCTTAAGTTAAACTATCATATAGAGGTTATTGATCGTCTCATTCGCACTTTCATTGGAGATCAGGAGATAAACCTCTTTGGCAAGGTGCGGCGTAATGGTGAAGAGCTATATCTTGTAGGCGATGCAGTGCTTAAGCTTGATGATGCATCTAAACTTAGGCAGGTATGGAAACAGGTGGGGGTGGTAAGAGAGGAATTTGGTAAAGATGTGATACCTATAATTGTTACACATTTCGCTAGACCTGATGTCTTAAATCGGGCCAAGAAAGCAGGTATCCTGGTGATTCAGAGCTTTGAATGGCTTTAAATAAGAATAAAAAAATGGATTAACTAAATATTTTCTTGCTAAAGAAGAGGGGAAATTACCAGGGGGATCGGCCTTCAGCAATGATCTTAATGCAGGTGAAGATCATAGGCTTGTGGAGGTATTGGTATTGAGGGGGTTTGGTTTGTTATATAGTTAAAGGGAGGCATTATGGTATTTTATAATCGTGAAGAGGACATAAGGCGTATGCAGGCGGTATTAAGTGGTGAGCCAAATCTGGTATATTTTGTATATGGTCCCATAAACAGTGGAAAGACAGCTCTACTTATGAAGGTGTTGGAAGAGCTTCCAGAGGAGTATCGGGTATTTTACATAAATTTTCGTGGAGTTGAATGCGGGTATGATAAGTTTACTCGGGCATTTTTTGAGCTTGGTGATAAGAGGTTATGGGAGAGCATAAAAGAGAAGATGCCTGTAGTAGCAGCTGCGATAGAATATGTAGAGAAGGTGGCAAAGAAGGTAAACACGGCAATAGAGCTTCCTGGGGAAGTGATAAGGATGTTACAAGTAGGAGGAGAAGATCCTGAGAAGATTGATTTATTTCATTACTTAGAGAGGTTGATGAGATCTTTAGTAGGTAGAGGGCATAGGGTAGTTTTGATTTTGGATGAGATGCAGGTGCTAAGGAGTGAGATAAATGCAACAGGGCAGCCACTTTTAAGTAGGGTATTTAATTTTTTAGTCAGGATGACAAAAGAGACCCATTTATGTCATTCACTTTGTTCCACAAGTGATTGTCTATTTATTGAAGATATATATAGCAATGCAAGGCTTGAAGGAAGAGCAGAGTATATACTGGTGGATGATCTACTTAAGGATGATGCCTTTAAGTTATATGAAGGGTTTGGATTTGAAGATAAAGATCTTATATGGAACTGGATAGGTGGAAAAGTTGGTGATATGATCAGGCTATATGAGAAGAAGAAGCAGGGATACAGAGAGGAGGAAGGATTAAAGAAGATGCTAAAGGATGAGATAGGGAGGCTCAGGGATCTAATTGAAGCTATTGAAGAAGGAGAAAGGGGAGAAGTAGACATTAATGAATTGAAAGATACTCTTAAGCTTTTTAAAACACAAGATATATTTAATACAAAAGAGATAAAGAGGTCAGTTAGGAAGTTTCTAATACAGGAAAACATCTTCTTTTACAATCCTGTTGAAGGGACAGTGAGTCCACAGGGAAGGCTTATTCACAGGGCTATAATGGAACTTATAAGTTAGAAAAATTATAATTTTTGCTATGAATTTAAAAAATCAAAAAATACAAGATATTACTGAAAAGATCAGACGCATTACTATTAAGGAAGAACGAATTCCATTTGCCTTTCTTTTTGGATCATATGCAAGAGGTGAAGAAATTCCTATTTCAGATATAGATATTGCTATATACTTTAAAGACATGGATGAAGATGAAAAAACAGAAATAGAGCATAAGATATGGCTTTTGTTTGATGAACAAATAAATATCTTACGATTGGAAGATGATGATATTTCCCCATTGATAAGATTGAAATCCCTTGAAGGCATTCCAATAATTATAAGAGATAAGGATTTTCTAAATCGTTTCACTTTATCCATAATTCACAGAGCTGTTGAAGCAGAGCGGGTGCTGGAGAGGCTAAGGAGACTTTAACATGTCTGATACTGTAATAAAAGTAGAAAACCTCTCCAAGATGTATATTTTGGAGGGATATTGTATATATTGAATAATTAAACAGGAGGAGTAATTAATGAAGTCTTCTAATGAATGGATTACGGAAAATTTTCAAATGCTGGTTTCAAAATATGGTGGGAGATATATCGGAGTGATTAACAATAAGGTAATAGCAGTTGCTATTACTCCAAAGGAGGTTATTGAAAAAGCTAAAAAGCTCGGAAAAAATGAAGAAGATGTTTCCCTGTTAAAAGTCCCAAAAGAGGAAGAGATGTCATGCATACTTTAGAATTCAATTATGCCCGTCATCCACGCCGAGATATTCCACTTATTCCTATTAAGCTCAGAACTACTGGTAAATGGAGAGAAGTTTGGGTCTATGTTGATTCTGGTTCATTTTATAGTATCTTTGATGAAAAGATTGCGGAAATTTTAGACATAGATATATATGAAGGAGAGAAATTATTTGCTGTAGTAGGGGATGGAAGTTTTATTCCTATATATTTTCACAAGGTTGGTATAAAATTTGCAAATTACGAATTTGGCATGAAAGTTGCCTTTTCCTCAAAACTTGGGGTTGGATTTAACCTATTGGGAATGGATTTTTTTGATTATTTTAGAGTAACATTTGATAATAAAATGAAAAAAGTAATATTTGAATCTTTGAGTTAGCTGAAATTTATCAACCATTTTGAATTATTTTATATCTTAAAAACAAAATGACTGATACTGTAATAAAGGTAGAAAACCTCTCCAAGATGTATCGCATTGGAGCAAAGGAAGGATATAAGACCTTCAGGGAGACCCTTGCAGATGCAGCAAAAGCCCCATTTAAAAAGATATATAGATTAATAAAACCTGAATATGAAAAAGAGAAAAGACCAGATATTATATGGGCACTAAAGGATGTATCATTTGAGGTTAAAAGAGGAGAAGTAATAGGTATAATTGGAAGAAACGGAGCTGGTAAGACAACTTTACTTAAAATTTTATCAAAAATTACCGAACCTACCAAAGGTAGAGTGGAAATAAGAGGAAGAGTTGGATCTTTGCTTGAGGTTGGAACAGGTTTTCACCCGGAACTTACTGGACATGAAAATATCTATCTTTATGGTGCCATACTTGGAATGGATCGATGGGAGATTACCAGAAAATTTGATGAAATTGTTGCTTTTGCTGAGCTTGAAAAATTCATTGACACCCCAGTTAAGCGCTACTCCAGTGGCATGTATATGCGCCTTGCCTTTGCAGTAGCCGCCCACCTTGAGCCAGAGATACTGCTGGTTGATGAGGTCTTGGCAGTAGGAGATGCAGCTTTTCAGAAAAAATGCCTTGGCAAGATGGGCGATGTATCAAAAGAAGGCAGAACAGTTTTATTCGTTAGCCATAATATGGGGGCAATTGAGCATCTTTGCGATAGAACCATGTTGTTAAATGAAGGTCTTTTAATCAAGGATGGAGATACTAAAGATACAATCACATCATATATGCAACTTGGGCGTGATTTAGGGAGGCTAGACTTATCAAATTTTTCAAGGCGTAAAGGTAGCGGTGAGGTCCGCATAATTAACATTAGTCTGCGTGATAGCAACAATCGGCCGATTCCTGTAGCCAAATGTGGAGAGCCTCTAAAGATCGTGCTACAGTTCATAAAACTTCGCTCTGATTTCAATAAGCGCATTTATGTAAGCATATCTTGTAAAACGATGATGGGAGCACCTGTTTTTCTTCAGCATAATAGAATGGCCGGTGTTGATTTCGTAGATCTACCCGAAAGAGGAGAGTTTATCTGCGAGATTGACAGGCTTAATTTGACACCAAGCACGTATCTCCTTTCAGCCACAATACTCGTGGGAACTGACTATATTGATGCCATCCAAGATGCCTTCGAGTTGACGGTTGAGGCAGGAAATTACTTAGGCATAGGAGAGGTTCCTCCTCCCAGTTTTGGTCCATGCCTGATGAAAGCAAAGTGGATTATTAAAGATGAAGTTAAGGGAGTCTAAAGCACGGTGAGCATTTGGGCGAAAATGGCTCACAGGGATGATAAGGCAGGTATTTTGCAAGGTTTCAGCGTCGCCTATGGAAGTAGAATGTGAAGAGTTGCTTTTTACTTAGTAATCTGAGGGAAGGCATGATTGTGTTTGATGTAGAGGCTTACATTGGTGAATTGACTTTACTCTTCTCCAGATTTGTGGGCAAGCAAGGGCAGGTTCATGCTTTTGAGGCCAGCGCCCAGAACTTCGAGAAGTTAAGAAGTGTATGCGAATTTGCTGGAAGGAAAAACATCGTTGTGAACCATTTGGCTTTAGCAGAGAGGGAAGGAATCCATAAACTTTTCGGGTATAATGACGAACACTCAAGCTGGCACTCGCTGGCCGACCGTCCACTGCAGAAGTACGGTAT
>CBFDUE010000035.1:0-22618 GCA_965613025.1 uncultured bacterium
CTTTAACTCCAAAAATTATTAAAAATAGAGGAATAATACCTGTATAGGCACATGTCTCCCAAGAATGCCACTTTTCTTCATATAGCCAATAAGTGTTATCAATAACACTACCAAATATATCGGGTATTAAAAATTCTATCATCTCCTTAGGGTGAAGAGAATCATATGTAGCGAATTCATAGCTTACACCCCCTGCACGGGTTGAATGAGATAAAAACTCTAAGGTAGGCAAAACTTGTATCGCTGAAATTCCAAATCCTATGCATAAAATAACAATTATACCAATTCCATAGGTAATGATAATTTTATAAGACCTTTTTCGTATTTCATAAAACAGGTTAAATATAAAATATGCAAAGATAGTTAAAACTGTATAAAAAACAAGCTGTGGAAATCCTCCAAGTATCTGAATACCCAAAACTATTCCAGAAAAGATAGCATACCCTAAAAACAAAGTATTAAAATACTTTTTTAAAAAGAGCAAAATAAGGGGAATCCAGATATAGGTCTGGATAAATGTAAGATGCCCGGCATAAAGGTGTCCTATAAAAAAACCGTTAAAGATAAATATGATAGAAGATATAAATGCTCCCAAACACCCTATTGATATTGAACGAATAAAGATATATGTAAATATGCCACCTAAGGAAAAATGGAGCATAGTTGAAAAAAGGTAAGCAGTTTCAGGAGGTATTAAATAATATAAAAAACCAAGAGGATAAAAGATGGATGCCTGAATATTTGAGATAAACGGAATTCCTGAAAACAGATAGGGATTCCAAAAGGGGATACTTCCATATTCTCTTATCGAATCATAAATAAATTTTTTCCATGGCAAAAATTGTAATATGAAATCAGAACCATAAAGAGTATGTCCGAAATTTATGACATCAAAAAAAAGGATAAAAATTAAGATATGAATTAAGAATATAAATATGAAATCTACTATCTTTTTATTATCTTTTTTGAATAATGGATTGATCCAATTCAAGGTTATATTCCTTTATAAGCTTTAGTATACCTGGCTGATTTCTTTTTATTTTTAATGAAGTTTTCAGATACTTAAGTGCTTCTTTAAATTTTCCCAATTTTAAAAGTGCAAGTGACAGATTATTGTAGTACATCACATTTTTATCTTTTAGTTTAATTGCTTTTTTAAAATATGATACTGCTGCCTCATATCTACCAATTTTATAATAATAATATCCCCAATTATTATAAACTCCAGACAAATCATCATAATATATCAAGGCCTTCTCCAATTCCCTATAGGCTAAATTGAAATAACCTTTTTCTATAAGTAATACAGCTATTTCAGAATGAATTGATTCATCATCATATCCAATAGTTGAAGCAATTTTAAGATCTTTTATGGCTATAGGATCTTGATGTATGATAAAGAAGAATTTTGCAAGACTAAAGTAAAAATATGCACATACTTGTCTATGCATAAAATCTCTATTAAAATCCTCATAAAAGCTCTCTTTGTAATAATAGGACCATATTCTATTTATATCTTTGACTATGACTATAATATCTTCTTTTTTTACTACCTTATTTACAATTCCATATGGAAGTAGAAAGCATTTATTTGGAAGAGATATATCATTAGGATTAAAGACAGCATAATAAATATGATTTCCATTGGTCTTTTCAATAATATACTTTTCAAGTAAGGATTGAATATCCTCCCATTCACCATGTATATACCTCTTTTTTGGCCCTAAATAGGGGGTCTTAAAAATTATGTTATATCTATCATAGATTCTTACATCTTCACGCATCCCTTCAACGATACGCCCATATATTACGGGAAATATGTTATTATCTCCATCTAAAAATACTACTCCGTTATTGTCAATGGATCTGAATATATTTATAGCATGTTCATAGGCAGTATAATTTCTACTTTGATCAATATTAGAAAAATTAAAAAGAAAAAGTAAAATAGATATAAAGAGAATCAAATAATATAGTAAAGGTTGTAATTTAATCTTTATGTTTAATTGCTTTATTAAAAAAGTTAAAATTAAATTTAAACCTATCCCTGTTAAAATTGATATTATGATACATGTAGGTAAATTAAAAGGCGTAACCTTAAGGGAAATTGTATTAAGAAATATGGTATAAAAAAAGTCAAAAATTATTATTAATAAAAAGGATAACATCCAATATCCTCTTTTTCTTATTAAATAAAGGATACCAAAGACGGCAAATATAAAAGATATCTTAAATTGTTCTAAAATGAGAATAGAGACATCTTTGACTCTACTAACATATTCTTGAAAGCTCTTATTAAATACATAACCTTCTCTATGAGAAGTTGCTGTAACATGTCTTAAAAAGCGTTTAAAGGTATCAGGATCACCCCAATGGATAGCTGCCCCTGCTTTAGTTCTAATAGGCAGATAAAGGTATATTGTTAAAGACAAAATAAAAAAGATAGATATAAGAATCAGCTTTTTACTTTCAAATAGATATCTTTTTTCTATATATAAGACAAAAAATAGTATTGAAGGTAAAAGCATTAGGGTTTGGAGGTGATTACAAAAGCTTAATCCTAAGATAAAGAAAAATAAAACCAAGATATGTCCTTCTCTTTTTTCTTCCCACCACAAAAGCATTAAAATTAAAAATGCCACAAAAAAGGTATGAAGAGGATAGACCTCTGCACTCACTGATTGAAACCAAAATATAGGTAAAGAGCCAAGGATGGAGGCTCCAAAAAAGGATGATATAAAGGAAGAGGTAAATTTAAATATTATTTTATAAGTCATAAATACCGTTAATAAACAAAAGAAAGTGGACATAAGATTCATTCTAAAGCCAATATTACAAATAGGGATAAGGCAGAATATCTTACCTATAATACAATAAAGAGGATAGCCACTGTTATGGGAAATACCTAAGGAATAGGCAGCAGCTGTTAATTCTCCGCTATCACCCAGATATACAACAGGACATATCGTCTTTAAATATATACCAAATAGAAAAATTAAAAATATTCCAAAATAAAGATTATGCCTATTTTCATATAGTTTCATTACTTTTTATAATACCTTTTAATAATATAAAGAGGCCTTTTCTTTACCTCATCATATACACGGACGAGATATTCGCCTAAGAGTCCAATAGCAATAAGTTGAACCCCTCCTAAAAATAGGATCACTGTTACAAGGGTAGTGAAACCTGTCTGCGCTGTCTCAATTCCTGCAAGTCTCTTAATAATAAACACACTTGCCAAGGCAAAGCCCATTAAACTGATTAATATGCCCATAATAGTCATGATTCTAAGTGGCTTATATGAAAAGCTAAATATGGCATCAAAAGCGTATTTTGTAAGTCTTTTTAATGATTGTTTTGGTTTACCTCCTGCTCTCTCCTTTCGATCATAGTATACAACACCCTGTTTAAATCCTATCCAGCTTCTAAGACCTGGGAAGAACCTATTTTTTTCTGTCAGACTATTTATCTCTTTAACAGCCTGTCTATCCAATAAAGCAAATACCCCTGAGTGGGATGGTATGGGAAAATCACTTATCCATTTAAAGAATCTATGGAATAGCTCAAATCCTATTCTTCTTATTCCTCTCTCTTTTCGAGATAAACGCTCTGCTCTTACGATCTGATTTCCTTCTTTCCACATAGAGATTAGCTCCGGGATGAGTTCAGGAGGATCCTGAAGGTCAGCGTCCATTACGATTGTAATATCTGCATCGCTAAGAGCAAGTCCTGCAGCAATAGCTGCCTGGTGACCAAAATTTCTTGAAAGATCTATGATTTCAATACGAGAATCCTTTTTTTGTTGTTCCAGCATTATATCTAAAGAGGAATCTTCACTGCCATCATTGATATAGATGATTCGCCATTTAATCTCTTTTAAGTCTTTAAATACATTACGTACTCTTTTGTATAATAGAGTTAAATTTTCTTCTTCATTATAAACAGGGATTACTAAATCTAACTTTATAATATGAGGTTTCATTGTTTAAACAGTTACCTTATAACATAATTTTATACCTGATATAGTATAAGCTTATCCTAAATTTTTGCTTTCAAATTTATCCGCTAATATTAATGGATTATCTTTCGTTAATGAATAGTTATTTAATTTGAATTCATTTACAAGATTTGAAAAATATATAATAAAGCTTCCTATATTAAGCGGAAAAGTAAATTTAATCTGATATAACCCCAATAATCCCCTGCTCACTGGAAACTGAATATGTCCTATCACCCGATTGATGCCACGTCATCATAGTATAGAGATCAGACGAACTTGTTATCTGTAAAGTAACATTGGAAGAAGATCGGAATCCATAAGATTGAAGATCTGAGATTGAATCTGTATAGACACTATTTTCTGCCATATAGGCCTCTTGAGCATTTATGGCATGTTTTAGATCTGATAGGGCAGTATTATTTAATGCCCTTGTCCTATATTTATTAAATTGGGGGATAGCAATTGCACTTAATATACCAATAATAGCTATTACTATCATCAATTCAATCAGAGTAAATCCCCTCTCTTTTGGCATATTTTCTCCCAATATAATAAGGAAGGCAGGTTGATTAACCTGCCTTCCTTAAAAATCATATCTTATGATGTTGCTCCTATTGTGCCACCGGGACCTGTAATAGTATATGTCTTATCACCACTTGAATGGTAGGCACTCATAGTATATGCATCCTGCCCAGCAGTGATACTTACAGTAACATTAGCTGATTGTTGATATCCATATGATGTTAAATCACTTGTGCTTGTTGCATATGTCTGATTATCAACAAAATAACCCTCTTGAGCAGTGATTGCATTTTTCAGATCAGACTGTGCTGCTGAATTATATCCTCTTTTTCTATATGCGCTGAATTGAGGAATTGCAATGGCTGCAAGAATTCCAATAATAGCAATGACAATCATCAATTCAATCAATGTAAAACCCTTTGAATCCTTATCCATCATCTTAATTAACATGATCTTAGCTACCTCCTTTCTAAAAGATTATTATAGATATTATCTTACTCCCTCCTCTTCTTATATCACCCCCTTTCTATATTTTATAGAACTTTTTAAGCAAAAATTATACCTAAAATTTTTTAAGTTACTGTGAGACCTTTGCAAACCCCTTTTTACACTGGGGGTTACACCCCCAGACCCCAAAGATTTACTTAAAATAACCCATAATTACTGCTTTTTTCTGAGAGCTTTGAAAAATTCAAAGCTCTCAACTGCTTAATATATCATCTAAATTTAAATATCAATAAAAATATATATAATGAATAGGTGAAATTCACCCCAAGGTGGGTGAATTTCACCTATCTAAACCCAATTTTTTTATCCTATATTTAAGGGAATCCGGGCTTATGCCTAAGAGATCCGCAGCCCGCGCCTTTGAGCCCTTAGATAGATCAAGTGCCTTTTCAATGTAGCTCTTCTCTATTTCATTCATAATTTCATCTAAATTGAATCCTTCCTCCCCTGGGATTCTTTCAATCAACCTCTTATCTTCAATCTGGCTTAGCTTTTTCATATTGCTTAAGGTGAGGCTTTCAGGAAGAATAATATTAGAGCTTTCAAGCGCTACACCTCTTTCAATGATGTTTTCAAGTTCACGGACATTTCCAGGAAATGGGTAATCCTTTAATATAGTCAATGCATAGGTGGATATCTTCTTAACCTCTTTTCCCAGTTCCTCTGAATATTTTTTAAGGAAATGATTAGCAAGCAGGGGAATGTCACCCTCTCTTTCTCTAAGGGGGGGAATATGGATATGGATGACATTTAATCTAAAAAAGAGATCTTCTCTGAATCTACCCTCAATGACCTCTTTTTCAAGATCCTTATTTGTGGCAGATATAAATCTAACATCCACCTCCTTTTCCTCTATCCCACCAAGAGCCTTAAATCTTCTTTCTTGAATTACCCTAAGCAGCTTTGCCTGCAAAGGCATGGGAAGCTCACCAATTTCGTCAAAAAAAACAGTGCCTCCATGAGCCACATCAAATAGGCCCTCTTTGTCTGATATTGCTCCAGTAAAGGCTCCTTTTTTATATCCAAAAAGTTCGCTTTCCAATAGGGTCTCTGGAATCCCAGCACAATTAATCACCACAAAGGGTTTATTTTTCCTGTTACTTTCAAAATGTATGGCCCGAGCGACCAATTCTTTACCTGTTCCACTTTCACCAGATATCAGGACATTACTTTTGGTGGATGCAGCCTTTTCTATAAGCTCATAAATCTTATGCATCTGGGGGCTTTCACCAATAAGACAACCAAAATGAAGATCTTTTTCCTTTTTAGAAGATAATTTTTTAGAAGAATCCTTGCTATGAAGTGCATCATCTACGATGTTTAAAAGCTCATCCACATCAAAGGGCTTTGGAAGATAATCATATGCCCCCCTTTTCATAGCCTCAACCGCAGTATCAGCAGTTGCATATGCAGAGATTATAATGGCCATAATATCGGATGATATCCTCTTAGCCTCTCTTAACACATCCAATCCATCCATATCTTCAAGTCTAAGATCCACTACAAGAAGGTCATAACTATTGGATTTGAGCTCCCTTATGGCCTCTTTTCCCGTAGCAACACCTTTTACATTATATCCCTCATTGCCTAAAAATATCTCTAAAAATTCCCTCATCCCCTTTTCATCATCAATGATCAGTATTGATCCTTCCCTTTTCCCAGACAATTCTGCCTCCTGAAATTGTTATTATGGCCATACCCTGCATCTTTTTATTCAAAAAAGGGGTATTCTTACTCTTTGAAAGAATCATGTCCTTATTAAATACATATTCAATCTGAGGATCAACTATAGTGATATCTGCCCTTACCCCTTCCCGTATATCACCTCCATCCAGACCCATTATCTTACAGGGATTTAACGAAAGCTTTTTAATCGCCTGAACAATATCTAAGACACCTTCATGAACAAGTGAAAGGGTAAGAGGAAGTGCTGTCTGAAGCCCTATCATCCCAAATGCGGCATTTTCAAATTCCAGGTCTTTCTCTAAGGGGCTATGAGGTGCATGATCTGTTGCAATTACATCTATAATATCCTCCTTTAAGGCCTTTTTTATACTTTCTCTATCTTCCTCACTTCTCAATGGTGGATTTACCTTTGCATTGGTGTCATATCCTATAACTGCCCTATGATCCAATGAGAAATAATGGGGGGCAGTTTCTGCTGTAACAGGTATACCTTCCTCTTTTGCTCTTTTTATTATCTCAACAGCCCCTTTTGTGCTAACATGGGCAATATGGATATGGCAATGTGTTAATTTTGCAAGCATTACATCTCTAAATACCATTATCTCTTCACTCTCTGAGGGAATGCCCCTGAGTCCAATCTTTGTGGATATCTCTCCTTCGTGCATATGTCCATTATCAGAAAGATAAAGATCTTCACAATGAGAAATTACAGTTAAGGAATGATAACTGGCATACTCCAATGCCCTTCTCATTAATTCACTATTTACCAAAGGCCTTCCATCGTCAGAAACACCGATTGCACCAGCCTCTTTAAGATCTCCAAACTCTGTTAGCCTTTTACCTTCTTGTCCCACTGTTATGGATGCAATGGGAAACACCTCTAAAAGGTTGGCCTTTTTTGCCTGTGAAATTATAAATTCTGTAACTGAGCTATTATCATTTATGGGATTTGTATTAGGCATACAGCAGATCTTTGTGAATCCTCCTGCAACTGCGGCCATACTCCCTGTAAGAATCGTCTCTTTGTATTCATATCCAGGCTCTCTTAAGTGAACATGCATATCCACAAGCCCTGGCACAACAAGTTTTCCCTCTGCATTGATCTCTTTAAGCCTATCTTTTGAGTCCTTAAATGTATTAGGATCATAAGTTTTTGAAATTATTCCTTTTTCAATTAATATATCCTTTTTTTCGACCTTTTCCCTAAATGGTGATACAACAATGCCCCCTCTAATTAAAATTGCCACCTCTACCTCCCCCAATAAGAAGATATAAAAGAGCCATTCTTATTGCCACTCCATTTTCCACCTGGTCAAGTATCACTGAATAGGGTCCATCTGCAACTTCTGATGATATCTCCACCCCCCTATTTATAGGTCCTGGGTGCATTATCATAACATCATCCTTTGCATATTCCATAAGATCCTCTGAAATAGAAAAAAAGCTGGAATACTCTCTTAGGCTTGGGAAAAGATTACTCTTTTGTCTTTCAAGCTGAATCCTCAAAGCCATTACCACATCTTTCTCTTTAATGGCCTCCTTAGGATTATATACAACCTCCACACCTAAGGAGTCCATATACACAGGAATCATGGTAGGGGGGCCAGATACCGTAACTTCAGCCCCCATCTTTTTAAGTCCTATTATATTTGATCTGGCAACCCTGCTGTGGGCAATGTCCCCCACAATCAATACTTTAAGCCCTCCAATTCTGCCCTTCTTCTCTCTGATAGTGTATAGATCTAAGAGAGCTTGAGTGGGATGTTCATTTATGCCATCTCCAGCATTTATCACATTTGCTTTAACATGCCTGGCTATGAGATGAGGTGCACCACTGCATGAGTGTCTGATAATTATAAGATCAGGCCTCATTGCCTGTAAATTCTTTGCAGTGTCAATAAGGGTCTCACCCTTTACCATACTGCTTGTAGATGCTGAGATGCTTATGGTATCAGCACTTAGCATCTTTGCAGCCATTTCAAATGAAGTCCTTGTCCTGGTGCTCGGTTCATAAAAAAAGCTAATTATACTCTTTCCTCTTAATGTAGGGACCTTTTTAATATCCCTTCTCATTATCTCTTTAAGAGAATCAGCAGTATTTAAGATAAGCTCTATCTCAGCAGGGGTTAGCTGAGACATGCTTAATATATCTTTATGATTTAACATCTTAGACCCCTGAACCCTATAGTTAAGACATAAAAAAACCTCCTTGCTGTTATACAGCAAGGAGGTCTTCCTTCATCACAAGGTCTATTCATCAGCCTTCTTATCTTTTTGCTCTTCATCAGCCTTCTTAGTCTCTTTTTTCTTCTGTCTTTTAGATTTAAGATATTCACTGTCCTTAGTGATCAATTGAACAATAGATACAGGTGCTCCATCACCTTTCCTAAATCCCTTTTTAATGATCCTTACATATCCGCCCTGTCTATCGGTGAATTGCTCTACCATCTCGTCAAAGAGTTTATGGGTAAGACTCTTATCCTTTATAAATGCCAATGCCTGTCTTCTTGCATGGAGATCCCCTCTTTTGGCAAGGGTTATCATACGCTCCACAAATGATCTCAGAGGTTTTGCCTTTGCATCAGTTGTCTCAATCTGGCCATATTTAAAGAGGCTTGTAACCATATTTCTAAACATGGCTTTTCTATGTGCCTTAGTCCTTCCAAGCTTCAATGTCGCCTTTCTATGTCTCATGATCTAAACCTTTTTCCCTTTTTCTAATCTCTTTTTTTTCATTGACCTATCAAGTTCATCCAGATTCATACCTAAGGAGAGTCCAATTTCAGCAAGTATATTCTTTATCTCACTAAGAGACTTACGACCAAAATTTTTGGTCTTTAGCATCTCTGCTTCTGTCCGTTGAACCAGCTCACCTATTAAGGTAATATTTGCATTTTTGAGACAATTAGCGGATCTTACTGATAATTCAAGCTCTGAAACAGGTCTAAACAGATTTTCAAACAGAAGATCTGCCTCCTTTTCCTCCTCTTCCATCTCTTCTGGTTCAGGCTCTTCTTCAAAATTGATGAAGGGATTCATCTGCTCCTTTAATATCTTTGCAGCATATGCAAGTGCATCCTCTGGCAAAACACTTCCGTCAGTCCAAACCTCTAAGATGAGCTTATCGTAGTCAGCAATCTGACCAACCCTTGTATTGGTCACAATATAGTTTACCTTCTTTATAGGGCTAAATAGGGCATCAACAGGTATAACTCCTATTTCATGATCCCTATCCTTGTTTTTTTCAGCAGGAACATATCCTTTCCCCATCCTTACCACCATCTCCATATGCAGTCTGCCTTCAGGGGAAAGAGTGGCTATATAATGATCAGGATTAAGCACAACTGCCGAATCTCCTGTCTCAATATCTCCTGCCCTTACCTCTCCCTCACCTTCCTTAGAAAGCCTTACAGTGGCTTCCTCTACATCTATTAGTTTAAAACGCACCCCTTTGAGATTTAATATGATCTCTGTTACATCCTCTAAGACACCTGGGATGGTGGAAAATTCATGTAATACTCCATCAATCTTAACAGATACAATGGCAGAACCCTGTATGGAAGAGAGTATAATCCTTCTTAAGGAATTCCCAATTGTTATACCAAATCCTCTCTCTAATGGCTCCACAATAAACTTTCCATATGTATCTGTATGGGTCTCTTCCTCTACCTGGACCCTCTTAGGTCTTATAAGCTCTCTCCAGTTTCTGGCTCTTAAATCAACCAATCAATATACCCCCTTCCTTAATGACTTTTATTTAGAATATAATTCAACTATAAGCTGTTCCTGAACTGGTATGGTAATATCTTCTCTCCTAGGAAGATCTTTTAAGGTTGCCTTAAATTTCTCCTTATCAACTTCAATCCAGGTGGGAATCCCTCTTCTTACCACTGTCTCCATTGCATCCTTAATTACCTTTAACTCCCTACTCTTGTTCCTCACCTCAATTACATCACCCGGTTTTAAAAGACAAGAAGGTATGTTTACCTTTCTTCCATTTAAAAGGATATGTCCATGTCTTACAAGCTGCCTTGCCTGAGCCCTTGAGCCTGCAAATCCTGCCCTATAGACCAGATTATCTAATCTGCTCTCTAAAATAATTAATAGATTAACTCCAGTGATACCCTTTCTCTTTGCCGCTAATTCATAAT
Organism: uncultured bacterium; assembly: GCA_965613025.1. Lineage (GTDB taxonomy): Bacteria > Desulfobacterota > DSM-4660 > Desulfatiglandales > JALVMZ01 > CAYTXJ01. The sequence continues at coordinate 10,870 of CBFDUE010000035.1, forward strand.
ATCTCCTAAATTGACCCTCCAAAACACCATAAATCCTTTTAACCTTTTGCTTTTCCCTGAGCTGAAGCCTGTAATCAGATATCTTTCCTCCTCTTCTCTGACCATGCTGTCCGGGTGGATAGGGACGTCTATCAAAAGCACACTTATCCCCATAACACCTGTCACCTTTTAAAAAGAGCTTCAGATTTTCCCTTCTACACAACCTGCACACAGGCCCTCTATATCTTGCCAAGATTAACCTCCTTTACTATCTACACTCTCCTTCTCTTTGGTGGACGACACCCATTATGAGGAATGGGAGTTACATCCCTGATCATTGTAACAGTAAAGCCCCCCATCTGAAGTGCTCTAAGGGCTGCCTCCCTTCCCACTCCAGGCCCCTTAATCCTCACTTCAGCAGATCGCATTCCATGTTCCATAGCCTGCTTTAGTGCATCTTGGGCTGCCACCTGAGCTGCAAATGGGGTGCTCTTTCTGGAACCTTTAAATCCATTCTTTCCAGCGCTTGACCAGGCAATTACATTTCCTTCAGGATCTGTAACTGTCACAATTGTATTATTAAATGTGGACTGTATATGAATTATTCCAGTTGGAACATTCTTCTTTTCCTTCTTTGCTCTTCTTCTACCCTTCTTGGCCATCTCTTAATTATCCCCCTCTATCTCTTTTTCCTTGAACCGATCTGTCTTCTTGGGCCCTTTCTTGTCCTTGCATTTGTATGTGTTCTCTGACCTCTTACAGGTAACCCCCGTCTATGCCTTAATCCTCTATAAGATCCTATATCTATAAGACGCTTTATATTCATCGCAACTTCTCTTCTAAGATCCCCTTCCACCTTATATTTTGAATCAATGATCTGTCTGATGGCATTTATCTGTTGGTCAGAAAGCTCCTCTGGCTTTAAATCCCAGCTAATACCCGCTTCATTGAGGATCTGCTGTGCACTGCTTCTACCTATCCCATATATATATGTCAGGGCTATCTCTATCCTCTTTCCCTTTGGAAGATCTACACCTGCAATTCGTGCCAAATTACCACCTCCTATCCCTGTCTCTGTTTATGCCTTGGATTCTCACATATCACCCTTACCACACCTTTTCTCTTTATGATCTTACACTTATTACAGATCTTTTTTGCAGAAGCCCTTACCTTCATCTTTTCCTCCTTATAATTCTTCCACGGCTAAGATCATAAGGGGATAATTCCACCACCACCTGATCCCCTGGAAGAAGCTTTATATAATGCATCCTCATCTTACCTGAGATGTGGGCAAGTATTCTATGCCCATTTGCAAGCTCCACTCTGAACATGGCATTTGGCAGGGTCTCCACAATCTTTCCCTCTACCTGTATGGGTTCTTCCTTTTTCATATCCCTATCTTATCCTCCCAAATCCTCTCTTAAGCAAGCCTTCATAGTGTCTGGTGATAAGATGAGACTCAATAGCATTGGAGGTATCCATTGCAACACCCACCACTATAAGAAGTGCCGTTCCACCAAAATAGAATGGCACATGGAACTTATATATCAAAATTTGAGGAAGAACACAAACAGCAGAGACATACAGAGCCCCTGCGAAGGTGATCCTCGTCAAGACCCTGTCAATATATTCTGCCGTATTCTTACCTGGCCTAATCCCAGGGATAAATCCTCCATATCTCTTCATATTATCTGCAACATCCACAGGATTAAAATGGACAGCAGTATAAAAATAACAAAAGAATATTATAAATACCACAAATATGAGTATGTAGACTATATGTCCTGGAGCAAGAATATTTACCACATACTGAAGCCAGGGCAACTCCTTAATATTTAAGAAATTTGCAATTGTTGCAGGAAACATAATAATTGAAGATGCAAAGATAGGGGGAATTACCCCTGCAGTGTTTACTTTAAGTGGTAGATGGGTGCTCTGACCCCCGTATATTCTCCTACCAACCACTCTCTTAGCATATTGGACAGGGATCCTCCTCTGCCCCCTTTCCATAAACACAATGAATCCCACAACCCCAATCATAAATGCCAAAAGTAAAATCATAAAAAATGGGGAAAGCTCACCTGTCTTCAAAAGTCTAAAAGTATTACCTACTGCTACAGGGAACCTTGCCACAATCCCTGCAAATATGATAAGGGAAATACCATTTCCAATACCCCTTTCGGTGATCTGCTCACCCAGCCACATCAAAAATGCGGTTCCTGCTGTCAATGTTATCACTGCAAGCAATCTAAATCCCCATCCTCCCATTGGAACCACTGGAACACCTGTAGGGGAGGCCATCCTTTCAAGTCCAATAGCTATACCAAAACCCTGAATCATACTGAGAATTATGGTCCCATAGCGAGTAAGCTGAACAATCTTTTTCCTTCCCTGCTCACCTTCCTTTTTTAATTTCTCCAAGTATGGAACCACCACAGTGAGTAGCTCTAAGATAATGGAGGCACTTATATATGGCATAATTCCGAGAGCCATTACAGACATCTTTCTCATAGCACCACCTGAAAACATATCCACCAGACCAAACAGTGTCCCCTGCTTCTGGCTAAAAAATGCAGCAAGTGCCTCTCCATTTACTCCGGGAGTAGGTATATGACACCCCACCCTATATACTGCAAGCATAAACAGAGTAAAAAGGATCCTGCGTTTAAGCTCAGGAATCTTTCCTATATTTTGAATGCCTCCAAACATCTTCTCCTACCCTATTATCTCTACCTTTCCTCCAGCTGCCTCAATTTTTTCAATGGCCTTTTTACTGGCTTTATGGACCCTTATCTTTATGGGTCTGTCTATCTCTCCGTCTCCCAAAAGTTTTACACCTACATCCCTTTCATCATATACTCCAAACCTCTTTAGATCCTCCAGATCTAACTCTTCTTTATCCCCAAATCTATTTAAGTCCCTGATATTTAAGATGCTATAGCTCTTTTTGAATATATTTTTAAATCCCCTCTTAGGGAGCCTTCTGTGAAGCGGCATCTGTCCCCCTTCAAAGGTAGGTGGAATACTTCCTCCTGATCTGGACTTCTGCCCCTTATGTCCTCTACACGAGGTCTTTCCATGACCAGATCCTGGCCCCCTTCCCACCCTCTTTCTCTTCTTTTTTGACCCCCTTGCTGGAGATAGCTCATAGAGTTTCATCACCTATTCTCCTCATCTTCAACAATTTCCAGCCTGACCATATGTATCACCTTATTTAACATGCCCCTTATCTGGGGAGTATTCTTCTTATATACGGTTTTATGCATCTTTGTAAGCCCAAGGCTTCTAAGGGTCTCTCTTACCTTTTTATTAGTCCCTATCATACTCCTCACTAAGGTGATCTTTACCATCGTCATATCAGCCTATACTCCTCATTCTCCTTATCTCTTCAGGACTCCTGAGGGATTCAAGCCCTTTAATGGTTGCCTTTACCACATTGTGGGGATTCCTGCTTCCAATACATTTTGTTAATATATTTTGAATTCCCACTGCTTCAATAACAGCCCTTACTGCTCCACCTGCTATGATTCCAGTTCCAGGAGCAGCAGGTTTAAGCAGAACCTTACTTGCCCCCCAATTCCCTATGATCTCATGAGGGATGGTTCCATTTACTATGGGAACCTTTCTCATATCTTTCTTTGCCTTCTCTGTCCCCTTCCTGATTGCATCTGGAACCTCTTGGGCCTTACCCACACCACATCCTACATTTCCATTGCCATCCCCAACAACTACAATAGCACTAAAACGAAATCTCCTTCCACCTTTTACTACCTTTGTTACTCTACTGATATGGACTACCTTCTCTATTAACTGAATATCTTCATCTCTACCTGCTATCAACTGAAATGCTCCCCCCTTTTTCAAAAGATTAATCCACCTTCCCTTGCCGCTTCTGCAAGGGCCTTGACCCTTCCATGATAGAGAAATCCATTTCTATCAAAAACCACCTTTTTTATCCCCTTATCTATTGCCTTTTTCGCAATAAGATTACCTACAATAGCTGCTCCTTCCTTGTTTCCGCTTTTACCCTTTACCTGATCTCTTATCTCAGGAGAAAGGCTGGAGGCAGCCACAAGAGTCCTTCCACTTACATCATCAATTATCTGTGCATATATATGTCTTAGAGATCTGTAGACACAAAGTCTGGGGCTTTTTGGTGTCCCTCTTATCTTCTTTCTAACCCTCTTCTGCCTTATCTTTCTGGCCTCAACCCTGCTCTTCTTCATACCTATTTAGCTCCTGCCTTTCCTGCCTTCTTTCTGATAACTTCATCTACATATCTAATACCCTTTCCTTTATATGGATCGGGTCTTCTAAGGGCTCTAATCTTTGCGGCCACCTCCCCCACAAGCTGTTTGTCAATTCCTGAAATGGTAATTCTGGTCTTTTCCACCTTGGCACTTATACCTTGAGGGAGAGGGAAATCGATAGGATTAGAATATCCTAAAAACAATCTCAGCTTATCACCAGCGATTTCCGCCCTGTATCCAATGCCCACTATCTCAAGCTGCTTCTCATAACCATCGGCGACTCCTTTAACCATATTGGCAATTAAAGATCTATAAAGACCATGCAATGCCTTAGTCTTTCTGTTTTCTTCTGACACACTCACTCTTATCTGTCTGTCATCCCTTTCCACCACTACCTTAGGGGATAGCTTAAGATCCAATTGTCCTTTAGGACCCTTTACCAATATCTTTTCATTACGAATTTCAACAGTAACACCTTTTGGAATCTCTATGGGTTTTTTACCTACTCTTGACATACTCATTCCCCTTCATATCTTTTACCAGACACAGCAGAGCAATTCCCCACCCAACCTCTTCTTCCTTGCCTCTCTATCACTCATAACTCCCTGAGATGTAGAAAGAATATTTACACCATACCCACTCAGAGATCTGGGGATCTTATCGCATTTCACATAGACCCTTCTGCCTGGCTTACTTATCCTCTTAAGCCCATATATTACAGATCTTCCCTTTTCATCATATCTTAAGAATATCCTGATATCTTTCTTTTTATCCTCTTCAATTATCTGAAAGTTTTTTATAAGACCTTCGTCTTTCATAACTTTCAGGATCTCTGCCTTTATCTTTGAAAAGGGCACATCAACAGTTTCATGTGATACCATTAAGGCATTTCTGATCCTTGTTAACATGTCAGCTATGGGATCTGTCATTACCATTAGCACTTCTCCTTTACCAGCTTGACTTTATCACTCCTGGTATATCACCCCTCAGAGCCATTGTTCTAAAACAGATACGGCACATACCAAATCTTCTTAAAAAGGCCCTTGCCCTTCCACATATTGGGCACCTATTATATCTTCTTGTGGAAAACTTCGGCTCCCGCTGTGCCTTAACCCTCCAAGATTTTTTTGCCATAACTCTTAAAATCTCCTCCTTTAACTCCTAAATGGCATGCCCAACATCTTAAGCAAAAAATAGGCTTCAGGATCCGTCTTTGCAGTAGTTACAATTGTCACATTCAATCCCTTTATCTTATCTATCTTATCGTAATCTATTTCAGGAAATATGATATGCTCCTTAATCCCAATGGTGCAATTTCCATGTCCGTCAAAGATACTATCTGGAATTCCCTTAAAATCCTTAATCCTGGGAAGAGAGATATGAAAAAATTTATCTAAGAAATCATACATCCTGTCTCCCCTTATGGTTACCTTACATCCAATGGGCATCCCTGCTCTCAATTTAAAACCTGCAATGGATCTTTTGGCCTTAGTCATTACTGCTCTTTGCCCTGCAATCAGGGTTAACTCCTCAATTGCCTTCTCCAAAACCTTTATGTTATAGATGGCCTCTCCCAACCCCATATTTAACGAGACCTTCTCTAATCGCGGAACAGCCATCACTCCCTTATACCCAAACTCTTTGATCATTGCAGGAACTACTTCTTTAAAATATATCTCCTTTAACCTTGGCAACCAACACCTCCTCTATAATTATACATCTATTAATTCGCCGCATTTCTTACATACCCTGCTTTTGGAGCCATCTTCCAGTATCTTCCTTCCTACCCTTGTGGGCTGAGCACACTTATTACAGACCAACATGACATTAGATATGTGGATAGGTGCCTCCTTTTCTATTATTCCTCCCTGTGCATGTCTTCCCCCAGGCCTTGTATGCCTCTTTACCATATTTACCTTTTCGACCACTACCCTCTCCTTCTTTCTATCCACTTTAAGCACAGTACCTATCTTGCCTCGGTCTTTCCCTGCAATAACCATTACCTTGTCATCCTTTTTAATTGAAAATTTTGCCATATCTAAACCACCTCAGGAGCAAGAGATATTATCTTCATAAAATTTTTTGCCCTCAATTCTCGTGCCACTGGGCCAAATATCCTGGTTCCTATGGGCTCATTCTGCTGATTGATAAGCACTGCAGAATTATCATCAAACTTTATATATGTGCCATCAGGTCTTCTCATCTCCTTTCTTGTCCTTACCACTACCGCCCTTACCACATCCCCCTTTTTTACCTTAGAATTAGGAATGGCATCTTTTACAGATGCAATAATTACATCCCCAATTCGGGCATATCTCTTTCTGGTTCCTCCCAACACCCTAATACACATTATCTCCTTTGCACCTGAATTATCTGCTACACTCAATCTTGTCTGAGTCTGTATCATCTCTTACTCCGATACCCCCTGTTCTTCCTCTGTCTCTAAGTCTCTTAGATCTCTTATGGATCCTCTCGCTATAATCTGACTTACTCTCCATCTCTTTCTTTTGCTAAGAGGCCTACTTTCTATGATCTTTACCACATCGCCAATCTTACATCTATTATCAGGATCATGGGCCATATATCTCTTTCTCTTTCTAATATACTTCTTATATAGAGGGTGTTTCTTTTGAGTCTCTACCAAAACCACCACTGTCTTATCCATCTTATCACTTACCACTTTTCCCACAAAACTCTTTCTTATTCCCCTCTCCTTCATATCTATCTCTACCTTTCCTCTTCCAATTCTTTTTCCCTAAGGATTGTCTTTACTCTGGCAAGATCTCTCCTCATTGTCTTAAGCATTGCAGGGTTTTCAAGCTCACCTGTGGCCTTTTGAAATCTCAATCCCATAAGTTTCTCTGAAAGCTCCCTCTCCTTCTCTCTGAGTTCCTGAATAGTCATCTGTCTTAGCTCTTCCGGCTTTAACATCTATACTACACCCCTCTTTACAAATCTGGTAACCACAGGTAACTTATTTCCAGCCCTTCTCAATGCCTCTTTTGCCAGCTCCTCACTCACACCTTCAATCTCGTAAAGTATCCTGCCCTTCTTAATTACCGATGCCCACTGATCAATAGAACCTTTCCCCTTTCCCATCCTGGTCTCTGCAGGCTTCTTTGTTAAGGGTTTATCCGGAAATATCCTTATCCATATCTTTCCACCCTTTTTAAGATATCTTGTAATGGCAATTCGTGCTGCCTCTATCTGTCGTGCAGTGATTATGCCCGGTTCCATTGCCTGGAGACCATAATCTCCAAACTCAATAGTCCCCCCTTTATGAATGGCCTTACCCCTCATTCTGCCTTTCTGCCTGTATCTGTATTTTACCTTTCCCGGTGCAAGCATATCCTCTCCTTATGCTCCCTTCTCTGGTAATATATCTCCTTTATATATGATCACCTTTACCCCAATTACTCCATATGTGGTAAAGGCCTCTGCAAATCCATAATCTATATCTGCCCTCAGTGTCTGAAGTGGCACTCTCCCCTTCCTATACCACTCTCGCCGAGCCATCTCTGCTCCCCCAAGCCTTCCTGCGCATGCAATCTTAATTCCCTGTGCACCAAAGCGAAGAGAAGAACTTACTGCCTTCTTCATAGCCCGTCTAAAAGAGACCCTCCTGACTATCTGAAGCGCCACATTCTCTGCCACTAGTTGTGCATCCACTTCAGGCTTTCTTACCTCCTGGATATCAGTAAATACCTCTTTTTTGATCATGTCTCTCAGTTCTCTTCCCAAGTTATCTATCTCCACACCCCGTTTTCCTATTATAAGTCCAGGCCTTGCGGTATAGATCCTTACCTTCACCTTATTGGATGCCCTCTCAATCTCAATCTTGGAGATCCCTGCCTGCTGAAATCTCTCCTTAATATGTTTCCTGATCTTATAATCTTCATATATATAATCTCTGTATTCCTTTTTGTTTGCAAACCATCTGGAATTCCATGTCTTTGTTATCCCCAACCTAAAACCTATAGGATGGACCTTCTGTCCCAAATCACTACCCTCCTTTATCTTTCATCCAGAATTACAGTAAGATGACTGGTTCTTTTCCTTATCATGGTGGCCCTACCCAATGCCCTGGCCCTGTATCTCTTAAGGGTGGGGCCTTGATCTGCATATATTCTCTTGATGTAGAGCCTGTCCACATCAATATTAAAATTGTTTTCAGCATTGGCAATGGCACTATCTACAAGCTTCTTTAATAGCCTTGCACCTTTTTTGGGTGAAAATTTTAAGATATTTAATGCCTCCTCTACCTGCTTACCCCTGATCTGATCCATTATAAGCCTGACCTTCCTGGGAGAGATCCTTACATATTTTGCAACTGCTCTAACTTCCATTATTTCTTCTTCTCCCTCACTCTGGTCTTTTTATCTCCAGCATGTCCATAAAATGTCCTGGTAGGAGCAAACTCTCCTAATTTATGCCCGACCATCTCTTCTGTTACAAATACCGGTATAAACTTCCTTCCATTATGAACCGCAAATGTAAGCCCCACAAATTCTGGAAGAATGGTGCTTCTCCTTGACCAGGTCTTAATAATCTGCCTGCTTTTAGTCTCCCTTGCCTTTCTAACCTTTTTAAGTAGATGATCATCCACAAACGGTCCTTTTTTTAAGGATCTGGCCAAATCTAATAACCTCCTTATCTTCTTCTCTTAACTATATACCGATCACTTGCCTTTCTTCTCCTGGTCTTATATCCCTTAGTGGGCACCCCCCACGGGCTTACCGGATGCCTTCCGCCAGAGGTCCTTCCCTCTCCACCTCCGTGGGGATGATCCACCGGGTTCATGGCAACTCCACGCACATGGGGCCTTCTACCCATCCAGCGAGCTCTCCCTGCCTTTCCAATACTGATATTTTCATGATCAATATTTCCCACCTGTCCAATGGTGGCCTTACAATTCAAAGGAATAAGCCTTATCTCACCTGACGGAAGCCTGATTTGGGCATATTTACCCTCTTTTGCCATTATCTGCGCATATGTTCCAGCACTCCTTACGATCTGAGCGCCATGCCCGGGTTTTAATTCAATATTATGGATTAAGGTGCCCAAGGGGATGTCTTTAAGATATAAGGCATTTCCCACCTTTATCTCTGCACCTTCCCCTGAAATTATCTGATCTCCCACCTTAAGCCCATCAGGTGCAATTATGTATCTCTTCTCCCCATCTACATAATGAAGAAGTGCAATATTAGCACTTCTGTTAGGATCATATTCAATGGCAGCGACCTTTGCGGGTATTCCATCTTTATCTCTCTTAAAATCAATGATTCTGTAAAGCCTCTTATGTCCACCCCCATGGTGTCTACAGGTAATCCTCCCTGCTGAATTTCTGCCTGCCTTTCGGGGGAGAGATATGGTAAGAGATCTTTCAGGCCCTTTACGAGTGATCTCCTCATAGGTGAGATATGTCTGAAACCTTCTTCCAGGAGATGTGGGTCTAACTGTCTTTATACCCATCTTTCACTAAACCCCTTCAAAAAATTCAATGCTTTCACCAGGAGCAAGTTTTACAATAGCCTTTTTCCAATCAGGCCTCTTTCCCTCAATTCTTCCCATTCTTCTCTTCTTTCCCTTCACATTAATGGTGCGAACCTCTAATACCCTTTTCTTTAAAAGCTTCTCCACCGCCTCCTTTATCTCTATCTTATTTGCCTTTTTATGAACCTTAAAGGTTACCTGATTGAAACTCTCCTTCTGAATAGTGCTCTTCTCTGTAATATATGGACCAATAATTACCTTGTGTATATCCATTAGGGTGACAACACCTCCTGCACCTTTTCTATTGCGGCTCTTTCCATGACCAGATATTCATACCTGAGTAAATCATACACATTTAGTCCTTCATATCTCATGACCTTTATCCCGGGCACATTTCTGGATGAGAGTTCAAAATTTCTCTCTTTTCCATTTGTAACAAAGAGGGCCTTATCAATTGAAAATGTCTTCAATAACTCCAAAAAATCCTTTGTCTTAATTCGTGGAAGCTTAAGCTCCTGTAAAACCAGAAGCTTTGACTCACCATATTTATCACTGAGTGCCATCTTTAATGCCAGCCTCTTTATCTTCTTAGGAACCCTTATAATATATTTTCTGGGTTTTGGCCCAAAGGCAACACCTCCTCCTCGTCTTATAGGAGAAGATGCAGCTCCTACCCTTGCTCTACCTGTGCCTTTCTGCCTCCAGAGCTTCCTCTTTGAAAGCTTTATTTCACTCCTTCCCTTTGTAGATGCAGTTCCCGCTCTCCTGTTTGCAAGTTGAGCAACTACAACCCTATGAAGGATATGCGATTTAACAGGCACATTAAATATATCATCCTTCAATTCTATCTCATCCACCTTCTCTTTTCTTAAATTATATACCTCAATCTTTGCCATCTTCCCTTTAACTCACTTTAAGAGATCTTCTTTATTTCAACTATGCTATTTCTGGAACCTGGAACACCACCTTTTATTGCAATAATATTCTCTTCAGGCCTAACATCTATAACCCTCAGATTTTTAATGGTAACTCTGCTATTTCCCATCCTTCCAGGGAGCTTCTTCCCTTTAATCACCCTTCCTGGAAATGTGGTAGGCCCGATGGAACCTGTCTTCCTATGCCACTCTGCACCGTGGCTATCCCTTCCACCTGCAAATCCCCACCTCTTCATAACACCTTGAAATCCCCTTCCTTTGCTTTTGCCACTGACCTGGACCAGATCCCCTATCTGAAACATATCCACCCTTATTTCCTGACCCAATTCAAACTTATCTGGATCTTCTACCCTTATCTCTCTAAGATATTTAAAGAATCCACACCCTGCCTTTTCAAAATGCCCCCTTAGAGGTTTATTAATCCTCTGCTCCTTTTGAGGGATAAACCCTACCTGTATAGCGTTATACCCCTCTCTTTCCACACTCTTCTTCTGTATCACATAACAGGGGCCTGCTTGAATGATGGTTACCGGAACCACTTCACCATTCTGTAAGAAATATCTGCTCATGCCTAATTTTATTCCAAATATAGTATCTACCATATCCTAACTTCCCCAGCTTTAAAGTTTTATCTCCACATCCACACCTGCTGGAAGATCCAGTTTCATCAATGCATCAATAGTCTGTTGTGTAGGCTCCAGTATATCTAAGAGCCTTTTATGGGTGCGTATCTCAAATTGCTCTCTGGATTTCTTATCGATATGTGGTGATCTTAAGACACAAAATTTATTTATAACTGTGGGAAGAGGTATGGGTCCAGCAACACGTGCCCCGGTATCCCTTGCGGTTTCCACAATCTCTTTAGCCGCCTGATCTAAAAGCTTATGGTCATACGCCTTAAGACGGATTCTGATCTTCTGATTTGATATCATCCCTTATCCCCAGACCTCCTTATTCAATTATTTCACTTACCACACCTGCACCCACAGTCTTACCACCTTCCCTGATCGCAAATCTAAGCTCCTTCTCCAACGCAACAGGCGTTATCAACGATACCTCTAACGTCACATTATCACCAGGCATCACCATCTC